>CAYFQC010000020.1:0-23795 GCA_964345155.1 uncultured Actinomyces sp.
CAGCATCCCGGTTACGACCAGAGTAGCGAGGGCGGTAATCAGCCCGAGCAGTGATAGGCCACCGGGGAAGATCAGAGTCCCATCCGCTTCGGCGGTCAACTCGTACTCCGGTGTGAACAGTGTGATGATTCCGGAGATCAGGCCGAAGATCGCCATGGTTCCCGTGGAGACTGTGAACATGACGCGGGGATTGGAGCGGATGGCGGAGAAGGTGCCGTCGATCAGGTCACCCAGGTTCAACGGCCGAAAAGGGATGACTGGTGGCTTTGGTTGGTAGGCCGAGCCCCAGGGGTTGCTGGGCTGCTGGGCTTGGTAATTCTGGTCGAAGCTCATGGCCCTATTGTGCCCGTACCTTGAGGTGACATGTCCCGCAGATCGTGGGACGATCACGTTATGGGTTCGCGAATTTTGGTGGTAGACGACAACGTTGGCGTCGCCGAAATGATCGGGATTGTCATGAAGGGGGAAGGGTTCGAGGTTCGCGAATGCTATGACGGAGACGAAGTCATGCAGGCATTCCAAGAATACGACCCGAATCTGGTGTTACTCGACGTCATGCTGCCTGGCCGCAGTGGGATCGAGATATGTGAAGACATCAGACGCGTCTCCAACGTGCCCATCGTGATGCTCACCGCCCGCTCTGACACTGCGGATGTGGTGCTCGGTTTGGAGGCCGGCGCGGACGACTATGTGCCCAAACCATTCAAGCCGAAAGAGCTGGTCGCACGTGTCAAGGCACGTCTGCGCACCCAGGCCGAAGTGGAAGAGGAACAGCTAACTCTGGGCGATCTATCCATTGACGTGTCGGGGCATCAGGTCCGCCGCGGTGGAGATCTTCTCCCCCTTACACCCCTGGAGTTTGATCTTCTCGTCGCCCTCGCCCGCGCGCCGTGGAAGGTGTTCACGCGGGAGGAGCTGCTGGAGCAAGTGTGGGGATACCGGCACGCGGCAGACACGCGTCTGGTGAACGTCCACGTCCAGCGGTTGCGCTCAAAGATCGAAAGGGACCCTGAGAGTCCGTCGTTGGTCATCACGGTCCGCGGGGTTGGCTACCGCGCTGGCACGGGGTCTTGAGAGTCGCCTCGGCCGCCCGAAAACGGGGGAAGACCGACGCCGGGGGAGCGGGCGAAGGCGGATCAAAGCTGGGTTCCGGATTCCAATTTCTGGCGGGGTCGCTTTCAGCGCGGATCGCGATAGCTCTGTCCGCGGTGCTGATGGTCATCTTGTTGGCATTCATCTTCGCGGCCACAGGTCTTCTGCGCTCAGACCTATTTGCGACACGGCGCAACATCATCTTGGAGGACGCTTCAGTCCGATTCTCACAGGCGCAGGACGCCCTGGACCAGTCCACCGCGGTGACACCCGATCAGGTCCAAGAGGTTGTCACGCAGGTCCTCACTGCCATCCGTGAATCCGCTGCGGGCGCTTCGGCGGTCGACATCATGCTTCTGCGTTCTCCTGAGTCCTCCACGACGTTTCGCATTAATGAGTACGTCAACCCTCAGTACGGGGACCTAGTCACCGACGAGATTCGTGCCGATCTTTCGTACGATTCGGGCCTGTGGCAGTCCGTCGATCTTGAAGTGGAAGGGACCTCGGCCCCGGGCATCGTCACAGGTGCACTCTTGGACGTTCCCTCGGCCGGCCCCTATGAGATGTTCATCGTCTACTCGCTTGCTCAGGAACAGGCGACTCTCAACACAATGATGCGAATCCTGGGCATAGGAGCCGTTCCGGCTTTGCTGATAATGGGCGGCGTCTCATTCGTCCTCGTGTACCGTCTGCTCAGCCCGGTCAGGGCGGCGGCGGACGCTGCGCGGTCGGTTGCAGCGGGTGACCTAACCAGTCGGCTGCAGGTGTCGGGCAGCGATGAGATGGCTCAACTCTCCAGCACTTTCAATGAGATGGCGGAGTCGCTCCAATCGAAGATCGAGGACTACGACACTCTCTCCAAGTTCCAGCAGGGCTTCGTGTCGGATGTGTCCCATGAACTGCGGACTCCGATGACCACCATTCGGATGGCTGAAGACATCATTTATGACGAGAGGCAGGCGCTTCCACCGGCGGCCGAACGTTCTGCGGAGCTGCTCCATCAGGAGGTGGCGAGGTTTGAGCAGATGCTGGCAGACCTTCTAGAAATCTCCCGGTACGACGCTAACTCGGCTCAATTTGATGCAGAACCCACCGACTTGTACTCGCTGGTGGAGCGTGTTGTCGCGGCTAACGCAGAGCTCGCAGAGAGGCTCGGTGTTGAAGTGGTGCTCGGTCCGCGCCCGGATCGATGCTCGGTTCCCATGGACCCCCGGAGGGTGGAAAGGGTCATCCGAAACCTGTTGGTGAACGCAACAGAATACGCGGAGGGGAAACCAGTGGAAGTAGACATCGCCTCCAGCGACACTTCCGTGGCAGTACGCGTGCGTGACCATGGTGTGGGCATGAAGCCGGAAACAGTGCACCGGGTGTTCGACCGGTTCTACCGGGCAAATCCTTCCCGCACCCGCACGACCGGAGGGACCGGGCTTGGCCTTGCGATCGCGAAAGAAGACGTGACCTTGCACAACGGGGTTATTAACGCGTGGGGTGAGATCGGGAAAGGCAGTTCCTTCGTGGTAACACTGCCGAGGGCGCCCCAGAGTGCAGTCAGGGAGTTTCCTCTTATGGTGTGGGAGGAAGACGAATGAGGCGCCGCCTCTCTGTCGCCGTCGTTGGCGTCTTCGCGCTGCTGGCCTCTGGCGCGTGCGCGACCCTTCCAACCAGCGGTGAACCCCACGAGTTTGCCATCGAGGCTCCGCAGAGGGAGCCGCTGCGTCAGTTCGGCTCCGCGCCCCAGGAGGGGTCCAGCCCCGAACAGCTGGTTGACGACTTCATTCGCGCTGCCAGTGCCGGTGTCTACGACGATTTCGCTACGGCCCGGCTCTACCTCACGGCCGAGGCTGCCGCTGCGTGGGAGCCAGGGACCCAGGTTGTTGTGTTCCCGGCGGGGTCTCCGCCGTCTGCGTCTTCTGAGGACGAGGGGGACGGTCAGTCGAAGGTCGTCTTAACTGTTGACACGATCGGCTCGGTCGATCAGTCGGGAGCGTTGTCAGTTCCCTCCCCTTCCGGCAAGACAAACGTTGCGTTTACCTTGACGACGGACGAGGACGGCGAATGGCGCATCTCGGAACTCGATAACGGACTGATCTTGTCTCAACCCGCGTTCTTGAGCGCCTACCAATCGGTGAATCTCTATTTTCCCTCCGCGGACCTTAGCGCGTTGGTGCCCGATCCGCGCTGGTATCCGAGGACGCGGGTGGCATCTCACCTGGTTCAGGGCTTGATCGAAGGTCCAAGTGAACAAGTGGCAGGTGCGGTCGACGCTTCTGTGGTTGAGAACCTGGGGCTGCCGACCTCTTCCGTGGACGTGAAGGACCGGGCGGCGACGGTCGCCCTCGAGGGGGAAACAGGGACGCAACAGGGTGAGAGGCAGGCATTGTTGTGGGCGATCGATACGACGCTCAAACAGCTTCCTGCGGTTCAGACAGTGACGGTGAAGTTGAACGGGGTGGAACTGGAGGAAACGCTGCCCAGTGGGCCGCAGTACCGGTTGGATCGCCTCGCCGGGATTGAGGACGGCGCAGTCGTCGTCGGATCATCAACCGCGACGACCGTGGTCTCCGATCCCGAGGCGGAGGGGGCCGCAGCTTCTGATCCGACTGTCGGGCCGGTTGCATCCAGTCCGGCCGCATGGGTCGTTGGCGGGAAACTATCGGTGGCCTACCTGGGCGGTGCGGGCGAGGACGTGGTGGTCTTCCATGATGTGCCCGGCGTCGGTGCGCCCTCGGTCGACAGATTCGGAAACGTTTGGGTCGCCAGCTCCTCCGCCCCTCACAGCCTGTATTTGTTCACAAGCGATGGCGCGGAACAGGTCATGGACGCACCGGTGGATGGTGCAGTGCGCCTGGTGAGAGTCTCTCCGGACGGGGCGCGTGTGGCTCTCCTGGTGGACAGCGGCGGGAAAACCCAGGTCGTGTTGGCGGCTCTGTACCGTGACCCGGAGGGCGGTACGTACTCGTTGCAGCAGGCGGAAACCCTGACTCAGTTCTCAGAAACTCTGATAGATCTCACCTGGGTGGGGGAGACGACCATCGCGGGTCTTGCCGCACATTCAGGATCACAGCGGTCAGTTGAGGTACAGCCGCTGGGAGGCTGGATACAGACCATGACCGCGCCGGAGGGGGCGACGAGCATCACGGCCTCGTCAATCGTCGGGTCCATGATCGTCCAACGCGAGGACGGCGTCGCGTTCCAGCGTGCGGGAGCTGCCTGGATTGAGCTTGAGGATGCACTTGAGCAAATGAGTTTCGCCGGTTGAACTGACGGTCTTTCGCGTCCGTCCGCAGCCCTGGACGTCGAGGGCGCGCTTGTTGCGTCAGTCGCGGAAGCTGGTCTCATGAATGATCCGGAGTCCCCCTGGCGAGAACTGAAGAACCTCCTGCTGCCCGTACGTTGCGCTGGTTGCGGAGAATGGGACACTCCGATGTGTGAGGAATGCGCGCAGTTGGCGAACGCTGAACCTCGCGAGGGATACTTGGAGGACGCCCGGGGACGCCCGGAGATCCGGATCTTCTCCCTTGGCCCCTACGGAGGGCACCTGCGCAACGTGATCCTGGCGGCTAAGCACCAGCCGCACAGGGACTTGGACTGGTTTCTTCGCGCTGGCGGCATCACTCTCGGGAAGCGTACAGGTCAGGCACTGGTCGGCGTCTGTCCCAGTCTTCGTAGTTCATGGCTGAGAGCGCCGCTGTGGGTAGTGCCGGCCCCGCCCTCGCACGCAAGACGCAGGAGGCGGGAGGAAGTCGTGCCGCAGGTGGCCGCAGGCGTGGCTCTGGGGCTGCGTCAGGAACTGACCGCGTCGGTTCCAGTCGTCCGCGCGGTGGCGCTGCGCCCGGGGGTGAAGGGGCAGGAGGGACGAAGTGCAGGGGTGCGGGGCCGAAGCCGACACGGATCGATGCGCTTGGCTTCTGCGCCGCCCAGAGAGGCGATGGTTGTGGTGGTGGATGACGTGGTCACCACCGGCGCAACGTTGCGGGAGGTCGCCTCCCTGCTTGGAGAACAAGTCGTGGGCGCCGCGGCGTTGGCGGTGGCAGAACGCTAAGTGGCTACAGCCTGTGAATCGTGTCTCACTGAAGTAGAATAGGGGGACTCTGGGGCCGCCCTGCGGCTGCCAGAGCGGCCTGTTCGCACAAGGTTTAGGAGGGTCGTCTTTTCATCCAGGCGGAAGACGCCTGAAGTGCTTTTCATCTACAAGTCCCGGAGGATCCCATGGACATTGTTGTCACCGGCAGAAATGCCGAAATCCACCCCAACTTCCGTCAGGCGGTAGAGGCAAAACTGGAGAAGGTCTCTCAGTTCTACCCCCGCGCGCAGCGCGTTGATGTTCTCCTCACTCATGAGCGGAACCCGCGGCTGGCTGATAACTCGGAGAGGATCGAACTAACGGTCTACGGGAAGGGCCCGGTGATCAGGGCTGAGGCGGACGCGGGAGACAGGTACTCGGCAGTCGACCTTGCAAGCGCAAAGCTCTTTGAGCGTCTGCGGCGCTTGCGGGACCGCGCGAAGGATCACCGGAGGTTCAAGTATGAAGGGGTCCCGGACCCGGATCTTGATGAGCCGCATGTGGAGGGCGTGGACGAGGACTTGCGTGACGCTGAAAATTGGGCGCTTCGCCCGGCGGGTGATTTGAAGCCGGGGGAGGTAAGGGAAGAACAGTTGGGCGACTCACCCGTGATTGTCCGGCAGAAGGTGCATGAAGCGGCGCCGATGACTGTTGATGAAGCCCTCCATCAAATGGAGTTGGTGGGGCACCCGTTCTTCCTGTTCGTGGACAAAGACACGAAGCAGCCCTGCGTGGCTTACCGCAGAAAGGGGTGGACCTACGGGGTTCTCCGTCTGAACACAAAGGTCGAAGAAGAGGAGTGACACTCGCTTGGTAAGTGTCCTCGCGTGATGGGTCCCACCGTGCTTATGGCGGGGCCCACCACCATGTTTGCGATGATTACGTAAGCTAGTGGGTACGCCATCTCGTCAGACGGGCTGTGCGACTGGCTTATCAAGGAGTTCGTGTGTCGATTATTGACAAGATCCTCAGGGCTGGTGAGGGCCGGCAGATCAAACGGCTCGACAAGATCGCCAGCCAAGTTGACGCCCTAGAAGAAGACTTCAAGCAACTAAGCGATGAAGAGCTTCAGGGTAAAACTCAGGAGTTCAGAGAGCGCCTGGCGGCTGGGGAGACCCTGGACGACCTAATGGTTGAGGCCTTTGCAACCGTCCGTGAGGCGGCCTGGCGCGTGCTGCGTATGAGGCCGTTCCACGTACAGGTGATGGGCGCTGCGGCATTGCACGGCGGCAATATCGCGGAGATGAAGACCGGTGAGGGGAAAACCCTCGTAGCCACCATGCCCTCCTACCTCCGGGCCTTGGAGGGCAAGGGCGTCCACGTCGTGACCGTCAATGATTACCTGGCGGAATACCAGTCGGAGATGATGGGTCGCGTCTACCGCTTCCTTGGACTCACCGTGGGTTGCGTGCTAGCCGGGCAGACCCCCCAGGAGCGCAAAGAGGTCTACGAGGCCGACATCACTTACGGGACCAACAATGAGTTTGGGTTTGATTACCTGCGCGACAACATGGCCCAGCGGCCGGAGGACATGGTTCAGCGCGGACACAACTATGTCATCGTGGATGAGGTGGACTCGATCCTCATCGATGAGGCGCGGACACCACTGATCATTTCGGGTCCCGCAGCCGGTGATTTGAACCGCTGGTACGTGGAGTTCTCTCGTATTGCCAACCTCCTGGAGAAGGACGTCGACTACGAGGTCGATGAGAAAAAGCGAACCGTAGGCATACTTGAGAACGGCATAGAAAAGGTTGAGGACCAGCTCGGCGTCGACAACCTTTACGAGGCTGCGAACACTCCTTTGATCGGGTTCTTGAACAACGCAATCAAGGCCAAGGAGCTGTACCACCGGGACGACAACTACATCGTCAAGAACGGTGAGGTGCTGATTGTCGACGAGCACACGGGTCGTGTGCTCTCAGGGCGACGCTACAACGAGGGCATGCACCAGGCAATCGAAGCCAAAGAGAACGTGGAAATAAAGGCGGAGAACCAGACTCTTGCGACGATCACGTTGCAGAACTACTTCCGCCTCTACCCTGAAGGGTCTCGCGCCGGAATGACTGGTACCGCTGAGACTGAAGCGGCTGAGTTTGCCTCCACGTACAAGATCGGCGTCATTCCGATCCCAACCCATCGCCCCATGATCCGCGCGGATCAGCCAGATCTGGTGTTCCCGACCATGCAGGGCAAGATGAACGCGATCATCGACGACATAGCGGAAAGACACAAGAAGGGCCAGCCCGTCCTCGTCGGTACCACATCGGTTGAGAAGTCGGAGCTGGTGGCACGTCTTCTCAAGGAACGCGGCATTCCCCGTGAAGTCTTGAACGCCAAGGAACACGAGCGTGAGGCGCAAGTGGTGGCGATGGCTGGGCGCAAGGGCGCGGTAACCGTTGCAACGAACATGGCGGGACGCGGAACCGACATCATGCTTGGAGGTAACGCGGAGTTCATCGCCCAGGCGAATCTGAAGAGCAGGGGCTTGGATCCGGAGGAATACCCGGAGGAATACCGGGAGGCCTGGGCGGAGGCGCTGGAGGACGCTCGGCGCGCGGTTGCTGAAGAACACGATGAGGTGGCTGAACTCGGTGGCCTGTACGTCCTCGGCACGGAGAGACACGAATCCCGACGCATTGACAACCAGCTTCGCGGGCGCTCAGGGCGGCAGGGAGACCCGGGTGAATCGCGCTTCTACCTGTCGATGGAAGATGACCTGATGCGTCTCTTCAACTCTGGTATGGCTCAGAGGATCATGACGTCGGGGGCATATCCGGAGGACACTCCTTTGGAGTCGAAGATGGTCTCCCGTTCAATCGCGTCGGCGCAGTCTCAGGTGGAGGCCCGGAACTTCGAGATCCGGAAGAACGTCCTGAAGTACGACGACGTCATGACTGGGCAGCGTGAGTTGATCTACGAGGAACGTGCTCGGGTGATGAGCGGCGAGGACCTGAGCGGTCAGCTGATGCACTTCCAAGAGCAGCTGGTCAGCGGCATCGTGGCACAGTACACGGCCGCCGACGATCCACAGGAATGGCAGTTGGAGGAACTGTGGGCGGAGCTGCGCGGGTACTATCCGACCTCGATCACCGTGGATGACGTGGTGGAGGAGTACGGCGGTCTGTCGACGCTCACTCGTGAGAACCTAGAATTCGAGCTGCGCGGTGACATACGCGCCGCCTATGAGACCGCCACGGAGGCGTTGAAAGAGAACCCCGTTGCCGTCGAACAGTTGGGGGAGGATCCCGTCTCCGAACTGGAACGTAGAGTTGTGCTCTCCACTGTCGACCGGCTGTGGCGCGAGCATCTCTACGAAGTGGATTACCTAAAGGAGGGCATCGGCCTGCGTGCCATGGGTCAGCGTGATCCGTTGGTGGAGTACAAGGACGAAGCCGCGAAGATGTTCCAGGCGATGATGGAGCGGATCCGCGAGGAATCGGTCCAGCAGGTGTTTGCCTACAACGTTCAGTTCCAGAAGGCCCTGGAGCAGCGCGATGAGCTCCTGGCACAAGGCGGCTTGGTCTCCCCTGCGGCGGCCGCGGCCGTTGCGACCTCAGCGCCTGCGGCGGTAGCGTCGAAGCCGCAGGCTCAGGGAAAGCCCATAGGATCTGGTGGCCAGCAGCCCGCTAAGAAGCCCGCGGACAAACGTGCGAAGAGCCAGAAGCAAAAAGCTCGCAAGGCTGCAGCCCCGAAGACTGTCATGGGGGACGTTGGCCGCCAGGCTCCAAACCGGACAACCACTCAGGGCCCCCGTCAGGCGGCACCAGCCAACCAGCAGCTAAACCGTGCGCAGCGCCGCGCCCAAGCAAAAAAGAAGAAGTAGCGGCGCTGCCCCGCGGGTCTCAGTCGGTTTCCACTTCAGTCAGGATCCACCTTTCCCGTTGGGGTGCGATGCGCCCGGCTACGGCCCGGGCGCGGTTGCGATCCCAAACGGTTACGGAGAACTCATACTCTCCGGTGGCTGTGGCAAACACGTGAGATGCAAGCGGATACGCGGGAAGTGAAGGTCCGCTATGCGTTCTCTGTCGGGCCTGCGATTCCACCTTGCGGAAAGCTTGAGGTGCCATCCAGCGTTGAAGGCTACGCACATTTCTTCTGCCGGCCAGAACATCTACAACGGCCACTCCGATTGCCTGCGCCCATCTTTCGACTTGCGAGGGTCCCTGCACTGTTGACGACCTCCGCGCGCCTCTCCAGGTGGCGCGCCTCAGTGCGGATGGCGGTGCCAGGGAGGCTCTTCGTTGAGGCAGGCTATTCCCTGCGTTCCTGTGCGATTCCACGCGAACCGTGGTCATCCGTGTACACCTCCAATACCGCCAATCCGAGCGCACCTCTGCTCACTCGGTCTCCAAGCAATTCCTAGCGGCTGCGCCGGACGCCTGGGTTGGGGCCAAGTTTTCCTGGGGACCATCGCCACATATATGCCCTGTGGATGGCGACCCCTGGGTGGGAGTGCGCTCGTCGGCCGCGTCGTGCGCCTCAACCGACGGGTTTGTGGAGGTGGCAGACTATTGCCATGCTTCACTACCTGCCGCTCACGTCCCGCGAACTCGCGCAGCCGACACCACCGCCACGCCCTTGCTCGCCGGTTGACTCTGGTGACCCGGCGGGCGAGGGCGACGCGGAAGAGCTGGCCGAGGAGGTGCGCGATGAAGTGGCCCTGGCCTCATTGATCCTGGCTCGCGACGAGGGCGCGGCCCCGACCCGCCTTATCGTCAGCGCCGACCTCCCGGCGGTTGGCGCGCGCCTCACCTCTTGGGAGCAGATCGACTCGATCTATGCGGATGACGTGTCCGGGCGAGACCTTGTGGTGCGGCTTTTCTCCGCCGACTCTCAGGCTGAGGCGGACGCACTGTTAGAACTCCTATTTGAGGAATCCCTGATGTGGTACGACGCCAGCGAGAGGGATGGCCTAGTTGCTGCTTTCGGAGAACCGATTCACGAAGTTTGAGAGGATTCGGTGAGCTGGCGCAACGTTGGCTTCCCGCACCCGTGCTTCGACCAGTGACCTTTCGTCCTGGGGGTAGTATCCGGCGTCAGCGAATACTTCGATTCGAACCGATATCCCGTCCAGATCTAGTTCGGGATGAAACTGCGTGAGGTACATGTTCTGTCCGACACGCCCCATCTGAAGAGGAGCGATGTCGCCTGTGACCAGCGGAACCAGCTGCTGAGGAGCTTTGATAACGGACTCGTGATGGCCCACATACGCTTGGAAGCGACGCGGTATTCCGTCCAGAATGGGATCCTCAGCTCCCTCCGTGGTAACCGTGAGTTCCGGCGCCGTAATGTCTTCGGATATATCCGGTCCGACGACCCCGCCCAGCAGCTTCGTGGTGAGGCCCAGGCCGTAGCAAATGCCTAAGAGGGGGAAGTCTTCCTCCAACACTTCCTCCAAGAGTGGGAGCAGGCCCGTTTCAACCCGTTTCTGCTCGGGGGTTTTCTTCTCTTCGGGGGCCGAGACATCGAAGTGGGAGCCACACATGATGATCCCGTCCCAGTCCCGAAGATCCACGGTAGGGAGCGGTTCGCGCTCCAGGCGCACGTTCACCAGCTCCTCCTCGCAAAGGCCCGTGTACTTGAGAAGCGCTTCCCTCTCGGAGGTGGCCACCGCCTCCTGGACGCGCGTGGTTAGCATGAGAAAACGTCTGGACATAACAGGAAGTCTAGCCACCGGTGGGCTCGGCAACACCGACCTATCAGTTTGGCGATAACCTCGGTGTATGACAGCTTCCCGGGAGTACATCGACGATCTCCGTCTGGCCCATGTCCTCGCCGACCAGGCAGACCGACAGAGCATGGACAGGTTCCAGGCTGCCGATCTGGTGGTCCAGGAGAAGCCAGACTTCACTTTGGTGTCGGACGCAGACCGAAGCGTGGAAGACCTGATCCGCCGGCAACTGGCGACCAGCCGGTCCCGGGACTCTGTCCTCGGCGAGGAGCGGGGCGTGTCCGGGTCATCCAACCGGCAGTGGGTTATCGACCCGATCGATGGAACCCATAACTTCGTGCGTGGCGTGCCGGTGTGGGCCACTCTGATCGCCCTCGTCGAGGACGGTGAACCCGTGGTCGGCCTGGTCTCCGCGCCCGCGTTGAAACGGCGGTGGTGGGCCGCAAAAGGACAGGGAGCGTTCGCAGGCACGTCTCTTATGCGGGGTAGACAGCTGCACGTTTCTCAGGTGGCCCGTGTGGAAGACGCGTTTTTCTCCTACTCTTCGCTTGACGGCTGGCTCGCCGCGGGTAGAGCGCGGTCCTTCCTCTCTTTCCAGGCCAGCTGCTGGCGCAGCCGTGGTTTTGGGGATTTCTGGAGTTACATGATGGTGGCCGAAGGGACCGTGGACGTCGCTGCCGAACCAGAGTTGGAGGTCTACGACATGGCCGCCCTCGTTCCGATAGTCCTTGAAGCCGGAGGACGCTTCACCTCGCTCGACGGGCAGGAAGGCCCATGGGGTGGCAATGCGCTGGCATCGAACGGTTTGCTCCACGAAGAGGCCCTGCGGGGGCTGCAGCCCTCCTAACCGTCACTGCCAGGAGGGCTTCTGCATTCCGGCCAGGAGGGAGCGAGCGCGGGCAAGAAGCTCCCGACGCTGGGCGGTGCTGAATTGTGACTGCGGTTCTTCCCCGCTTTCGCCCCTAAGCGTGCCCGCGGCCCACAGGTCGAGGGCGCAATCCGCCTCGCTCCCCAGGTGCGTGCAGTTCGGCAGGCAGTACTGCGACGCATGCTCTAGCTCCGGGAATACTGCAAGCACGTTTTCCACGCCCGCGTGGGCCAGGCCGAAGGAGCGCACCCCCGGGGTGTCTACCAGCCAGCCGCCGGCAGGCAGGGGAAGGGCAACCGCATTGGTCGAAGTGTGTCGTCCTTTGCCGGTAAGGTCACTCACCTGGCCTACAGCGCGGTCAGCGTCCGGGATCAGCGCATTGATCAGCGTCGATTTTCCAACTCCCGAATGCCCGACGAGGACGGAGAACCGACCGTGCAGTTGGGCTTCCAGGGTCGCCAAGCCCACACCCGAGGTCGCATCCGTCTCAACGGTTCCCAGTTCGAACCCCGCGAATTGGGCGACAAAACTGGTGGGGTCAGCGAGGTCTGTCTTGGTGATGCAAAGAAGGGCGGGGACTCCGGCCTCGTCCGCGGCCACCAGGCACCTCTCAACCATTCCGGTTCGCGGCTGTGGGTCCGCAGCGGCCGTGACAATAACCATCAGGTCGACGTTGGCGACGATGATTTTCTCTCCACGGCCCGAGTCTGCTTCTTCGAGGCTGCGCCTCAACACGTTGGTCCGCTCTTCAACGTGTGCAACCCTGGCGAGGGTATCGGGCCTCCCACTGACGTCCCCGGTCACGCGAACGAAGTCCCCTATTACTACGGCTCCGCGGGCCAGTTCCCTTGCCTTCACCGCCTGCACCGTGCATCCGTCGTCGAGGGCGACCGCAAAGCGTCCTCGGTCCACACCGACGACCCGGCCGCGCGGCCTGTTGGAATAGTCGGGGCGCCTCTTGGTCCGCGGACGGGATTGTCTCCCCGGGCGCACCCTGACCCTGTGGTCGTCTGTGCCGGTGTCTGTTCTAGCCAAGTCGGCGAGCCTCGAATCCGTTCATTCCGTTTCGTCCAACAATGCTGGGTTCCTCAGGACTTCACGAAAGGACAAAGGCGAGGGCGAAGGGCTCCCGTCCAGCATGGCTTTCCAGCGCGCGGGGAAGTTGGGGAGGGTCTTCGCTGTGGTCGAAATGTCTGCGACTTGGCAGCCAGGCACACGCAGTCCTACGATCGCGCCGAAGGTGGCCATGCGGTGATCCTTGTATGACTCAAGCCGCGCGGCAGTGAGAGGGCCGGGCACGATCCGGATTCCGTCGTGGAGAACCGTAGCTTTTCCTCCCAGGCGCCGTATCTCTGTGGCCATGGCCGCCAAGCGGTCGGTCTCGTGTCCACGTAGGTGGCCGATCCCAATGAGCGTTGAGGGGGAGCTGGCGAACAAGCACAGCGCCGCCACGGTCGGGGCTAACTCCCCATACGCACCCAGGTCAAGGTCCACGCCGGGGTACGTCAGTCCGGTTGGAGCGGAGACGGTGAGTCCGTGGGCGCTCAGTGCTACGGTCGCGCCGAACTGGGGAAGCAGCTCCAGCCAGTACTTGCCTACCTGGTCGGTGTAGGCCGGCCAACCCGTCACAGTCACGCTCCCACCCAGCAGCACGGCAGCAGCAAGGAAGGGACCAGCATTTGCCAGGTCGGGCTCTATCGAGATCGGGTTTCCGGCGGGACGCACCGGGTCCGTCAACCAACTCCACGAGGACATCCGGCGGATGTGTACCCCCTGGTCTTCAAGCATCTCCAGGCTCATCGCCACGTATGGCCAGGAGGGGAGCTGACCTTCCGCTCGGAGTATGGTCGGTTCCCTGATCAAAGGGGACACAAGCAGAAGTGCCGACAGGTACTGAGAAGAGCTGGAGGTGTCGACACGCACTGTGCCTTCGCCGTCCGTCCCTCCTGGCCGGGACGCCTTGGAAGGCACTCCTTTTATGGTGACCGGCAAGAAACCGGGTCGTCCGGCGTACTTGACGGAAGCACCCAGGCTCTTGAGTGAAGCCATGAGGGGGCCGATGGGTCGGTGGGCGGCCGACGCATCCCCTACGATTGTGGTCTTTCCGTGGGCGAATGCTGCCAGAGCCGAACCGAAGCGCATCACGGTTCCGGCCTGGCCGCAGTCGATTGTGGAACCGCCTTTCAGTCGGCGGGGAGGATGAATGGTCAAGGCGTCTTCCTCGGCGTGGATTTTCGCACCGAAGGACTCCATCGCCCGCGCAGCCATGTAGGTGTCGCGGGAGGCTAGGGCCCCTCGGATCACCGTTGGTTTTTGAGCGATCGTCCCGATCACGAACGCCCGGCTGGTCTGTGACTTCGACCCGGGGAGAAGAACAGTGGCCGAGAGAGGGTGGTCGCCGTGGGGAGCCGGCCAGTACTCCGCGCCGGTAGCATTCGTCACGTGTCCCCCGTCGGTTTGAAAAGTCATGCTGGACTCGCCTCTACTGGCGAACAATTCCATTGACTAGCATTGTCCACGTAGCCTGAGTGTTTTGCCACAGCAACTCACTAATGGCTCGCCCTCGCTAGTTAGGAAGATAATGACGGCCAACCCGGACCTGGCGGCGGAGTCGCTGGAAGAACGGTTTGAGAGGGTTGCGCTGCCGCTCCTGGACCAAGTGTTTGGTTCCGCGCTGGCGCTAACCCGTAACCCTTCTGATGCGGAGGATCTGACCCAGGAGGTCTACCTGCGCGCTTACGCCAGCTTTGACACTTTTCGTCCGAACAGCAACATCCGCGCGTGGTTGTATCGCATCCTCACGAACGCTTACGTCTCTGCCCACAGGAAGAGCTCTCGGGATCTGACCCATGTGGGTCAACCGCTGCCCGAAGACTGGCAGACGGGTGCGGGAGGGATAACGTCGGAACACGGGGCTCTGGAGGTGCAAAAGGCGGGCGGTCTCTCCCCTGCGTATGCGCCCTCAGCAGAGGCAGAAGCCATCCGGCGGTTCGACACGGAAGAAGCGTATGCCCTCCTCGGGAAACTGCCCGAGGAACAGAGGATCGCCGTGTACCTCGCCGATGTCATCGGGTTCTCCGCCCGGGAGATTGCTGAGATGCAGGATGTCCCGGTGGGAACGGTGACCAGCCGCATTCACCGGGGGCGCGCCAGGCTTAGGGATCTAGCTTTGATTGGCAGGGAGCTACCGGAGGGTAGACGCCGGAGTGCGCTCACCCAGCGGGAGATCCGTGGTCTCTTGGAATGTGCGGTGGATGGCAAAGCGGACCGGGCGGAGACGGACGCGACATCATGAGCATTTCAGAAAGCGTCGGGGACACTGCCCTTTCGGAGGGTGCCGGGACTGAGAGGGTTGCCCTAGAGTCGTGGATGCTTACCGAGGCGCGAGTCTACATTCCGCTCCGCCACTGCCTCAGATCGCGAGTTCCGCAGGATCTGAAGGTCAGGATCTTGCTTCAAATTCGGGCTGCCTCGCCTGCATGGTGCCGGCGTGACTGAAAACTCTACCGGGTGGGTGTGTGTCAGTGCCCGGGTGTGGGATCATTGGACACGTTGTGCGCCCGCAGCGCACTGACGGAAGGACGGAAGATGAGCAAAAGAGGACGGAAGCGTCGCGACCGCCGCAAGAAGGCAGCGAACCACGGCAAACGCCCAAACAGCTAAGGCTCAGCCTGCAAGTTGTGGCCCCCAGGTGAACCTGGGGGCCACAACTGTCTTTGGCGGGGCGCTCTAACTGAACGCGCTTTCCAAAACTCTGGCCAGTTCTTCTTTGTGCCTCCACGTCAGCCCCGTGGCAGGAGACGCACCTTCTGGTCGGGAGACTACGGACACGGTGCGAACCCCCTGCACTCCCGGCGCTGAGGGAACAAGTCCCAGCCTGGGGAACAGGTTCATCGCCAGGAAGAACCACGGTCCTTGGTTCGCTGGCTCATCTTGGACCCACATGATTTGCGCTTCAGTGAACGGAGCGATCGCCTGAGCGAGGGCGGCTTCCTGGAGGGGATAGAACTGCTCCAAACGAATGATGGCCACGTCGCTCGCGTTTCGCTTGCTGCGCTCCTTGGCGAGGTCATAGTAGAGGCGACCGGAGCAGAGAAGAACCTTACGCACGTGCGTCGGATCTTCCACCACGGCCGCGTCGTCCTCGCCGATCACCGGCTGGAAGGAGCCGGACGTGAAGTCACTCAGCGGGGAAGTTGCGGCAGAAAGCCGCAGGAGCTGTTTGGGTGTGAACTCGATCAGCGGAGTGCGGGGGCGCCTGTAGGCCTGAGTGCGGAGCAGGTGGAAGTGATTCGCCGGCGTCGATGGCTGACAGACCCACATGTTGTCTTCCGCGGCCAGTTGCAGATAGCGCTCGATCCGGGCTGAAGAGTGGTCCGGGCCCTGCCCCTCGTAGCCGTGGGGTAGGAGGAGCGCCACCGAAGAGGCCTGCCCCCACTTCTGCTCGGCCGACGAAATGAACTCGTCAACAACTGTTTGAGCTCCGTTGGCGAAGTCCCCGAACTGTGCTTCCCAACCGACGAAAACGTCGGGTCGCTCCACTGAGTAACCGTATTCGAATGCCAGGGGAGCGTATTCGGACAGGGGCGAGTCGTAGATGGAGAACCTTGCCTGGTCTGTCGTGAGGAAATCCAGGGGAGTGAACTCGCGTCCGTCTTCCTGGTCGTGGAGAACTGCGTGGCGTTGAACGAAGGTTGCGCGTCGGGTGTCCTGTCCGCTCACTCTGACCGGCGTTCCGTCCATCAGCATCGTTCCCCATGCAAGGAGTTCAGCGAAGCCCCAGTCAATCGGGACCTCCCCGCGGGCCATAGCCAGCCTCTTTTCACTTAGCTGACGGAGCTTCTTGTGGGGGACAAAACCCTCCGGGAACGACGTGTACGCCTCCCCGACGCGCTCTATGAACTCGGCTGGAGCCGAGGACTGCCAACCAATCATCATGCCGGCGCCGGGCCGCTGGGACTCTGGGATCTCCAAGCCGTGGCGGGAGTTGCGTGCGGCCGTTTGCGCCTGTTGGCGGGCGGTCTCAGCGTCCCTCTCCTCAGGCATTCCACCGCGCGAACGGGTCTCGTCAAGGATCTTTGTGAGTTCCGCTTGGAACTCCTGCCTGACCTCGGCGGCCTCCTCCGAAGTGATGTCTCCACGTCCGACCAGGTTTCGGGTGTACACCTCCAAAGTGGAGGGCAGAGAGCGAATCATTCCGTACATCACCGGCTGGGTCATCGACGGATCATCGGCCTCGTTATGGCCACGCCGGCGGTAACAGACCAAGTCGATTAGGACGTCCTTGTTGAATTCTTCCCGGTACTTGAAGGCGAGCGCCGCAACGCGCACGACGGCTTCAGGATCGTCTGCATTGACGTGGAAAATCGGGACTTGGAGGCCTTTGGCTAGATCTGTTGGGTACCTCGTGGACCGTCCGGACGTGGGGCCCGTGGTGAACCCGATCTGGTTGTTGACGATGATGTGGAGTGTCCCACCGGTCTTGAAGCCGTCCAACTGGCTCATGTTGAGGCACTCGTAGACGACGCCCTGTCCGATGAATGCTGCGTCTCCGTGGATCAGAATCGGCATCACCGGGTAGCCGGGCTCGTTCAGACGGTCGTCGATGGCTCGGGTGATCCCGAGCAGGACGCCGTCCGCCGCTTCGAGGTGGGACGGATTCGCGGCGATGTACACCTTGGTTCCCAGCCCATCCGCGGCGCTGAACACGCCCTCCGTCCCCAAGTGGTACTTGACGTCCCCGGACGCTTCCGTACCCCTCAGGTGGGGGCTGCCCTCAAATTCGGAGAAGATCTGCGAGTATGACTTGCCCGCGATATTGGCGAGGACGTTGAGGCGCCCGCGGTGGGCCATGCCGATGGTTACCTCGTAGAGGCTCGCGTTGGCCGCCTCCGTCAAGACGGCATCCAGGAGCGGGATAAGGGACTCCCCGCCTTCCAACGAGAAGCGCTTTTGGCCCGTGTACTTGGTCTGCAAGAACGCCTCGAAGGCTTCGGCTTGCACCAGCGTTGAGAGGATTTGCTTCTGTTCCTCCCCGGAGGGCTTCTTGTAGGGAGCCTCAACTTCAGCCTGTACCCACAAGCGCTGAGCTGGGTCTTGGATATGCATGTATTCGATCCCGATGGAACGGGTGTAGGTGTCGCGGAGCCGGTCAAGGAGCTGGCGCAGCACCATGTTCGGCACCCCGCCAAAACCGCCGGTGGGGAACGTCCGGTCCAGGTCCCAAACCGTCAGGCCGTAGCGGGCCAGCTCAAGGTCGGGGTGCCTGCGCACGCGGTATGCCAGAGGATCCGTATCTGCTGCCAGGTGACCGCGAGAACGGTAGGCGTGGATAAGCTCCGTGATCCTGCTTTGCTTCCCCTTTTCAGTGGCGAAGTCGTACACCAGGTCTGTTTCCCAGCGATACGGCGGATACGGCACCTGGAGAGCGTCAAAGACCCGATCGTAGAAGCCGTCCTTGCCGCTCAACTTGTCGGAAAGGAGTTTCAGGAACTGCCCGGAACCGGCTCCTTGGATCACCCGGTGGTCGTAGGTGCTGGTGGTGAACATGACCTTGCCGATGCCAAGATCCGCGAGCCGCAGTGCGGGCGCACCCGCCCATTCGGCCGGGTAGTCGGTGGCACCGATGCCGATGATCACGCCCTGACCCGGCATTAGTCGCGGAACGGAGTGGGTAGTACCAAGGGTTCCCGGGTTGGTGAGAGAAACCGAGGCGCCCTGGAAGTCTTCCGCAGTTAGCTTTCCGTCCCGTGCCCGCTTGATCAGGTCGTTGGAGGCCGCCACGAACTGCTGGAAGGTGAGCGTGTCGGCCGCCTTGATGACCGGGACCAACAGCGCCCGCGTCCCATCGGCTTTGGGCACGTCAACAGCCAGGCCCAGACCCACGTGCGGCAGGTGGTCGACGAAAGGCTTGCCTCCTTCCTCGACGTAGCGAACGTTCATGGAAGGCATTTCGGTCAGGGCCTCAACGATGGCATAGGCGATCAGATGTGTGAAAGAGACCTTGCCGCCCACCGTCCGGGACAGGTGCTTGTTGATTACCGCTCGGTTCTCGATAAGGAGTTTCGCTGGAATCTCCCGAACTGACGTAGCGGTTGGAACGGCCAGCGAGGCCTCCATGTTCTTGACGATAGATCGGCCCACTCCGCGAATCGGCTGTAGGTTCGGCCCATCTTCCTTCCCCTCTACCGCAGGGAGATCCTCGGTGGCGAGGGTGCGGACGTACGGGGATGTGGCCTCGTTGAGCCGAGTGGGAGGTGCGGGGGGTAGGTCAGATCTGGTCACGTACTCGAAGTTCGGGGCCTCTTCTGTGGCCGGGCTTTCTCCAGGATTTCGGTCCTCTGGAGAGAAAGCGCGTTCCGCTGCTGGCTCCACGTCTGCATTCAGGGCGGGGCCTGCGCTCGGTGCCGCGGGTTCAGGGGGCACCGGGTGAGAATCAAAATAACGTCGCCACGATTCGTCCACTGACTGCGGATCAGCGGTGAACTGTTCCCTCATGTACTCGATGTACCAGTCGTTTGGACCCAGACCGTCGTCTGGTTGTTGCTCCGCCACGAAGGCTCCTTTGGCTCAGTTGGTTGCTGCCCCTTCAGTCTAGGTTCGTCGCGGGCCTTAAGTCTTGAGTCGGCCGTGTATCGGCCTTCAAAGGCTTTGAGAGGGCGAGTTCTTGCACACGTTATAGTTGTCTCCACTATGCCCGCTGTCTTGACGGATGTCCTTTACCTTCTACTTGGCGTGCTGCTGACCCTGGGCACAGCGGTGTTCGTCGCCGCGGAGTTCTCCCTGGTCGCGCTGGATCCGGCCTCGGTTGAGAGAAAAGCGAGGGCGGGGGACAAGAGCGCTTCGCGGGTGTTGCGCGCTCTGCGTTCCCTCTCAACCCAGCTCTCGGGAGCGCAGGTGGGCATTACTCTCACCACCATTCTCCTTGGATACACGACCCAGGTCGCGCTGGTGCGGATGTTGTCCGACGGCATCTCCTCGATCGGTGTGCGGACGGCTGTGGCTACGGCTGTTGGCGGCGTCCTCGCCGTGATCATCATCAACGCTTTCTCCATGCTGTTCGGTGAACTGGTGCCGAAGAACATGGCGCTGGCGGAACCCCTGTCGACAGCGCGCTGGGCCGCCCCCCTCCAGATGGGCTTCACCTGGGTCTTCGGGCCGATCATCAAGGTCCTGAATGGCGTGGCGAACGCGATTCTTCACAAGATGGGGGTTGAGCCGAAGGAGGAACTCTCCAGTGCTCGGTCCGCGTCCGAACTGGCGTCGATGGTTCAGCACTCCGCCGATGAAGGCATCCTGGACGAGGAGACAGCGTCTCTGTTCACCCGGTCCGTATCCATGGAGAGGCTCACCGCCATCGACGTCATGACAGACCGGGGGCGCGTGAATGCGTTGAGCGAGGATGCGACGGCAGCCGACCTGATTGACCTTGCCCGCGAAACTGGGCATTCCCGTTTCCCTATCTTGGACGAGGACGGCGAGGATTACGTCGCCATTGCCCTCCTCCGACGCGCGGTGGCTATTCCGTACGAAAGGCGCGCGGAGGTTCCTGCTATCTCCGGTTCCGTCGCCATTCCGGCTGCCCAGGTTCCCGAGACTGTGGGCCTGGTGCCATTGCTGGTCGAACTGCGAGGTGGGGTGCAGATGGCCGTGGTCGTTGACGAGTACGGCTCCAGCTCGGGGATCGTCACGCTTGAGGACGTGGTCGAGGAGATCGTTGGCGACGTGAGCGACGAGCACGACCGGCGCAGGTTGGGGATCAAGGTGACGCCTCAGGGCGGGTATTTGGTGCCGGGAACACTGCGCCCGGACGAACTTCTTCTACAGACCGGAATCGAGGTCGAAGAAGACGGACCGTATGAGACGCTGGCCGGTTACATCATGAATGACCTGGGAGAGATCCCGCAGGTGGGGGACCAGGTGGTCACGCCCTCGGCGACGCTTACCGTCGTCGCCATGAAGGGACGGCGCATCACCCGCATCCAGGTCAGCCGTAGGGATCACCCTGAGCCTCCCGGTGTCTCTGGCGCGTCGGAGGGCGGCAAACGATGAGCATTCCCTTGGGTCTCGCGCTGACCGTCGTATTCCTTGCCATCAACGCGTTCTTCGTTGCCGCGGAGTTCGCAGTCACGTCCTGCCGGCGCGCGCAGGTTGAGCCGCTCCTGAAAGAAGGTCGGCGCGGAGCCAAACAAGCCATGTTTGCGCTGGAGCACGTCTCCCTCATGCTGGCGGTCAGTCAGCTGGGCATCACCGTGATGTCCACGTCTCTGGGCGCCATTGCCGAGCCTGCCCTAGCCCACTTAATCCAGAGTCCACTGTTGGCGCTCAACGTGAACGCAGCCACCGCCCACGCAATAGCCTTTGTCTTCGCGTTGGTGCTGGTGTTGTTCCTCCATGTGGTGTTCGGGGAGATGGTTCCAAAGAACCTGTCTATCGCCAAGTCCGAACACGCCCTCCTCTTCCTCGCGCCCGCCCTGGTTGGGCTGGCGAGGGCGTTGCGGCCGATAGTCCACTTCCTAGACAACCTCGCGAACTGGTTCATCCGGCACTTTGGCTTCGAACCACGTTCGGAGATTTCCGCGACGTACACGCTCGAAGAGGTCGCGACGATCGTGGAGGTCTCCCAGGAGGAGGGCAAGCTGCGCGACGATATTGGGCTTCTCGCGGGGACCCTCGAACTCTCGGAGACCACGGTGGACTCGCTCATGGTCCCATCAGCGTCGTTGTCCACCATTCCACTGCCAGTCACTCCTGCGGAGGTAGAGGCGAAAGTCGCCAAGACTGGTTTCTCCCGATTCCCCGTCACAGCCGACGGAGGGATCGTCGGTTACGTTCACCTCAAGGACGTGCTGTACGCGGACGAGGACGGTGAACGCGACCAGCCGGTTCCGATGTGGCGCATTCGTCCCCTGATGAACGTTGCCGCGGATGCCCGTGCCGAAGAGACACTTCGGCAAATGCAGGCCGCGTCAGTGCACATGATGGGCGTGATGGACGCCACGACCGGTCCGGTGCAAGGCGTCGTGTTCTTGGAGGATCTGCTGGAAGAACTGGTCGGTCAGGTCCGCGACTCTCTGCAGCGGGGACGCTAGAAGTCTCTGGCGAGCCGTCTGGGTTGTGCGGATCGGCCGCGACCGTACACAGTTTCGTGACAGACCACACTCCCATGCTCTGGGCGCGTCAATACAATTGGGGCAGAGTGGTTCCGTGGGTGGGGCATCCTTGAAGATGTGTCCGTTGGCGCCGCTTCGGAGCCGTTTGAAACCGTTGGAGAATGATGCCGTCTGAGAGTAAAGCCTCGTGCCCGTTTCCGCCGCGAAGCTCCATTCACAGGGCAGCCGAGTTGGAATCTTCAGTCGTCTCTTACTCTCGGACGCACCGTCGCAAGATGAGCGCGGGCGCGCGGGCGGCGTTGCGGTGGAGCGGAGCCACCGCCACTACGGGAATGCTCGCGGCGGTCTTGGTCGGACCCGCCCTCGCCACGACTACGACGGACACAGCAGATTCCGACAAGGTCACAGGAACTTTCGGAGCCGGAGATAGTTGGTCGGGTCTTCGGACGTCGGCGGAGAAGTCCAGTGCGGATCTTCAGCGTGACCCGGCTGCAGCATCTCGTGCCCGGCTTCGTGTTCCAATCGAGGTGAGTCCTTGCGTGGCTGAGGTTGACGCTGCCGCTAACGGGTCTAGGGACATGGTTGTTCAATCCCAGGTGTACATGCCGCTACGTGAGGGGAGCTACACGGAGAGCTCCCCGTTCGGTTATCGCCTGCACCCCGTTCTCGGGTACTGGAAGCTCCACGAAGGCGATGATTTCGCGGCGGCCGCTGGCACCCCTATCTACGCCGCCGCTGACGGCACCGTGGTTACGGCCCAATGGGACGACGCCAGCGGCTTCTACGTGGAGATCAAGCACACCATGGCGGATGGCTCCGAATACACCACCGCCTACTTGCATCAGTGGCAGCAGGATGTGCTGGTGTCGGTCGGTGAGGAAGTGAAGGCTGGCCAGCAGATCGGAGCGGTGGGGAATGCGGGCCGTTCAACCGGAGCCCACCTGCACTTCGAAGTCCACGATGCTTCTGGGACCCCCATTGATCCCAGTGCCTGGCTTGCCCAGCAGGGAGCCAGGTTCCTGGGGGAGGACTGCTGATGATCCCTGTGACGGGAACCGGTGGCCCACTCGTCCTTGCCCACCGTGGAGGCGGCGAAGAGGCGCCAGAGAACACCCTGGTCGCCTTCCAACATGCGGTGGACTTGGGTGTCACTCATATTGAGACGGATGTGCAGGTCACCTCAGACGGGCAAGTCGTCATTTCCCATGACCCCACATTGCAGCGTCGGTTCGGAGAAAAGGGCAAAATCGGGGACCACACGTACGCGGAGTTGCTGGAACTCAGGGACGAAGACGGAGAGCACCTCCCTTTGCTCAGTGAAGTGCTGGAGCTGTTTCCGAAGACCTGGTTCAACATAGATGCCAAGACCGATGCTGTCGTTGATCCGCTGCTCGAATTGTTGGAGGAGAAGGACGCGGGGGGCAGAGTCATGCTCGCGTCGTTCTCGGAGAAACGCCTGGAGCGGATTCGTGCCCGGGGGATCCCTGACCTGTCCACGTCTTTGGGGGTGAGTGCCATCGTGCGCCTGCTGCTGGCTTCGGAGACGGTTTCCAGCGCGCAGAGCTGGCACGTTCCCGGACCTGAGCAAGGCGTGACTGCGGCCCAGGTGCCGGAGAAGAACAAGGGTGTGCGGGTCGTGTCTCCGCGCTTCATCGCAACGGCACACACAGCAGGTCTTGCCGTTCACGTCTGGACTGTAAATGAGCGGGAACAGATGGAAAGACTCGTGGACTGGGGCGTGGACGGCATTGTCACGGATAAGCCGTCCCTGCTGATTGAAGTGCTTCAGGAACGTGGCATGTGGCACCGGGCGCAGTGACGGCGCGGCGCTCGTCGTGGGACTGGTAAAGTAGACGCGCGTTCGACTTGGACGCAGATCATGCCCCGATAGCTCAGTGGATAGAGCGTCCGCCTCCGGAGCGGAAGGTCGCAGGTTCGAATCCTGTTCGGGGTACTTTTGGAAGCTGGCATGCGAGACGGAGCTGA
>CAYFQC010000021.1:0-23775 GCA_964345155.1 uncultured Actinomyces sp.
CGTGATGACCGCCGGGGTGGCCGGAGCGGGGAGGAACCCCGGTTTGCAGGCCAAAGGTCAACCGGCCGCCCCCAGCGGAGGGACGACCGCGCGGGCCGCAAGCCTCGCCCCCACCAGAACGAATACCGGTCTGCAGATCCGGACGAACCAGCGATCCCAGCCGGGGTGGTGGCCGATGAACTGGGGGAAGAGGTTCTGCGCTCACTTGACACTCTCGGGGGCGCGAACCGGGAGATCGTGGCTCGTCACTTGGTCACCGCAGGTCAGCTCCTGGACGTTGACCCGGACAAGGCGTACGAGCACGCCCAGGCAGCGGTCAAACGCGCTGGCCGCGTGGATGTTGTTCGGGAGGCGGCTGCACTAACCGCTTACGCGACTGGGCGTTACGAGGAAGCGTTGCGCGAGGTGCGCGCCGTGCGTCGGATGCGCGGCGATCAGTCTTTGCGTGCCATTGAGGCCGATAGTGAGAGGGGACTTGGACGCCCGGAAAAGGCCCTTGAGGTAATCCAGGCAACGGACACCTCGAAGCTCCCGCTCTCCGAGCAAGTGGAGGTCATCCTCGTCGCCGCGGGCGCGCGCCAGGACCTGGAGCAGACAGAGCTCGGCCTCATGATTATCGAAGACGCCCTAGCCGCGATGCCGACGGATGGAGCAGAGACGCCGAGGGCTCGCCTGATGTCCATGCAGGCGGACCTACTGCGCGCCCTCGACCGCGCGGTTGAAGCCGACGCGGTTGAAGCCGCAATGCCCCTCGAAGAAGACGTCATGGAGATCACCGACCTCGGTGAGATTCTGGACGGGGACGTTGACCACACTCGCACGCCCCTTCGCGGATCCGACAAAGCGTTGGTGGAAATCTATGATTCGCTGGTCCTGGACCTGGACGGTGTCTGTTACGAGGGCGCCAACCCCATTCCGCACGCGGCAGAAGTCTTGAACCAGGTTGTCGAGGGCGGAACGAAACTGTCTTACGCGACCAACAACGCGTCGCGATCCGCCTCGGAGGTGGCGGAGAAGCTTGCTGGCTTCGACATTCCCGCGGACCCGGATCACATCATCACCTCGGCCATGGACTGCATGTACCTTCTGAAGGAGGAACTGGAGGAGGGAGCGACCGTCCTGGTCGTGGGGACAGATAACTTGGCTCGCCTGGTCGAGGACTCTGGTTTCAAAGCGGTGCGGGACGCGAAAGAAGCGGTTGACGCGGTTGTGCAGGGGTACGGGCCGCAAGTCGGTTGGGCGGAACTGTCCGAGGCCGCTTACGCCATCAACAATGGCGCGCGCTTCTACGCCACCAACCTGGACACCACGTTGCCGACCGAGCGTGGCATGGCCCTTGGCAACGGCTCCCTGGTAGCCGCGGTGTCGCGGGCGACAAATCGGAGGGCAGCCGCCACTGGCAAGCCGAACCCGGAGATCATGAGGCGGGCTGCGGCTTTGGTAGACGCCGAAAACCCCTTGGCCGTCGGGGACCGTTTGGAGACCGACGGCGCGGCGGCTTTCGCCGCCGGGATCCCCAGCATGCACGTGCTGACCGGCGTGAGTTCCGCAGAGGATGTGATCGGTGCCAAGAAGGGCCAAAGGCCCGCGTATCTGGCCCTGGATCTGAGGGGACTCCAAGAGGCGCACCCGCAGCCCAAGCATCACAGGGATGGGACATGGACGGCCGGCCTGTCCCAGCCGGTGAAGTTCACGCGCTGGGGTCACGCGCTCATTGACGACATTGAGCTTTCCCCCCACGGTGACCCGGTCACTCTGAGCTTGGACACGTATCGTGCGCTAGCTGCCGCCGGCTGGGAATCAGTTGACCAGGACCACAAGCCTCGGCTTCCGAAGCTCACGGTTGTGGACAACGACGACCCGACCGGCGTGGTCACGGAACCGAATTTCGCGGTTGTCGAAGAGGCGGCCGAGGTCGAGGCTGCCGAGGACGAAGCGGCGCAGGTCGAAGGAGCTGAGGACGCTTCGGATGGGGGCGGGGGCCAGGCCGCGTTCGACCTCGGCTTGGAGGAAACCGGCACTGGAAATGAGTGACGAGCCTGTGTCCGACGGGTTGGAAGACGCAGTCGCGGGGAAGTTAGCCGCTCTCGACCGAGAGCTGGAGGAACTGCGGGGAAGCGAAGTGGAGCTGCGCAGACGGTTGGATGCGCAGAAGCTCCAATGACGAGGCGACGTCTGGATGCTGAGTTGGTGCGGCGCGGCCTAGCTAGCTCGCGCACGGCGGCGCAGCAGCTCATCGCGGACGGGCGCGTGACTGTGTCCGGGATGGCGGCTGGCAAAGCAGCCACCCAGGTTGAGGATTCCGCCCCGGTCGAAGTGGCGCCATCGGCGGAAGAAGAGTGGGTCTCGAGGGGAGCGCACAAGCTCCTGGGCGCACTCGAAGCGTTCGAAGCGCTCCTGCCAAGTCTGGACGGGATCCGCGCCCTGGATGCAGGTGCATCGACGGGCGGATTCACCGACGTCCTACTTAGGCGCGGCGCTGCGTCCGTGGTAGCGGTGGACGTGGGCTACGGACAGTTGGCATGGCGACTACGTGAGGACCCGCGCGTCGTGGTGATGGAACGAACCAACGTTCGGAACTTGACCCCGCAGGCGGCGGCCGTGGGCGGAGAAGCTCCCTCCCTGGTCGTGTCTGACCTGTCCTTCATTTCCCTGACAAAAGTGATTCCCGCGCTTCTGCGCGCGGCCCCCGAAGCTCTCCAACTCCTCATGGTCAAGCCCCAGTTCGAGGTCGGAAAGGGTCGGGTCGGCGCCGGGGGAGTGGTTCGGGACGCAAATCTGCGCGTTCAGGCCGTCGCGGATGTTGCAGCGGCAGCGGTAGAGGCGGGCCTGCGGGTAGTGGCGGTTGCGCCCTCGCCCCTGCCAGGTCCGGCCGGAAACGTGGAGTACTTCCTCCTATTGTCTCCGGCTGGCACCCACTTAGACCTGCCAGGGTTGGAGGGACCGGAGCTGCAGGAGTCCATCCGTCACGCTGTGGCAAGCGGACCTCAAGATGGTCTGACGCTTCGTCCCGGTGGTGCAGGAGATAGCGGCGGAGGAAACTGGGACAAATGAAGATCCTCCTTGTACGCCACTTGCACCGGCCCGACGTGCAGAGGGCTGCGCGGCGGCTCAAACGACGTGCAGATGCGATTGGTGTGGACCTCGTAGATGCCGGCGATCTCTTGGAGTCGGGCACAGCCATGGGGGAGCTGGAACTAGCGGAAAAGCCCGATCTGATTCTGGCTTTGGGTGGCGACGGGACGATTCTGGGCGCTGCCGAGATCGCCTATAAGGAGGACGTACCCCTCCTTGGGATCAACTTCGGTCACATGGGTTTCCTAACGGAAACGACCGCTGACTCTGTCGGGCGTGTCCTGGAGCAGATCGCTGACGGAGACTACGGCCTCGATCCCAGGATGACCCTGGCAGTGCGGCTGGTGGCTCCAGATGGTGAGGCTACGGAGGATTGGGCGCTGAACGACGCGGTGGTGCTCCATTCGGACAACGCGCACCCGGCCGACTTTGCCTTCGCAGTGGACGGACAGGTTGTCTCCACCTACGCCGCTGACGGGATCATTCTGGCAACTCCGACCGGTTCCACCGCCTACGCCTTCTCCTCGGGAGGGCCCGTGGTATGGCCGGAGACACAGGCGATCGTGATGGCGCCGCTGGCCGCTCACGGATTGTTCACGCGGCCGCTGGTCGTGGCGCCGAAGTCGAAACTGGAGATCGGGGTGCTCGACAGCAACCGTGTTGCGCCTACGCTCTGGCTGGACGGACGCAGGCAGATTGAGGTGCCCCCGGGTTCCCGCATTGAAGCAACAATGGGATCGCGCCCCATCAAACTAGTGCGACTTGATGACACCCCCTTCGCTGAGCGCCTAGTCACCAAGTTCAACCTTCCAGTCACCGGGTGGCGCGCAGACCCCGTGAACTCCTTGGGCGATGCTTCCGACACCTCTGAGGAGGAGGGCGAGGACGCGGATGATTGAGCAGCTCCGAATCGCTGGCCTGGCCCTGCTTGAGGATTGCGAGCTCTCCCTCGGCCCCGGTCTGACGGCCATAACCGGAGAGACGGGCGCTGGGAAGACCATGGTGCTTACCGCACTGCGTCTGTTATCTGGCGGACGCGCAGACCCCAAGGCAATCAAGGTGGGCCGGGACCGTCTGGAAATTGACGCCTACGTCACGTTGGACGCACCCGTAGCTGCGGAGCTTGAGGAGGGCGGGTACGCAGTCGAGGACGGGGGTGCCACGTTTTCCCGCACGGTTCAGCCCAACAGGTCTAAGGGAGCGATTTCTGGGCGCCCGGTGCCCGCCAAGGCGCTCCAAGACAGCATCGGAAAACTCATCTCGATTCATGGTCAGTCCGACCAGTGGCGGCTCAAAAGCCCCTCCCACCAGCGGGAACTTCTGGACACCAAGGCGGGCGGTGCCCACCAGGAGCTACTCGAGGCGTACCGGGAGTGCTGGGACCGCGCCCAGGCAGCGCGCCGCCGCTTCGAAGAGGTCACCGGGAACCAGGACCGCCTGGCCATCGAGCTCCGATACCTCGCGGAGCTATCGGCTCAGATCGACCAGCTAGATCCGCAGGTGGGGGAGGAAGAGGAGATCGAGGCAGCCATTGAGCGCCTCTCCAACGTTGAGGACTTGCGGGTCAATGTAGCCTCCGCCCTCGCCGCGCTGGCGGGCGAGGACGAGCCAGCGGCACCCCCGTCAGCCGCGACGCTTCTGTCCCAGCTTGCCGACTCGGTCCGCCGCGCTGCCGATCTGGACTCGGCCTTGATGGACCTTTCCGAGCGTGCAGACAGTATCCAAGTGGAAGCTGAAGAACTAGCGCTTGATCTGCGCTCCTACCTGGGCGGATTGTTTGACGACCCGGAGGAACTTGCGCGCCTCCACCAGCGGCGCGCAGACCTGACCGAGCTCTGCCGCGGTCGGGCCGTGGACGCCGGTGAGCTAATCGAGTGGAACAAGAGGGCCCAACAGCGGATTAGTGAACTTGAATCTGGGGGCAACAGCCCTGAGGTCGCGGCCGGGCAGCTGGCAGAAGCCGAGGAGGCCCTAACTCGGGCGGCCCGTGCTCTCCACGACTCGCGCGTGGCCGCAGGCCGCGCACTTGAGCGGGCGGTTAACGCCGAACTGGGGGAACTCGCCCTCGCCGACGCGCAATTCATCGTGGAAGTGGAATCGACGCAGGTGGGGCCAAGTGGCGCGGATCGCGTGCAAATGCTCCTGCGTGCTCACCCGACCGCCCCGGCCCGGCCGCTTGGCGAGGGAGCTTCGGGAGGCGAACTGTCTCGCATCATGCTTGCGGTAGAAGTCGCGCTGGCGGACGAGGACGAAGCGCTCACGATGGTTTTTGACGAAGTCGACGCGGGCATCGGCGGCCTAACCGCGGTGCAGGTTGGTAAGCGGCTGCGCCGTCTCTCCCGCGCTCACCAGGTCCTCATCGTCACCCACTTGCCTCAGGTGGCGGCGCTAGCAGACGCGAACTTTGTTGTGGAGAAAAAGGACGGCATCGCCGCCGTTCACAGGGTTCAGGGCCCAGATCGAACGGACGAGCTGGTGAGGATGCTCGGTGGCGACGACGGAACGGGGGCGGCGCGCCGGCACGCTCTCGAACTGGAAAGTCAAGGGGGCGTGGCACAATCGGGGACGTGAAAACGGACAATGCAGGGGCCTCATCAGGTTCGGTTAGGGTGTCCGACCGAACTGGACGCTTCCTACGCAAACCCGAGCCTGGTTCCATCCTGGTGGTGGACTTGGCTGACTTGGACTTTGATACGGGTAACCTGCTGGCAGCATATGCTCCGCGCGCGGTCTTGAATGCCAGCCCAATCGCGACCGGCAGAGGGCTGGCCACCGGCGCCACCGTGCTCTTGGAGTCGGGAACGCTGGTAGTGGATGACCTGGGCGGCGATGTCTTGGGACTACGCGACGGAGACGAAGTACAGATAACCGGGGGCAACGTAAGCCGCAAGGGAACGCTCATTGCTTCGGGCCGCGTTTACGAAGGGCGCCAAGAGACACCCGAAGGAGACCCTCTGCCAAGCGTGGATCTGCGGCTCCGGAGGCGAGTGGAGGCGCAGGCGTTGTCGGCCGCCCGCGATTTCGAAGAAGAATCGAGCCTCATTCTTCACGGTGGAGGCTTGCCTGCTCCTCGCGTTGACTTCGCCGGCCGCATCGCGCTGGTTGTGACCCCATCCGCAGATCTGAAGCCGCAGGTGAAGAGACTCAAGCAGTTCATTGGAGACCATCAGCCCCTGATTATCGGCGCGGGAACCGGAGTCGCTGAACTGCAGTCGGTTGGCCTCCAACCTGTTGTGGTGGTGGCCGACCCTCGTGATCTTGACCTGAAGCAGCTCAAGAGAACGAGGCAGGTCCTGGTCCCCTCGGCTGGAGAGGAGATCCCAGCCCGGGACCTTCTGAAACGCCACTCGATCGCGTTCGACGCAGTGGAATCCAATCTCTCTGTAACCGATCTGGCGTTGCTGTTTGCCGACGCCGCAGGAGCGTCCGTAATCATCGACTGCTCGCGGCCTGAGAGCCTGGCGGAGTTCTTCGACGCGCCCGGCACACAGGTGATTGGCAGCCAGATGGTTGCAGCGAAATTGAACGCTAAGCTGGTCTCTTTGCAAGCGACCCTAGCGGTGTACCGGCCGCGCGTCTCCGGCTGGTGGTTGGCCCTTCTTTTCGTTGCCGCGGTATTGGCCGGAGCAGCCGCCTTCTTCTTCACGCCCCTGGGAGACAGTCTGCTGGGAGCCTACGAACCCGGCACAGACAGCCCGATCGGGTTTGCAGCCACAGATTTTGGGGGAGCAAATGGTTAACTTCCGCTACCACCTGGTGTCTTTGATCGCAGTTTTCCTTGCCCTTGCGGTGGGTGTGGTGCTCGGCGCTGGCCCTTTGCAGAACGCAATCACCCGGGACCAGGAAAAGGCCGCTGCACAGGCGGAGCAGGCCGAGGTGGAGGCGGCACTCGTCGGCGCCTTGGCGGTGGCTGACCAGGGAGAGGTCTTTGCGGCTTCGGTGGGAGACCAGGTCTTGCCAGAGACTCTGGCAGGCTCCCGAGTCGCTCTCCTCGTGCTGCCAGGGGTCACTGGAGCGGAGATTGAGCCGGTTGTCGCCAGCCTGGAGACCGCCGGTGCCACCGTCGCTGCGGAAGTGACGGTCACCGATGCGTTCGTTTCTCCGGACCAGAACACCTACCGGGAAACGCTGGCGTCCCCGGTTTCTGGCCACCTAACGGGCCGCCCGGCGGACGGAGAAGCGTCTTCTGTCCTGGCCGCGGGCATCGTCGAGGTTCTGACGTTGCAGGGTGCGGAGCCTCAGCTCGTCGCTGAGATGCTGACGGACGAGGGAGCGCCCATTCTGGATGGCGCCACGCTCCCGGAGGAACCTGTGGACGCAATCGTTCTCCTCGGTCCCTCGGCTCAGGCCAGTGACGAGGGCGAGGGTGAAGCCACGGAAGACGCCGCGGAGTCAGGCCAATCGGGAGTGGAAACCGTGGGGGCGACCGCTCAAAGTGGCGGCAGCGGAGACATTCCTCCTATGACGACCAAAGCGTGGCTGGCCCTGGCCAGCGCAGTGGCCGGGTCCGACGCCAAATCCGTTGCCGTCGGCCAGTCGGTGAATCCGGGGGACTTTATTTTGGTGCTGCGAGAAGGGGACAGCCCAGTCGCTACGGTCGACCAGGGTGGGACCGCCATGGCGGCCCTGAACGCCTCCCTGGTGCTGGTCTCTGGAACACAGGGTTCTTTTGGGCAACAGGAGGGTGCGGCTACGGTGCTGGCCCCACTTCCTTGAGCGAACAGACCCGGAACGTGAGTTTTTAGCCAATACAGGTGTTGTCAAAATCGGCTAGACTTGAGTTGGTTAAGCGTGGCGCCTCTGGGAACAGTTGAGAAGCGCCGCCCGCCCTGGACCGGACCCGCAGACCGGGCTAGGCGACCACTGTTCCACTGTCCGACGCTGAGGGGGTGCGATGAACGAGGCGAAGGATGCCAGCACCCGTGAGGCCGTACGCAACCTCATCGTAGAGAACGGGCCGGTCACGGCAGGTGCTATAGCGAAATACTTGAACTTGACCACGGCTGCCGTGCGCCGCCACATAACTTCGCTGGAGGACGCCGGGGAGATTAGCGAGCACCAGGTGCCGACGCTCGGGAAACGCGGGCGAGGACGGCCTGCCCGCCACTATGTGGCGACTGACTGGGGCCGGGAGTGTTTGGCGGACGGATACATGGAGTTAGCCGCCAAAGCCCTCACCTACATGGACAAGGTCAGGGATGGGGACCTGGTGGACGGGTTTGCCGCGTCCCGGTCGCGGGAGTTGGAGCGACGCTACGCCCCAATAGTGCGGGCAGCGGGCAACAATCCGCGCTTGAGGGCTGAAGCGTTGGCCGCCGCGCTGACCGAGGACGGTTACGCCGCCAGCATCCGCCCAGTCGGCCGCGGCGACTTCGCGATTCAACTTTGCCAGGGCCACTGCCCAATCGAGCACGTCGCAGCGGAGTTCCCCCAGCTGTGCGAAGCGGAGCTAACAGCATTCAGCCGCATCCTCGATGTCCACGTTCAACGTCTCTCGACTTTGGCGCAAGGGGGTCACGTGTGCACCACGAATGTGCCCATTGCGATGCCGGTCTCCAGGGGTAAGCGCGCTACGCTACGCCAGACATGATTTGTGGGACTTCGGTCCCGGCGCCCAGCGCCTGATAAGCCACAAGCAGGTCAGAAAAGAAGGAATCTATGACGGAACCAGCGGACCTCACCCAGGTGATGAACCCGATGACCGATGAGGAGATCATCGACTCCATCGGAGCCTACGAATATGGGTGGCACGATAGCGACGAATACTCCAAGGGCGTGCCTAAGGGCATCAATGCAGACATTGTCCGGTACATCTCCAAGGTAAAAGGGGAGCCGGAGTGGATGCTGAATCGGCGCCTGAAAGCATTTGAGTTCTTCGAGCGAAAGCCGATGCCTACGTGGGGCCCAGACCTATCCAGCATCGACTTTGATGAGTTCAAGTACTACGTTCGTCCAACTGACCGCCAGGTCCAGGATTGGGAAGACCTGCCTGAGGAGATTCGCAACACCTACGACCGTCTGGGTATCCCGGAGGCGGAGAAGAACCGTCTGGTCGCCGGGGTGGCCGCACAGTATGAGTCGGAGGTGGTCTACCAGCAGATCCAGGAAGACCTGGAGAAGCAGGGGGTCGTTTTCCTGGACACCGACACTGGTCTGCGTGAGTACCCGGAGCTGTTTGAGAAGTACTTCGGAAAGTCCGTGCCCGCAGGTGACAACAAGTTCGCCGCGTTGAACACGGCAACCTGGTCCGGCGGCTCATTCATCTACGTTCCTCCGGGCGTCCACGTTGAGATTCCCTTGCAGGCGTACTTCCGGATCAACACGGAGGCCATGGGGCAGTTTGAGCGCACGTTGATCATCGCGGACGAAGGCTCCTACGTGCACTACGTGGAAGGATGCACGGCGCCCATCTACGATACGAACTCTTTGCACGCCGCCGTAGTGGAGATATTCGTCTTGAAAGATGCCCGCGTCCGCTACACGACGGTGCAGAACTGGTCTAACAACGTCTTGAACCTAGTGACGCAACGTGCCATCGTGGAAGAAGGCGGAACGATGGAGTGGGTGGATGGAAACATCGGTTCCGCCATCACCATGAAGTACCCGGCCTGCTACCTGATGGGGGAGCACGCGCGCGGAGAGACCCTGTCGATCGGTTTTGCCGGCACCGGCCAGCATCAGGACACGGGCGCGAAGATGGTTCATATGGCGCCGAAGACGTCCTCGTCCATCGTTGCGAAGTCCGTCTCCCGCGGTGGGGGACGCACCTCCTACCGCGGCCTGGTAGAGGTGCATGCGCGCGCAACGCATTCGAAGTCAAACGTCCTTTGCGACGCGTTGCTGGTGGACAAGGTGTCTCGCACCGACACGTACCCCTATGTGGATGTGCGGACCGAGGACGTGGAGATGGGACATGAGGCCACTGTCTCCAAAGTGAACGAAGACCAGCTGTTCTACCTGATGAGCCGTGGTTTGGATGAGAGTGAGGCGATGGCCACCATAGTGCGTGGCTTCATCGAACCAATCGCCAAGCACCTACCCATGGAGTATGCGCTAGAACTGAACCGCCTCATCGAACTGCAGATGGAAGGATCCGTCGGCTGACATGACCTCGCAGAAGCAATCAACTAACGTTTTGCAGCCCTCGACCGTGTCGCGGGCCGACCGTTTCACTTCGTTCAAGGCCGCCGATTTTGGTGTGCCGAAAGGACGCGAAGAAGACTGGCGCTTCACCCCGATGCGTCGTATCCGCCCCTTGTTTGACGAAGCGGCGTACGAGGGCGCACCGACCGTCACCGTCAGCGGTCCGGATGCCGCGGTCGTCACCACCTTGAGTCGGGAGGAGTCGGGGGAACCCGTCGTCCTCGCTCCCGTCGACTACCCGGCGGCGCTCGCGTGGGAGAAGTTCGAGGAGACCGTCTTCGTGACCATCCCGCGGGAAGTGGAGCTGGAAGAGCCAGTCTTTGTCGCTGTGTCAGTTGGTGAGAAGCTGGCGGCGGGCCGAATAGTGGTGCGCGGTGAGGCTCTGTCTAAGGCCACCGTCATCATTTCCCACGACGGTCCCGCTCAGTTCAACGAGACTGTGGAGGTAGTGGCCGAGGACGGGGCGACGCTATCTGTCGTTGCTCTTCACGAGTGGGACCGGGATGCGCTCCACGCATCCAGCCACCGGGTTCGCGCGGGTCGTGACTCCAATGTGAAGCACACTGTCGTCACCCTCGGGGGAGACGTCGTTCGCGTGAACGTGGACACCGACTTCACGGGACCAGGCGCTAACGTCCACCTCTACGGCCTGTATTTCGTCGACACCGGCCAGCATCTGGAACACAGAGTTTTCATGCACCACACGGAGCCGTCCTGCTACTCCCGCGTCGCGTACAAGGGGGCGCTGCAGGGCAAGGACGCTCAGTCCGTGTGGATCGGCGATTGCTTGATCGGTGCGCGAGCAGATGCCACTGACACCTACGAGCTGAACCGGAACCTCATACTCACCGAAGGCGCCAAAGCCGACTCTGTGCCGAACCTGGAGATCGAGAACGGAGAGATTGAAGGTGCGGGCCACGCCTCCGCGACTGGCCGTTTCGATGATGAGCAGCTCTTCTACCTCATGAGCCGCGGGGTGCCGCCGCTGGAAGCAAGGCGCTTGGTGGTGAGGGGCTTCTTCGCGGAGCTCCTGCACGAGATAGGGGTGCCGGACGTGGAAGATCGCCTCATCGGCAAGATCGAACAGGAACTCAAAGATTTCAACTACGCGCCCGGCCAAAGCGCAGACTCGAAGTAGACAAAGACTTGTAGCGAACACGAAGGTAGGAAGAAACCACATGAATGACCTGGTCATCAAGGATCTGCACGTCACGGTCGGGACCCCGGATGGACCCAAGAAGATCCTCAAGGGCGTGGACCTAAGCATCAAGCAGGGGGAAATCCACGCGATCATGGGCCCCAACGGTTCGGGCAAGTCGACGTTGGCCTACGCCCTCGCCGGACACCCGAACTATGAGGTGACGGACGGAGAAGTGTGGCTCGGGGACCAGAACGTCCTCGAAATGAGTGTTGATGAGCGCGCTCAGGCGGGCATGTTCCTCGCCATGCAGTACCCGGTGGAGGTCGCCGGCGTCTCCGTGTCGAACCTCCTTCGCACGGCGAAGACGGCCATCGATGGGAAAGCTCCGAACGTGCGGCAGTGGGTGAAGGAAGTGAAGGAAGCCATGGAGCGTCTGCGGATGCCCGCTGATTTCGCTGAGCGGGACGTAAACGTGGGCTTCTCTGGGGGTGAGAAGAAGCGTCTGGAGATTCTGCAGATGGAGCTCCTGGAGCCGAAGTTCGCGATCCTTGATGAGACCGACTCGGGCCTGGACGTGGACGCGCTACGCATCGTTTCCGAGGGAGTCAATCGGGCGCACACGAAAGACAACATGGGAATAATGCTGATCACTCACTACACGCGAATCCTGCGCTATATCCACCCCGACTTTGTTCACGTGTTTGTTGACGGGCGCGTCGCCGAGCAGGGCGGACCGGAATTGGCCGACAAGCTTGAGGAAGAGGGCTACGACAGCTACGTGCTCGCGTAGGAGTCGGATCATTGTGATCGGGGGAGACATGGAGGACACAGCGGATTTCTCGCAGGTAGAACTGGCGGCTATCCGCCGTGACTTCCCTGTTCTGTCCCGGCGTGGTCGAGGTGGTAAGCCCATCATCTACTTGGACTTCGGGGCGACAAGCCAAAAACCCGAATGTGTCATCGCATCTGAAGTCGAGTTCTACGAGAAATCGAACGGGGCTGTCCACCGAAACACGCATCTCTTGGGAGATGAGGCAACCCTCCAGTTCGAGGACGCCCGGGCTAAGGTGGCGGATTTCATCGGCGCGCAGCCGGAAGAGGTCGTGTGGACGAAGAACGCCACAGAAGCTCTAAACCTGGTGGCGGCTTCTTTCACCAATGCCTCGATGGGAATCGATGGGAAGGGTCGAAAGCAGGAAGTGCCGGGGGGTCGGTTTGCGCTGGGGCCAGGAGATCGCATTGTCGTGACTCGGGCCGAACACCACTCCAACCTTGTTCCCTGGCAGCAGGTGGCAGAGAAGACAGGTGCGGAGCTGGCCTGGCTGGATCTGGATGAGGACGGCCGCGTGGATCTGGCAACGTTGGATCGCATCACGGAGAACACCAAAGTGGTGGCTTTCACCCACGCCTCCAATGTGACCGGTGCAATCACCCCGGTCGCACCCGTAGTCGAGGCCGCAGCCCGCGTCGGAGCGCTCACCGTCTTGGACATGTGCCAGTCTGCAGCTCACATGCCAATCGATGTTCGAGGCCTCGGTGTGGACTTCGCCGTGTTTTCCTCGCACAAAATGTTGGGGCCAACTGGTATTGGTGCCCTTTGGGGCCGACGAGAGCTTCTAGAGGAGATGCCGCCGGCGCTGACCGGTGGATCCGTGGTCGCTGACGTGACCATGGAAGAGACCACGTACCTCCCGCCGCCGGCCAAGTTCGAGGCTGGTTCGCAGCCGGTGGCTCAGGCCGTCGCCTGGGCAACGGCACTTGCGTATCTCCAGGAGCTGGGAATGGACCGCGTAGCGGCCCATGAGGGGCGCCTGACAGCACTCCTGCTGGACCGAATGAAAGGCATGGCGGGGATCCGGATCCTCGGCCCAACCGACATGAACGACCGCCTTGGCGTCGTCTCATTCGAGGTGGAGGGCGTGCACCCACACGACGTGGGCCAAGTGCTCGATTTCGAGGACGTTGCGGTTCGTGTCGGCCACCATTGCGCCATTCCTCTCCACCGCTTCTTCGGGGTGAAGGCTTCCTCCCGCGCGACAGTGGGGCTAACTACTACGGAGGAAGAGATCGACGCGTTCGTGTCGGCACTCCGGAAAGTCCAGGAGTACTTTGAGGTTGGCGAGGGCGAAGGTGCAAAGACGCCCTCGAACGCGGGGAATACAGACGCGAAAGGGGAGGAACTGTGAGCAACCTGGATGCTCTCTACCAGCAGGTGATCTTGGACCAGGCGCGTAGGCGCAGCGGATTCGGCGCGGTTGACGGGTTCGAACACACATCCTTCCAAGCGAACCCGACCTGCGGGGACGAGGTCACCTTGGGCGTCGAGGTTGGCGAGGACGGCAGAATCAGGTCCCTAGCCTGGGACGGAGATGGGTGCTCCATCTCCCAGGCGTCCTTGTCGATCATGTCCGAGATGTTGGAAGACGCGGACCTCGCGCTGGTCGGCCGCAAATACGCGGCGATGGAAGAGATGATGCATTCCCGCGGTCAGGGCGTGCCAGAAGACGTCCTGGACGAACTGGGAGACGGCGCAGCTCTGGAGGGAACTTCCAAGTTTGCGAACAGGGTGAAGTGTTCTCTGCTGGGCTGGTACGCGCTGCGCGATGCGCTGGCGCAAGCCGGATACGACGTGACGGCCAGTGAGGATTCGGAGGACCAGCAATGACGACTAACCCCCATAACCCGATGGCGGCAGACCCTATTGCGGGAGAGGAATCACAGCAGCGATTCACGGTGCCGAAGCCACCGGAGCCAGAGGGTCCTGGCATCACTCTTGTGGAAAACGGCGACTTCCCGGCTGAGGACCTGATTGAGGCTCTGAAGGATGTCATCGACCCCGAACTAGGGATAAACATCGTGGATCTCGGCCTGCTCTATGGGATCCAGATCAACGAAGATAACTCCGTCCAACTGGACATGACCTTGACTTCGGCAGCCTGCCCCCTGACAGACGTCATAGAGCGCCAAGCTCAGATGGTGCTTGGTCCTTTCAGCGACGAAGTGACTGTCAACTGGGTGTGGCTGCCGCCGTGGGGGCCCGAGTGCATCACGCCCGATGGGCGGGAGCAGCTCCGGGCCATCGGCTTTAACATCTAGCCAACCGGCTGGCGGGTCGGGGCGTTATGGCGCGCCTGGTGTCCTTCGGCGTCACACCTTCCGGCCGTAGAAGGCGCCGAGGACGTCTTCCCGGAACTCCAGGAGCTGCCCGGAGACAATGTTGGCGCGGATCGCGTCCACCAGCTGCACGGTGAACCACTCATTGTGAATCGTCGCCAACGTTGCGGCCAGGATCTCTTTTGCCTTGAATAGGTGTCGGACGTAGGCCCTCGTGTAGTGGCGGCACGTGTAGCAGCCGCAGCCCTCCGCAAGCGGCGTGAAGTCGCGTGCGAAACGGGCGTTGGTGATGTTGAAGCGGCCGGTCGGTGTGTAGATCGCACCGTTTCGCGCGACACGGGAGGGGTTCACGCAGTCGAAGGTGTCGATTCCGGCGTTCACGGCCTCGAACAGGTCGTATGGCTCGGAAATCCCAAGGAGGTGGCGGCCCTTGTTCTCCGGGAGCTCTGTGGTGGCCCAGGAGACGATTTCTCCCAGGCGTTCTTTGCGTAGTGCTCCGCCGATGCCGAAGCCGTCGAAGGCGACTCCGTCCTCGCTCATGTTGGCCAGGTCGCGCGCCGCTTGGACTCGGAGGTCCTGGTAGTCGGCGCCCTGTACGACGCCCCAAAGCTGCTGGTAGGGACGGTGCGTGCGCTCCTCGGTCTGCTTGCGGTGCTCGATTAGGCATCGTCGTGCCCAGCTCTCCGTTCGCGACAGCGACTCGATCTGGTAGGAGCGGGGATGGGATAAGGAGGTGAGCTCGTCGAAAGCGAACATGATGTCCGCGCCCAACTGGTGTTGGATCCGCACGGAAACCTCGGGGTTGAACCGGTGGCTGGTCCCATCGAGATGGGATTTGAAGACGACGCCGTCTTCGTCTACGACCGCTTTCGATTCCTTGACGGCCTGACGCTGCCGTGCCACTAACTCTTCGGGTAGTGGACCGCTGTCAGCGACTTGGGACATGGAGCCGCCCGCGAACTCGCTGGAGAGTACCTTCTTGAAGCCGGCTCCCATGGACAGGACTTGGAAGCCGCCGGAGTCCGTGTAGGTCGGCCCACGCCAGTTCATGAATGCGCCCAGGCCGCCAGCTTCGTCGACTATGTCCTCCCCGGGCTGCAGGTATAAGTGGTAGGCGTTGGCCAACACCGCCTGGGCGCCTAGTGCTCGTACCATTTCAGGGACCAGACCCTTGACGTCAGCTTTGGTGCCAACGGGGATGAAAGCTGGGGTTTGGATGTCTCCGTGGGCGGTGTGGATTATGCCGGCCCTCGCTAAAGAGCGTCCTTCGCTTGAGGTTGCGGTGATGGTGAAACCGCGGTCTGGCCCCACGTCCTCGCCCGGACTCCCGTCTGCCGAAGCCGCAGGGGTGCTTCCCTGGATCCACTCAGTCACGTGCCGCCTCACTTCCGTTCTGTATCTTGCGAATGACCGCGTACGAGACGGGCATCAGGACGATTTCGAATGCCATCTTGTACACGAAGCCAACCACGAGGTAGTTGAGGAATTCCGCGCCGACCAACACTCCGTAGAAGGCGACGGTGCAGAACACCAGTGTGTCCGCAGCTTCCCCCACCACTGATGACCCCAACAACCGGACCCAGAGTCGGCGCGGCCCGAAACGTTGCTTTATCCGCACGAGGACGTACGCGTTCAACAGTTGTCCCGCCAGATAGCCAAGGAGGGAGGCCAACACGATTCGGGGGACAAAACCCAAGACCGCTTCGAAGGCCTCCTGATTGACGTAACCGTCGGCCGGCGGGAGCACCTGCACGATGAAGAACACTAAGGCAGCCAGCAGCGATGCGAAGAATCCCATGAAGATCACGAAGCGGGCCCGGGCAAAGCCGTAAACCTCCGCCAGAACGTCGCCTAAGACGTAGGTGAAGGGGAACAAGACGGCCCCGCCGTCAAAAATGAGGTGGACCGGTCCCAGGTTCAAGCCGAACAGTTTCGTTGCGGCAATGTTGGATATCAGGAGCAGAGAGACAAAGGTGACCGCGAGGATGACGAAGGTGCGGGTTGGCTGCGCTCCGCCCTCGTCGATTGGCCCCTCCACCTGGGCCGATGATTTCGTTTCGTAACTCACGGCTACATTCTGCCCGCTCAAGTGGGCAGAAGGGGACAGGCGGCTAGACTTCCCAGGTGATTAGCGTCCATGACTTCGACCTGCGGATCGGTGCCCGCGAACTCATTCACTCTGTTTCTTTCTCCGTGGGTCCGGGCGCGAAGGTCGGTCTGGTTGGGCGCAATGGTGCCGGCAAGACAACCATGATGCGTCTGCTCGCCGGCGTTCCAGATGGGGGAGCAGCGGAACACTCGGGAAGCATCAGCCGCACCGGCGAAGTCGGCTACCTGCCGCAGGACACCAGCGAGGGCGACCTAGGCTTAAGCGCCCACGAGCGCATCATCTCAGTGCGCGGCATCGACGAACTGCTTGGCCGCATCCGCAAGGCGGAGCAGGAGATGTCTACGGCAAGCGGTGCTCGCCAACAAAAGGCAATGGAACGCTATGTCCGTCTGGACCAGGAGTTCACGCAGAAGGGCGGGTGGGCCGCTCACGCTCAGGCCGCGCAGATAGCGGCGGCTCTGAAGTTGGATGAGCGGATACTCGCCCAGCCCTTGCACACCCTTTCTGGCGGACAGCGGCGCAGGGTAGAACTGGCCCGCGTCCTTTTCTCCGGTGCGCAGACACTTCTACTGGATGAGCCGACCAACCACCTGGATCACGACTCGATACTCTGGCTGCGCGGCTGGTTGGAGTCCTATTCGGGCGCCCTGATCGTCATCTCTCACGACGTCGGGTTGGTCCGCGACGTGGTGAACCAGGTTTTCTACTTGGATGCGGGGCGAGCTGAACTAGAGGTCTACAGGATGGGTTGGGACGCCTACTTGAAGACCCGCGCGGACGACGAACGCCGCCGCCGCAAGGAGCGCCAAAACGCGTTGCGCAAGGCGGAGGTCTTGGAGGCACAGGGCGAAAAGATGAGAGCCAAAGCCACTAAGGCCGTGGCGGCGCAGCAGATGCTTCGACGCGCGGCCGAGCTGCGAGCAAGCGCCGGGGAGGAGCGGAGCGCGGACAAAGTGGCGCGCCTGCGATTCCCGGATCCGGCGCCCTGCGGAAAGGTGCCGCTAACCGCTGAGCACCTGTCGAAGTCTTATGGTTCCTTGGAGGTCTTCACTGACGTTGACCTGGCCATTGACCGTGGCGCCAAGGTGGTTGTGCTGGGGGAGAACGGAGCAGGAAAGACGACCCTGTTGAAGATCTTGGCGGGTCTGGAGGCGCCTGATTACGGGAAGGTCATCGACGGTCACGGTCTGAAGCTGGGCTACTACGCGCAGGAACATGAGACGCTCGATCCGACCCTGAGCGTGGAAGCCAACATGAGGAGGGCCGCTCCAGGACTTGATCAGACCGGGCTCCGCTCGGTGCTGGGACAGTTCCTGTTTTCGGCAGACGACGTGAACAAGCCAGTATCGGTGCTCTCTGGGGGAGAGAAAACACGCCTGGCACTGGCAACTCTGGTGGTTTCCGCCGCCAACGTCTTACTCCTTGACGAGCCCACGAACAACTTGGATCCCGCCTCCCGCGAGGAGATCCTGGCTGCCTTGGACAGCTTCGAAGGGGCCGTCGTCCTGGTCAGCCACGACCCGGGGGCGGTGGAGGCGCTGCATCCCGACCGGGTTCTGCTTCTTCCCGACGGGGACGAGGATCTGTGGGATGACTCCTACCTGGACCTGGTTGAGATTCGCTAGGGACCCCAGTGCGTTTCCCTTGCCGGGGGTCCTCGTTCTCGGCTAGGAACTCCGCTAAGGTCTGCCTGCGGACGGGGAAGTCGCGGTACTTGAAGTAGCGTTCCAACTCTTCGCGGTGTTCGCCGCAGGCTAGCCAGTGCTTCTCCCTTCCGAAGTGGAGGGCTGGGTTCGACCAGCTAAGAGCATATTGGGCCGGACTAATGCAGCCCCGGTAGGAACAGATGAGCTCCTCCGCGCCTCGACCCAGAGCCATCTGTTTCGTCCTCTCACGCAACTGCCCCGCCCTTTGGCGACGCCTCGGATGGCTAGGATATCCCCATGTCGAAGCACACCGTGATAGTTGCGCGCCACTGCAAGGCGGTCGCCACCGCGCCCGGTTCAGATGAGAAGCGGCCGTTGTCCGCTTCGGGAGTAGCGCAGGCCAAAGAGTTGGGACGCGCACTCAAGGCACTGGTGGCGCGGGTGGACACAGTTTTTGTGTCCCCGGCCGTTCGGGCCCAGCAGACGTGGGACGGCATTGCCGCGGGCGCTGGTTTGACCGAGGAAACGATGCCGCGGGTGGAGACCTTGGCTGTAATCTACGATGGCTCCCCAACGCAGATTTGGGAGGCGGTAGCCCTCGGTTCCACGGGCCACACATCAATGGTGGTGGGCCACGAACCCACTATTTCGTCCTTGGTCGTCCTCGCTGTCAAAGAAGGGGAGGCGGCAGAAGTCGAATGGGGCATGCCCACAGGTTCAGCCGCGATTATCGAGGCGGACGCGAACTGGCGTCAGTGGCACGAACACCTTGGCTCAATCGCGGACTTTGTGCACGTCTCCCACGGCTGAACCGAAAAGCATGGGAGGCGAACTGTCATCCGCGCAGTAGTGGGATAACCGCGTCCAGTCGAGGCACATTCAGATACGAAGGGGCGCTGTCGCGAACTGCCGGTTTTGCGCAGAAAGCGATTCCGGCGCCAGCTGTTTCCAGCATGGGGATGTCGTTGGCCCCGTCTCCCACAGCGGCGGCGCGCTCTGTGTGCCCGCCACTCCACTCCTCGATGCAACGAGTTTTTGTCTGCGCATCCACGATCGCTCCCCGGACGCGTCCGGTGAGTACCCCATCCTGGATTTCCAGGCGGTTCGCCACCAGATAGTCGATGCTCAAGTCCTCGATCAGCGGGGCGATGACCTCCACAAATCCGCCGGACACCACGCCGAATTTGCCGCCCACCGAGTGAACCCAATCGACCAGTCGCCGCGCCCCTTCCATGACCGTGAGCCGGCCTCGGACCTCATCGAGGATCGATTCGGGCGCTCCTTTCAAGAGCGCTACGCGGCGGGCCAGGGACTCAGAAAAATCCAGATGGCCATGCATGGCGGCGGAAGTGAGGGCTTCCACCTGCGCGCCAACTCCTGCTGCCGCGGCAAGCTCATTGATCACTTCTTGGTGGATCAGCGTGGAGTCCCCGTCCGTGACGACGAGGACGGGCGGCGCCACCGAGAGCTCAGGGGACAGGTGGGACACACCGACGATCGCACCGTCCTCGCCCGTTAATGTGACCGACATGCGGCCGCCCACTTCCACGTACGAGGGCGACAGGCCGGCCCACGCAACCTCGGACATAGAGGCGGCCACGCCGGAAGCCGCAGCGAGGGGGGTCTGCGAGCTCCGGGTGGCCGCGTCGTTCTTTTTCATGCGCCCAGGCTACCCAGGGACGGGATCTACTTGGTGATGACCGCATCCTTCGGGACGACGGTGATCCCCGACTCTGTGACTGTGAAGCCGCGTGCCTCGTCGAGTTCCCGGTCAAAGCCGACTTGAGCGTCTTCTTCTACCACGACGTTCTTGTCCAAAATTGCGCGGTTCACGCGGGCTCGGCGGCCGATCACCGCGGAGTTCATGATGACCGAGTCCTGCACCTGGGCCCACGAGTGCACGTTGACCATGGGGGAGAGAATGGACCGGTAGACTTCCGCGCCGGAGATGATTACGGCCTGGGAAATCAGGGAATCGACTGCGTGACCCAGGCGTGAGCCGCGATCCCCGTGAACGAACTTGGCTGGCGGCAGCGAGTCATCAATGTTGGTGAGCAGCGGCCAATCGTAGTTGTAAAGGTTGAACACCGGCTGGATGCTGATTAGATCCAAGTTCGCGTCGTAGTAGGCGTCCAGGGTTCCCACGTCCCGCCAGTAGCTCTTGTCGCGCTCCGTTGATCCGGGGACCTTGTTGGAGCTGAAGTCATAGGCCGCGCACTCGCCGCGTTCCACGAAGTACGGGACGATGTCCCCGCCCATGTCGTGCTTCGAGTCGGGGTTGGCGGCGTCCTTGCGCAGAGCTTCGATTAGCTCCTTCGTGTTGAAGACGTAGTTCCCCATGGAGGCGAGCACTACGTTTGGGTCATCGGGGAGGCCCTCTGCGTCTTTGGGCTTCTCCAGGAACTCTTGGATCACCCCGTCTTTGGCTTTTATGACGCCGAACTGGTCCGCCAGTTCGATGGGTTGGCGAATGCCTGCGACGGTTGCGGGTAGGCCTGATTCGATGTGGAAATCAACCATTTGGCTGAAGTCCATGCGGTAGATGTTGTCAGCGCCGGTGATGACTATGTAGTCCGGCTTCTCATCGTAAACGACGTTCAAGGATTGATAGATGGCATCCGCGCTGCCCAGGTACCAGTGCGGCCCGCGTCTTTGCTGGGCTGGCATGGGGGCCACGAAGTTGCCGAGAAGTCCTGAAAGGCGCCAGGTGCGCGCAATGTGTGTGTCGAGGGAGTGAGACTTGTATTGGGTGAGGACCACGATTTTCAAGTAGCCCGAGTTCACCATGTTGGAAAGTGAGAAGTCGATTAGACGATAGTTACCACCGAAAGGAACCGCTGGTTTGGCCCGGTCCACTGTCAGGGGCATCAGGCGTTTGCCCTCCCCACCTGCCAGCACAATAGCCAGTATTCGCTTCTTTGCCATGGCCTCAGCTTACAGGCGCCCGTGTGCATTGGTACCGATTGTGTCACCGGGGGGAACCCAGTCTTGAAGGGGGGTAGGTATGCTTGAGAGAGGCTTAAAAGCCAGCGTTCCGCAGATCAAAGGACGGCCCCCATGCGCGTGGATTTGTTGACCCGTGAGTATCCCCCTTTCGTTTACGGAGGTGCCGGCGTACACGTCCAAGAGCTGGCAGCTGTCCTACGGAAACTGGTCGATCTGCGGGTCGAGTGCTTTGACGGACCGCGCTTGGAAGACCGGCCAGGATCTGACCCGGGCGTCACCGGATACCCAAACCTACCGGAGCTGGCGCAGGCGAACGGGGCCATCCAGACCCTTGGCGTGAACCTCGAAATGATGGAGGGGGTGAAGGGTTCGGACTTGGTTCACTCCCACACGTGGTACACGAATTTCGCGGGCTACTTGGCGAAGCTCCTCTACGACGTGCCACTCGTTGTCTCAGCCCACTCCCTGGAACCTCTGCGCCCCTGGAAGGCCGAACAACTTGGCGGCGGCTACCGGGTTTCCTCTTTCGCGGAAAAGGTGGCCTATGAGAACGCGGACGCGATCATCGCTGTTTCGCGCGGCATGAGAGACGACATCCTAAGGGCCTATCCCGCGGTGGATCCCGCCAAGGTCCACGTGATCCATAACGGCATCGACCTCTCCAAATGGCACCGGCCCACAACTGAAGAGGGGAAGGCGGCCGCCGCGAAGATCCGCGCCAAATACGGGATCGATGACTCCCGTCCAACCGTCGCGTTCGTCGGGAGGATAACGCGCCAGAAGGGGTTGCCCGGCTTCCTGCGCGCCTGTGAACTACTCCCGGCGGAGGCTCAGATAGTCCTATTGGCCGGTGCGCCGGACACACCGGAGATCGCGGCGGAAGTTGAGGGTCTCATAAGCGGTCTCCAGCAGAGACGCACGGGGGTGGTGAACATCTCCCAAATGCTTCCGCACGCAGAAGTCGTGGCAATCCTGGCAGGAGCGGACGTGTTTGCGACACCTTCTATCTACGAGCCTCTGGGAATAGTGAACCTGGAGGCTATGGCCATGGAACTGCCGGTTGTGGGCACTGAGACCGGAGGAATTCCCGATGTCATCGTCAACGGGGAGACTGGCTTCTTGGTTCCAATCGAGCAGCTCCAGGACGGAACCGGAACGCCCCTGAACCCCCAAAAGTTCGAGGCCGACTTCGCGCAGCGACTGACAGAACTTCTGGAGGACCCGCAGCTCGCGCGGAAGATGGGCCGTGCTGGCCTAGAAAGGGCCCGGGACAAGTTCTCCTGGGAGGCCATCGGCCGCTCAACTGTAGAGTTGTACGAAACACTAGTGAAGTAGGTGCCCACTTCCGCATGGAGACCTTGGCAAATCTGACAGATGTGTCGCTGAAGCGCGGCCGCTCAACAGTCGTCTCGGGGGTGAACTTCCGGGTCGAACCGGGGCAGCAGTGGGTGATTCTAGGCCCCAACGGTGCCGGGAAAACCACCGTGGCTCGCCTGCTGTCTGCGCGGGACTACCCGACGAAAGGCAGCGCAGTCGTCCTCGGTTCGGAGACCTCCGGCGAGGACGCCAACTACCTGGCATCCCGCGTCGGAGTTGCGGCTTCCGACTTGCGGGAGCGCATCGATCCGGCCGAGCGTGTCCTTGACGTGGTTTCCTCGGCGGCGTGGGGCCAGACCACCAGATTCTCGGAAGAGTACGAAGAAGCCGACACACGCCGGGCCTTGGATCTATTGGCTGCGCTGGGCGTAGAGAAGCTTGCCGACAGGCCTTTTGGTTCCCTGTCGGAAGGGGAGAAGCAGAGGGTTGCTATAGCCCGGGCTCTGATGGCCGATCCCGAGATACTCCTTCTGGATGAACCTACGGCCGGCCTGGACCTTGGGGCCCGCGAAACTCTGCTGCGGGCACTCACTGAGCTAATGTCCGGTCGTCACGCGCCGGCCATTGTTCTGATTACTCATGAGATCGAGGAAATCCCAGCGGGTTTCACTCATGCGCTGCTCATGAAAGGTGGAACCGTTCAGGCGGCTGGCCCAATCGCGGAGGTTCTGACTTCGGAGCGCCTATCCGAGGCGTTCGACATTCCTTTGGCGGTCACCCAAGAGGGCGGCAGGTGGTGGGCGCGCGCTGTGTAGACTGGGTCTCACATACGAATAGGGAAACCATAGGGAGATGCCGTGGTCTGGTTGATTTGGATCGGAGCAGCACTCCTTTTGGGGATAGCAGAACTCCTAACGGTGGACCTGTTCTTCCTTACGTTGGCTTTGGCGGCAGTTGCCGGGGGCATAACCGCTGCCACGGGCGGTTCCCTGCTTCTGCAGTTCGTGGTCTTCGGAGTCGTCTCGGTGCTCCTCCTTGTTTTCGTTCGGCCGTGGGCGCGTGGTCTCTTGGCGAAATCCACTCCAGATCTGGCGACGAATGCCCAAGGTCTAGTTGGGAAGCATGCGATCGTGACTTCGCCACTGGTAGGGACAGAAGGCCGGGTTCGGCTTGAAGGCGGCATCTGGTCGGCCCGAAGCGACGACGGCAAGGTGTACCCGGCCGGGAGTCAGGTGACCGTAGTCAAGATAGAGGGAGCAACGGCGGTCGTTGGCCCGTTTGAC
>CAYFQC010000022.1:0-23325 GCA_964345155.1 uncultured Actinomyces sp.
CGAGTGCGCTGAGTCTTTTCATGCCCCTGATTGTATGACGCTGATGCGGCGGCGTGTTGAGAATGGGGAGGGAAATTGGGCGCAGTGGATGCCTACGAGCGTGACACTACCATATTCGGCCATAGGATGCACGCGTTGATCTGCGCGATGTTGTAGCCCGCTTCGGTGCGGGTGACGTGTCCGCGTTCCACCCATTTCCGGAGTGTCGCGGGTTTGAGTGTGGGCCAGATGATGCGCACGTCCCGCATGTGGGTTTCGAGCCTGTTTCTTGAGGTTTTGGGGAAGTGAAACAAGGGATGACCTGCATGAATGGAGCCGCCTAGGAGACTCGAACTCCTGACCTGCTGTTTACAAGACAGCTGCTCTACCAACTGAGCTAAGGCGGCGCAGGGTTCATCTTGCCGAAAAAGAAGCGGCTCCGTCAAAACGGGGGTTTCCCGCTTGGACGGAGCCATTTCGTGCCGCTGGTTAGAGCTTTGCCCTACTTCGAAGCGTCCACTGCTGCTTTGAGTTCGTCTATCACCGCGGTGGCCGTGGAACCCGTCAGGGTGATGTCCTTGTTGCCCGTCACGAACTCGGGAGTAGCCGGCTGGTCGCGATCCTGGATGTCGGCGGCCACCCAGGTGTTGGTGGCAAGCTCCAGGTACTGCGTGGCGGCATCGGTATTGAACGCACCGATGACTTCGGAAGAGATGCCGTTCTCCTGAGCTATCTCGGCCACTTTCGTCTCCGAAGCATCAATGTCATCGTAGACGGAGGAGTCACCCGCGCTGGCTGCATCGTAGAAGTACTGAACCAAGGCTTCGTGGAAGGCGACGAAGTCCTCCGGCTGTTCGGCGGCTACGACAAGTGCACCCGCAGTCGCCGCATACTGGTACGGGTGGCCGGACGTGATCACCGGCTGGAGAAGCAGATTGAAGTCACCGGCCTCGGCTGCGTCGGTTAGATGGGGCCGCAGTGCCAGGTCAAGCTGGGCGCAAGCGCCGCAGGTGTAGTCGTAGTAGAGCGTCAGGTCTCCGGCGTCTTCGTTCCGTACTCCCACGCCCTCCGAGGAGATCACGATTGGTTCTCCGTCGCGGAACTGCTCTGGCAGGTCCTGGGCGACCTTGGTGGGGGTTGGACGGTTGACCACGACGAACACGATTGCCGCCGTAATGGCTAGGACGACGATCACCACCATCAAGATGATGATGTTCCTCATCCGCTTGTCTGAGCGTGCCTGTGCCTCCCGTTGCTGCTTGGCCTTCGCCTGGATGCTGCTGCCGGAGGCGCCCTGCTTGTTAGCCATTCGATACCCTTTCGCGGATTGAATCGCCTGTCACAATACCGAAGGGTACAGCTGACGGGCCAGGTGGGGTGAGTCGGTTCCGGGGATGAAAGTCACGCACTTTCGGTTCGCAGCTCACATGTATAAAGCCAGGCCCGCGCAGGCAGCCGTGACAGCAATGAGCGCTAGGCCCAGCAGAAACCTGAGGGCGGGACGGGGCGCCGCCAACTCCGCAAGCCGTGAGAACCCGATGCGGGCCGGGCGGGTCGAGGGCACCATCCAAAGGATGAACAGACCGGCGAGTGTGGCGACCCAAACGGTTAGGGGCGTTAGGCCGGGAGTCGCTCCTTCCGTGAGCCACACTTCGGGAGACGCTAGGTCGAACGGGGCGCCACCCGCCACTGCGCCGAGCGCTGTGAGCACATGAAAAATGAGGGCACCCCCCGCGAGCCCAGGTAGGAGTGCCAGCGCCGCCCCAACCGCGCGGACCGGCGCTCCCACAGTCGCCGCCCACGCCTTCTGCCTACTTCCCTGAGACAGGTGATCCTTCCTTCGCCACGCGCTTACGGTCGCCGCTCCCAGCAGCTGGGCGAGGGCGACGATAGCCAGCAAGACGAACAGGCCCGTCAAATGGGCCAATGCCGGAAGCCACGCCAGGGCCGCTAGGAGTGTGGCACTCAGGAGGAACGCGCCGACACCTGATAGCGGGCGTGGGCCTTCGAAAGGGCGAATCGGCTCCCCGAGGGTCGGCGTCCCATCGCCAGCCCATTGTCGGGGGACGGTCCGCTGATTGATAGCCGCTGCGGAGGGATCGGGTTGCTCAAAGCCTGGCCGGCTGGGAGCCGGCCAGGGGTCCTGTCCCGCGGTGGGCTGAGAGAGAGGAGTATGAGCCTCGCCCTCGCCCGTGAGCTCCGCGGGAGAAAAAGATGGCCACACCTGCGTGGCAGAAGGTGTCGATGAGGGGAGGGTTGGTTCCGGTCCACTAGAGAGTACGTCCACCAGCCATGCCGCATCCGCGCGTTCCTCCGGATTGGGGGCGAGGGCGACGCGGAAGGCCTCCGCGAGTTCCTCCTCTAGTCCATCGACGTCCGGGTCGCCTTCGAACACCCGGCGCACAGCCAGTTCCGGCCGTCCCTCGCCGAACGGGGCACGCCCGGTGACGGCCTTGAGGAGGAGTGCCGACCATGCGAACCAGTCCCCGCCCTGGAGTTTTGCCAGGGATGCTTCCGGGTCTGCCAGCAGCTCGGGAGAGACGTACCCGGGTGTTCCCGTGACTAGGCCGGTTTGTGTGAGGTGCCGGTCGCCCTCGCCGTGAGCGATGCCGAAATCGATGAGAACGGGGCCGTTGTCGGTGAGGATCACGTTCGAGGGTTTCAGATCCCGGTGAGCTATACCTGCCAGGTGGATGTCGTCCAGGATCTCGGCCAGTTCTGCTCCTAGCTGGGCGGCGTCCTCGGGTGTGTACGGGAAACGCGCGATTTCACGGTCTAGTCCGGTTCCCTCAATTAGCTCTGTGACCACAAAGGGTGTGTAGGCGTCGGCCTCCACGTCGATGACGCGGGCCACTCTAGAGGACCGGACTCGGTTTACCAGACGCGCTTCCCGCAGCAGACGGGTCCGGGCGGCCTCAGTGGCTGCCAGGGAGGGGTGGAGGAGCTTCAAAGCTACGTGCGTGCCACCGCCGTCTTCGGCTTCCCAGACAGTTCCGGAGCCTCCACGGCCGATTACACGTATGAGACGGTAGCCCCCAATCCATCCCATCTCTGTCACACTGTCGGCCATTTTCACAACTCTACGGTGATCTAAGGGGTTCGCGTGCTAGGGTTCGTACCGGGTCACGTACGCAACGTTGCGGATCTGAACACCATGGTTGGTGTTGCAAAACTCTACAAAGGATCGTCCGGCACGTACCTGCCGGTGGAGGAAGAAATGGCAAGTGTAACTTTTGACAATGCGACCCGCATCTATCCCGGATCTGATCGACCGGCGGTAGACAAGCTGAATTTGGAAATCGCTGACGGTGAGTTCCTGGTTCTGGTTGGCCCTTCCGGATGCGGTAAGTCCACGTCTCTTCGCATGCTCGCCGGCTTGGAGGATGTCAACTCTGGCCGCATCTTCATCGGGGACCGTGACGTCACCGATGTACAGCCGAAGAACCGTGACATCGCAATGGTCTTTCAGAACTACGCTCTGTACCCGCACATGACTGTTCGGGACAACATGGGCTTTGCTCTGAAGATCGCAGGTGTACCGAAGGACGAAATTCGCAAGCGCGTCGATGAGGCCGCGAAGATTCTGGACCTGGAACCCTATCTGGAACGCAAGCCGAAGGCGCTGTCCGGCGGTCAGAGGCAGCGTGTGGCGATGGGACGTGCCATCGTCCGTAAGCCCCAGGTGTTCCTCATGGATGAGCCTTTGTCCAACCTGGATGCGAAGCTGCGCGTGCAGACGCGTACCCAGATTGCTTCCCTGCAGAGGTCGCTGGGTGTCACCACGGTCTACGTCACCCACGACCAGACTGAGGCGCTGACGATGGGGGACCGTATCGCGGTCATGAAAGACGGTATCTTGCAGCAGGTGGGCACGCCTCGGGAGATGTATGAGACCCCTGCTAACAAGTTCGTAGCGGGCTTTATCGGTTCGCCGGCCATGAACTTGGCGACCTTCAAGATTGACGGAACGCACGCGAAGCTTGCGAAGGCGGTTGTTCCACTCTCCGCCGCGACGCTGGCGGCTGTCACTCCAGAAGATGACGGGAAGATCGTCATCGGTTTCCGTCCTGAGGGCTTGAGGGTCGTTGGCGATGATTCGCCGACCGGCATCCCCCTGGTCGTAGACCTGGTTGAGGAGCTCGGCTCTGACGCCTACGTGTACGGTCACATGGCCGGAACCGGGGATGAGACTGGCGCTATTGACGTGGGCGGCCAGCAGATCGTGGTCCGCGTCGCCCCGAACTCGGCCCCTCCGGCCGGCTCGGAAATGCGCGTGGAGATCGCGGAAGGTCAGCAGCACAACTTCTCGGAGTCCACGGGAGTGCGCCTGCCTAACTGACGGTTTGGTGCAGCGGGTCTTTGCCTAGGAGTGTCTGCGCGTAAGCCAGGGTTGGAATTTGGTCTCCGACCCTGGCTTTCCCTTTCGGTGGTGCCCACCAGATGAACGCTCGTGCCAGCGGGGGTGAGGGCACGGAGTACCAAAGCCGCTAACATTTGGGGGGCGCAGCAGCGCCCACGGGTCTAGGCCCGGCTCTACGGTTTGGGGGTGTTCGGATGGCTGGGTCTTTGCAGATTACTGCGGCAAACGTGGATCCGGCGCTGCTCGACCTCCCGTGGGATCTGCCCCTGGAGGAATGGCCGGAGGAGGTCCTGGCCGCTCTCCCCAGGGGCATCTCCCGGCATGTGGTGCGTTTTGTGAACCTTGCCGGTCGTGTCATAGCTGTGAAGGAGATCGGCGAATCCGTCGCTCACCATGAGTATGAGCTGCTGCGCGACCTCGCCCGGACGGAAGCCCCATCTGTTCAGCCGACTGCGGTCGTCACTGGGCGGAAGTCCCAGTCGGGGGAAGAGCTGAACGCGGTACTGGTGACAGAGCATCTCCAGTTTTCCTTGCCGTACCGAGCGCTGTTCAGTCGGAAGATCACGTCTGAAACAGTGGACCGCCTTCTTGGTGCGCTTGCTGTCCTGCTGGTGCGCTTGCATTTGCTTGGGTTCTATTGGGGGGACGTTTCCCTCTCGAACACTCTTTTCCGGCGGGACGCGACTTCCTACTCGGCCTACCTGGTGGATGCGGAGACCGGTCAGCTGGAGACGAAGCTGACCGAGGGGCAGAGGGCTTACGACCTCGACCTCGCAAGGACAAACATAATCGGTGAGCTAATGGACCTTCAGGCGGGTGGCTTCCTGCCGGAGGAAGAGGATCCGATTGAGATTGGCAACCGGATCGTTGAGCGGTACAACGCGCTGTGGGACGAACTCACGGGGGTTGAACTGATCGACTTTGATGAGCGGTGGCGTGTCCAAGAGAGGATTGACCGTCTGGCTGCCTTGGGGTTCAGCGTTGGAGAGATGACTATGACTTCGGCACCTGAGGGTGACCGCCTCATCATCCAACCCAAGGTCGTGGACGCGGGCCATTATCACCGTCAAATTCTGCGACTCACCGGTATGGACGTCGAGGAGTTGCAGGCGCGGCGAATGCTGGAGGACATTGAGACGTACCGCGCTGTCAACGGCCTGTGGAAGCAGAGCCTGGAACATGTCGCCCGCTCTTGGACCAACGATGTTTACGACCGGGTGATAGACGCGATTCCTCCCGAGTTATCGGCGAAGTTGGAGCCGGCGCAGGTCTTTCACGAGATCCTGGAACACCGCTGGTATTTGGGGCAGGAGCGCCAAAGTGACGTCCCGCTGCAAGACGTGCTCGACGACTACCTGGAAAATGTCATGCCGGGGAAGCGTGATGAGGCGGTCTTGCTAAGTGGCCCCGAAGATGAAGTGCTCGCCGGCTACGATGACATGACTGAGTATCGCGTTTCTGACTCAGTGGAGGACGACAAGGAGGCAGTCGAGGACGCCGAGTGGGATGAATTCGGGGAGCAGCCCGCTCCGCCGGCTGCCAACTAGAGCTGGCACCACTGGACTGGGCTGGCCCCCTGGCGTTCGAGGAGCGCATTGGCGCGGGAGAAGGGTTTGGACCCGAAGAAGCCTCTGTGGGCTGATAGCGGGGAGGGGTGCGCCGATTCCACCGTGGGAGTGGAGCCCAGGAGGCGCTTGAGTGCTTGCGCCTGGCGTCCCCAGAGGATTGCCACGAGCGGTAAGCCGCGGGCAACCAGCGCCCGTATGGCCTGGTCAGTGATCTCTTCCCAGCCTTTTCCCTGATGAGAGCCGGGGCTGCCCGGCGTGACGGTTAGGACGCGATTCAGCAGACACACTCCCTGGCGGGCCCAGGACGTGAGGTCTCCATGCGTGGGTGGAGTGCAATCAACGTCTACGGAAAGCTCTTGGTAGATGTTCCGCAAAGAAGCGGGCACGGGGACGCCTGGCGCTACCGCGAACGCCAGTCCTATGGCGTTTCCGGGCGTTGGATACGGGTCCTGGCCGACGATCAGGACCTTCACCTGTTCAAACGGGTAGCTGAACGCGCGCAGTATGTTGTTTGGCGCCGGAAGGTACTGGCGTCCGGCCCGGTTCTCTCTGCGGAGCATCTCTCCTAGCTGGCGGAGCTGCGGCTCCACGGGGGCCAGCGCTTCAGCCCAGCCGGGGTCCATGATTTTGTCCAGCGGCTGTGGCGACACCCGAGCCCCTTCCTGATCCGCTTGATCCGCCTGATTCGTGCCGATGCGACGCGATTTCTCAATGGGACTGTAGGCTGTTTGCGTGAGCGAGACGTATCCCAAAGACGATTTTGATGATATCCCCGAGGGTGGACCCACGGGAGTACATCGCAAGGCGACGAACCCGTGGGCTCCGGTTATACCGTTCCTCGTCGTCCTGTTGGTGGTTCCCCTTGTGGCCTGGGGGGTGGCCACGCTGATTCAGCGCAACGTTCCGGAAGAGGAGCTGGTGGAGATTCTCTCCCAGTCCGAAACGGAGGTTGTCCAGTCGGGTGCCCAGAGCGAAGTCGTGGAGGAGACGGTCGAAGAAACGGTGGTGGTCCCGGACAGTGATCTGCCAGTTGCGGCCCCCGATGATCCCTCAGCACAGACATCTGCGGCTGAAGAGCAGGTGGGGCAGACGACAGGGGAGACCCCAGCGGAGGTTAACTACGCAGCTCCCATCGAGGTTTTGAATGGCACCGACATTTCGGGCCACGCGGCTGCGACGGCCGACCAGCTGATCTCTGCCGGGTTCACATCCACTTCGGCTGCTAACGCGACCGATTGGTCGACGGATCAGACCACCGTCTACTACGCGAACTCTTCGCTCAAGGCTACGGCGGACGCCGTGGCAGCAACATTGGGGATCAACCATGTTGTCGAGGATGGGGCTGCCGTGGGGAATGCCGACGTAGTGGTCCTTCTCCTCCAGTAGCGTTATTTGCCTCACCCCGGGCTCGCCTTGCACTCGGTCGGTTGGAGTGCCAGACTTGTGCTTAGCACTCTCCGTTTAGGAGTGACAATCTCGGGTCTGGTGAGGGGTTGGCAGATGGGGCTACGGTCTCATCTCCGACCCGTCCGTCGCGGGCGCCAGTCCTGATAGGAAACCTGGAAGGACAAGGAAAGCAAATGGCGAAAATCATTTCGTATGACGAAGAAGCTCGTCGGGGTATGGAACGTGGCCTGAACCAGCTGGCCGACACCGTGAAGGTGACGCTTGGCCCGCGTGGTCGTAACGTCGTCCTCGACAAGAAGTGGGGCGCCCCCACCATCACCAAGGATGGCGTTTCCGTTGCCAAGGAGGTCGAGCTGGAAGATCCGTTCGAGCGGATTGGCGCTGAGCTCGTCAAAGAGGTAGCGAAGCGCACTGACGACGTTGCCGGTGACGGGACCACCACCGCAACCGTGCTGGCCCAGGCGCTGGTTCGTGAGGGCCTGCGCAACGTTGCCGCTGGCGCCAATCCTCTGGCTCTGAAGAAGGGTATTGAGGTCTCGGTTGACGCTATCGTCGAAGAGCTCCACAAGACCGCCACTCCGATTGAGACGACAGACCAGATCGCGGCCACAGCCTCCATCTCCGCCAACGATGCGGAAATCGGGAAGCTCATTGCCGAGGCATTTGAGGCCGTTGGGCCGGAAGGCGTCGTGACCGTGGAGGAGACCAACTCCTTCGACACGACGCTTGAGACCACCGAGGGCATGCGCTTTGACAAGGGATACCTGTCGGCTTACTTCGTCACTGACACGGAGCGTCAGGAGGCGGTCCTTGAGGACGCTTACGTGCTGCTGGTCGAAGGGAAGATCTCCTCGATCAAGGATCTGCTGCCCCTCTTGGAGAAGGTCATGCAGACCAACAAGCCGCTGCTGATCATCGCTGAGGACGTCGAGGGCGAGGCTTTGGCCACCCTGGTTGTCAACAAGATTCGGGGCATCTTCAAGTCGGTCGCCGTGAAGGCCCCTGGCTTCGGAGACCGTCGTAAGGCGATGCTGCAGGACATAGCGATCCTCACTGGCGGCACGGTCATTTCTGAGACTGTTGGCCTCTCACTTGAGAACGCGGACCTTGACTCGCTCGGCTCTGCCCGCAAGGTCGTCGTGACCAAGGATGAGACGACCATCGTGGATGGTGCAGGAGATAAGGACGCGCTGGAGGCGCGTATCAAGCAGATCCGCACGGAAATTGAGAACTCCGACTCTGAGTACGACAAGGAGAAGCTCTCAGAGCGTGTCGCGAAGCTCTCCGGTGGTGTAGCGATCATCAAGTCCGGCGCTGCCACTGAGGTGGAGCTGAAGGAGCGCAAGCACCGCATTGAGGACGCGATCCGCAATGCTCGTGCCGCCTCGGAGGAAGGTATCGTCGCTGGTGGCGGCGTTGCCCTGCTGCAGGCTGCTGAGAAGGTGCTGCCTTCGCTGGATCTGTCCGGTGACGAGGAGACCGGCGTGACCATCGTGAAGCTGGCCGTGGCAGAGCCACTGCGTCAGATCGCTGCGAATGCCGGCCTTGAGGGTGGCGTAGTGGTAGATCGCGTCCGCAACATGAAGTCGGGTGAGGGCCTGAACGCGGCCACGGGCCAGTATGGTGACCTCCTTGCCGAGGGGATCGCCGACCCGGTGAAGGTGACTCGTTCCGCGTTGCAGAACGCTTCTTCTATCGCGTCGATGTTCCTGACCACAGAGGCCGTCGTGGCCGACAAGCCGGAGCCGCAGGCACCCGCTGCCGGTGGCGATGAGATGGGCGGCATGTACTAGGCCTCCGCTTGTCAAGGTGGCGGGTCAGTAGGTCTGCCACAGCCTAGAGGGGACCCAACCCAGTGGTTGGGTCCCCTCCTGCGTTCACTACCCAGCGAAGAGCGCGGTGGCCGCAGCCTCCGCTTCGGTATAGGTCGAAGAGGCCGCTCCTAGCGCTCCACCGACAGACTCCAGTGAGGCTTCCACCTGCGCCTGCGTTGCTTGCCATCCGGCGATGACCTCCTGGAAGGACGCCGCTGCTGCGCCTCCCCAACTGGCCTGAAGACCCAGCAGTTGCGCCATCATGGTGGCCACGCTGGTCCGAATCAGCTCGGCGGTCTGCCCGGCGGCGTGCGCGGCGGCAGCGATCTCATTTGCGTCGACGTTGTAGATCGTCATCCCAATCCTCCTAAGGGTTCGTACCCTCACTCTCGCCCGTGGAGACAGCTGGCTCCTGAACAGAACGCCTAGCTGTGGACGCTCGCGGTTGCAGTCCCCGTGAGCATCCGCGTCTGCGGGCAGCCGCCATCGGGAGTGGATTGTTGAAGATGTGACGGGATGTGGCTCCCGCCCGAACCCGGCTGCCTGCAGGTTTGTCACTTCACTGGGGGTGGGGTGCCCGTCTTGCTGCCCTCGATGAGATCGGCAACCGACTCCAAGGTTGAGGTGTCAGACACGTAGGCATCCGACGCAGAGCTTTTCTCATGCGGCTGCTCTGTCTCCGCTTCCGCTGTGGTCTCCAAGAGTTCTTCCCGAGTTTCGGCGGGGGCCGCCTCTTCGTGGCTCAGGCGCGCAGCCTTCTGACTCCGCGAGATGCGCAGTACGCGTGGATGTGGCTTTCCGGGCGAAGGCTTCGACCCTGGGTGTGGCTTTGGTGGGCTGTCCGATTTCGGCGGAAAGGAGGGGGGCATATAGCCGGGCTTTTCCTCTTCTAGTCGAGAGACCTTGGCCTCGATCCCAGCCAGCTCTGCCTCGATATTCTCCCGGGCGGCTTCCTCCCATTTCGCGGCGACGGGCGTTGTGAAGATCTGGCGTCGATCAAGCAGCGTTCGCAAGACACTTTGCCTGGCCACAAGATAGTCGCGTTCTGACATGTGTGCGCATTCTTCCCGCAGTTTCGCCCTGAAGTCCCGGTATTGCTGCGGTGTCAGGGCGAGGGCGGCAAGGTCAGCGTCGACTAAGATCCGCGCGCCCAGGTCGTCATCAGACGGGGAGTGGGAAGAAAGCTGCGAGGTGAGTTCCTCGATCCGGTTCACTGCCTGCTCGCTTATCCCCAGGCGGCGCAAATCGTCCCAAGTCACGGGCGGAGGAAAGGTTGTAGGCCCGCGCAGCTCCTCCGACTCCTCCCAGCCTGGTTCCTCCAGGGCCCCGCGGAACGCGGCAGCCAGCTTCAGCATCTCCGGTTCTGTCGTCGCGCCCTCCAACTGGTCGAGGCGTTCGAACAGCCCGGCTAGGTACTTACAGTTGTGCAGCCGGCGCCCACCCAAGTTCCACGCTGAGGTGAGGCGACCCACGAATGCCAAACGGATTTGCCTGGGAGCTGTAGCGCCGGCTTCCACTAAGGCTTCGTCGAGGGCGGAGTCCAGCCACTGCGGCGTATTCTCACCCATCACCTCTCCCGATCGCTTCCAAGTCACTTCTCCGAAAGAAGCCGCGGAGAAAAACGTTACGCCCGATACCTGGCCAATGCTAGTCGTGTGTGTGGAGCGTGCGGGGGTGACTTTGGAGGGCAAACTCGGGTGTGGGACTATGGCGGGGTGACTTCTAACTCTGGCATTTCGGCTGATCCACTTTCCCCAGAAGGTGTGGATTTCCGCCACGTTTCCCCTGCCCTGGCTAAGGTACGGGTGACTGGGGCTGCCCTGTCCCTGTTGGTTCCGGCCGTCGGGCTCGCGGTTGGGGGATTCTTCTTCGCGCCTCTATTCATAGGGACCGGCGTCCTCGTGGCGCTCTTTCTGTGGCTTCTGTGGCTCATCCCGCGTCAGGTCCGCGCCACCCTTTTCGCCACCACCAACACTGATTTTCTGGTGCGACGGGGGATCATGTTCCGGCGCCTGGACATCGTCCCTTACGGGCGCATCCAGTATGTGGATGTCAAGGAAGGACCAATAGCGCGGAAGATGGGTGTGGCGGGGATCCAACTGCACACCGCTTCTGCCTCGACGGACGCCGAACTGGACGGCTTGCCCGTGGAGGAGGCTGCGGCGCTGCGAGACCTTCTGGTTGCCAACGGCACGGCCGAACTATCGGGGCTGTAGTGGCAGAGGAGCAGAATCGCGTGGACTCGGGGCCTTCAGACGAGAAGCAAAGCACCCGGCGTAGGCGAAGCGGGGCCGCTGAGGAGGGAGTGTCTGCGAGCGAATGGCGTCGTGTTCACCCGGTAACGCCGGTGCTCAACAGCTGGCAAGCACTTGCCGCGCTGCTGGCAGTGGTCGTGTTCCAGAACTTTGAGGTTCTAGGTCAGCTCAGAGAGCTCGCGGAGTTGGGGAACCTGGTAACAGTTCTTCTGATCCTGCTGGGGTTGCTTGTCGCATTTCTCCTGCTGGTCGGGCTCTACTCCTATTTGGCGTGGCGTGCCATGTCCTTTGCGGTCACCGATGAGGCCGTCTGGCTTCGTGAGGGAGTCCTCTTCAGGAAGCAGCGCCACGTTCGCCTGGAACGGATTCAAGCCGTGGACGTCACGCATCCCCTGCTAGGCCGAATCTTCGGCCTCGGCCGCCTAACCGTGGAAGCGGCGGGGGGCGCTGGGTCCTCCCTTGTTGTTGGCTACCTCCGGGACGCTCCTCTGTGGGATTTACGGGCAGAGATACTGGCGAGGGCGGCCGGGCTCAAGGTCGATGCCCCTCCCGCTCAACAAAGGGCCGGAGCTGATGGCGGCGTGTACGCCGCAGATTCGCAGCACGCGGGGGAGGGGGCGCAGAGAACCGAAGCGCCGCGGATACAGAGTCGTTCCCTTGAGGCGCCCGAAGAGGTTGCCTACTCCGTCGGTGCGAAGACATTGATCCTTTCGTTGCTGCTGAGCGGTGGGGTGGTCGTGTCCTTCCTGCTCGTCCTCGCCGTTGTGGTGGCGCTGATCATTCTGGCGGTGGTGGAAGGTCCGGCCGCGGCGTCCATCGCGTTGCCTTCACTGATCCCCATGGCTTTAGTTTTCGGCACTTTCATCTGGACGCGCTTCGCAAGCGAATTCAATTTCCAGGCGGCAGTGTCACCGGATGGAATCCGGGTCCGCAGGGGTCTACTTGAGAGGAAATCGGAGACCATTCCTCCCCGGCGGGTGCACGCGGTCACCGTCTATCAGCCGTTCCTTTGGCGGCGCCGTGGCTGGTATCGGGTGCAGATCAGCCAGGCCTCGGGAGGTGAGCCCGGGAACAAAGAGTTGTTCTCCTCCCAGGTCTTGCTGCCGGTTGGAACTGAAGCACAAGCGGCCCAGGCACTGTGGTTGGTGATCTCGGACCTAGGCGTCGCGCAGCCGGGGGAGTTTCTGGCAGCTGCGCTCCGTGGGGTTGGTCCCAGTCCCTACTTCACCGGGGTTCCGAAGCGCGCGCGCCTGTTTGATCCACTGACCTACAAGAGGAAGGGAATCGCGCTTACCGAAACGGTGGTGGTGACGCGCTCCGGCTGGCTGACTCGCACAGCCTCTTTAGCTCCGTACGAACGCATCCAGTCTGTTGTCGGCAGCTATGGGCCGCTCGCAGCTCGGCGACGCCTCGAAGGGGTGCAAGCCGCGTTAGTGCAAGGACCAGTCGTTGTCGCCTTGAACAACCTGTCCGTTCAGGACGGAGAGAGTATCCGCAGTGAGCTGGTAGCGCGCAGTCGGCAAAAGCGCACCCAGGAGCCCCCTGAACGTTGGTTCGCGAGGGTGAGCGGCTCAGGTTTGGAGGGGACTGATGAGCAGTGACACTTTGAAAGTCGGCGTCATCGGGATGGGCAACGTCGGACCCGCTCTGGCTTCGGCATTCCGCGAAGCGGGAGCCGAACTGGTGGGCGTTTCCGCGCGGTCGGCAGAGGCCCGGGACCGGGCCGACGCAATGCTGCCGGGCGTGCCGGTGCTGTCGCCACAGGAGGTCGCGAAGGCGTCTGACGTCTTGTTCCTGGCCGTGCCGGACCGCGAAATAGGACCCCTGACGCGGCGACTTGCCGACGCGGGTGCGCTGCGTCCGGGCATGATCGTTGTGCACCTAAGTGGCGCGTCCGGAGTGGACGCGCTTCGCACCGCCGATCTGCTGGGGGCCATCCCGATAGCGCTTCATCCCGCTATGACTTTCAGTGGGACCTCACTTGATTTACTCCGCCTGCGCGGCGCGCCGATTGCTTACACCTGTTCGGCGCTTGCTGAACCGTTCGCCCTAGCCCTCATCACTCAGCTGGGCGGAGTTCCGGTGAAGATTGGGGAAGATGACCGGCCGCTCTATCACGCGGCACTCACCCACGCCGCGAACCACCTGGTCACTGTGCTGGTTCAGAGCGAGGACGTTTTGGGTCACCTGGGTGTGGACGAACCCGCTCGGGTTCTGCGCCCACTTGTCGAAGCCGCGACGGAAAGGGCCCTGGAGGAAGGGGCGGCTGGGCTTACTGGTCCCGTCGCGAGGGGTGACTCGGCGACGGTCGACGCACACGTGCAGGCGCTGCGCTCTCAACGGGATCTGGCGGAGGTTGCCTCCACATACCGCGCTCTGGCGGGAGCTACTCAGGCGCTCGTCTCCACTTCAAGCAACAGCCCGCGCCTGGTGCGAACAAAGGAGGAGTTGCGGATTGCTCTTGCCGAGGACACTCGGGAAACCGCCTTGGTGATGACGATGGGCGCTCTTCATGAGGGGCATCTGTCTCTGGTGGAACTGGCTAAGAAGGGCGGCCGCAAAGTGGTGGTCAGCGTCTTCGTCAACCCGGAGCAGTTTGGACCCGGGGAGGACTACGACGCGTATCCGCGGACTCTGGAAGCGGATCTGGAAGCGCTGGCAGAGGTCGGCGCCGACATCGTCTTTGCCCCCTCGCCGGAAGACGTTTACCCGTCTCCGCCGCGAGTGCGCGTAATGCCTGGTCCGGCATCGGAGATCTTGGAGGGATACCTGCGCCCCGGTCACTTCGCGGGAGTTCTGCAGGTGGTTGGGAAGGTCATGAACCTGGTCCGTCCGGAAGTTGCCGTATTCGGACAGAAAGATGCCCAGCAGTTCGTCAACATTAGCCAGATGGTGGCGGATTTGGACGTGCCAGTAGAGCTCGTCCAAGCGCCGATCGTCAGGGACGATGATGGTCTGGCCCTGTCCTCCCGGAACTCCTACCTCAACACTGAGCAGAGGGAAGCCGCCCTCGGCCTGTCCTACTCCCTGAGGGCTGGCGCAGAGGCGGGCACTGAGCCGCCGGCGGTGGTCGACGCTGCTGCTGCCGCTCTTGTTGCGGCGGGGGACATAGAACCGCAGTACGTTGCTCTTGCTGACGCAGAGACTTTCGAGGTCTACGGAATCTGGACGCCAGACGGGTCCCAGCTGGGGATTCGGACTGTCGCTGCCGTGAAGGAGCGGCGGGCGGCATACTTGTTAGTGGCTGCCCGGGTCGGGGAGACCCGGTTGATTGACAACGTGATCGTGGAGTTGAGTCCAGGTGAGTGATGCAGAACCGATGAGGGAAATGGTCGTCGGAAAGATCCATCGCGCCACCGTGACCGGAGCCGATCTCAACTACGTGGGTTCCATCACAGTGGACTCGGAGTTGCTGGCGGCCGCTGGCATTTTCGAAGGCCAGAAGGTCGACGTAGTTGACGTTACGAACGGTGCGCGCCTGTCCACCTACACCATCCCCGGAGAAGCTGGTTCCGGCACGGTCCAACTCAACGGTGCGGCCGCCCACCTTATTCACGCAGGAGACCTGGTAATCATCATCGCTTACGCGCTTCTGCCCGAGTCCGCTGCTCGGACCTCGAAGCCATCGGTTGTTCACGTGGATGACGCCAACCGGCCCGTGGGCCGAGGAACCAACCTGGCCGCCAGCTGAAGGACAGTCGCAGTCGACTACCATGTACGCGTGACTAAGCAGAGTGAAGCCCCAGCAACCAGCGTTGACGCGCAGGCAGAAGCGCCAGAGCAGATCCGCGTGCGCAGCCAGAAGCGGGAGCGACTCATTGAGGCGGGGCGAAACCCCTACCCGGTTGAATTGCCGATAACGTCCTCGATCTCCCAGGTGCGTAGCCGCTACGCGGGACTGGAGATCGGCGAAGAGACAGAAGATTTCGTTGGCTTAGCTGGCCGCGTCATGCTCTCCCGCGTTGCCGGGAAGCTGTGTTTCGCGACCATTCAGGACGGGGAGGGAAACCAGCTGCAGGTGATGCTGTCGGCACGTGAGGTCGGACCAGAATCGTTGGCCGACTACAAGGCGGATGTCGACCTGGGGGACATTCTATTTGTGCACGGCCGTGTCATTTCCTCGCGCCGCGGCGAACTGTCGGTCTTGGCAACCCCCGATGAAGCCGATGGAATTCCGGCTTGGGTTCTTGCCGCCAAGGCCATCCGTCCCCTACCCAAGGTTTTTCAGGCAGAGGATGGGCAGGGAACGGAGCTGGCTGAAGACACGCGGGTGCGCCGTCGCTATCTGGATTTGATAGTTCGCCCTTCTGCGCGGGAGATGGTGCGCAAGCGGGCGGCCGTGATCCGTTCGATCCGCAGTTTCTTGGACGCGCGCGGTTACGTGGAAATAGAGACACCGATGCTCCAGGCCCAGCCCGGCGGAGCCGCGGCGCGCCCGTTCGTAACGCACATGAACGCCTACGACGTGGATCTGTTCATGAGGATCGCCCCTGAGCTCTACCTGAAGAGGGCCCTCATTGGCGGCATAGAGAAGGTCTTCGAACTCAATCGGAACTTCCGTAACGAGGGCGCCGATTCCTCCCATAACCCTGAGTTCACGATGCTTGAGGCCTACCAGGCTTACGGAACTTACGACACCTACGCCGATTTGATCCGGGAGATGATCCAGCAGGCGGCCCTTGACGCCGTGGGCTCGCTGGAGGTGCCTTTGGCCGACGGGTCCACCTACGACCTCGGCGGTCAGTGGCAGCAGGTGACCCTGTACGGGGCGTTGTCTGAGGCCGTGGGCGAAGAAGTCACTCCATCGACGCCGCGCGCGGATTTGGAGCGTCTGGCGAACACGCACGGAGTGAGCGTCCTTGACCACTATGTGGACGGGAAGATAGCCGAGGAGCTCTTCGAGGCCCTAGTAGCCGATCATCTGTACCAACCGACGTTCGTACGGGATTTCCCGGCCGATACCTCGCCTCTTGTGAAGAACCATCGGCAGACGCCGGGAGTAACGGAGAAGTGGGACCTCTACGTGCGCGGTTTCGAACTGGCAACCGGCTACTCCGAACTCACCGACCCCGTGATCCAAAGGGATCGTTTCAACGCGCAGGCGCTGGCTGCGGCAAAGGGGGACCCGGAAGCGATGACGGTAGACGAAGACTTCCTGGAGGCCATGGACTACGGGATGCCACCCGCCGCGGGTCTCGGAATGGGTGTGGACCGACTGCTGATGGCGCTCACTGGAGAAGGGATCCGCGAGACCATTTTGTTCCCGCTGGTCAAACGGCTATAAGCGACGATCCCATCACCGCCCGGAGGCAGCCAGGCGGGTGCGATGCTGCAGCAGTTGGATGTCTGATTCCGCTGTCTCTAGTGACGGGACGGGGCGGCAGCCCTGACGTTTCCACCGGAGGATTTTGCGTGGTTCCTGGCGCGCAAGACGTGCGCCACGGTAAAGAAGGACCGGCACGGGCTTTCGCGCCTCGGCGAGGTCGCGCAAAAGCCGGAACCAGGCGTTCCTAAGCGGGCTTCGCGCAACGACTATGGCATCCGCCAGCAGCCCCTCTTCTATCAGTCGCGGAACCAGTTCGGAGGCAAAGATCCCTTCCGCGATGAAAAGGCGGTTCGCGCCCAGGGTCACATCCCGGGTTCCGGTACGTCGGTTCGACGGAATGTCGTAGATCGGAACCTGTGTGGAACCCTCGACGCACAGCTGTGCGACCGCGGAAAACGCCGCTTCCGCGTCCCACGACCGCGGGTCATCCCAGTCCACCACGTTCTCGCTGAGCATCGGCAGTCCGTCCTCGTCGTCATTCCGGTAGAAATGGTCCAACGCTAGGGCGGGTAGACCCACACGCGAGGACAACGACGTCTTACCGGACCCGGATGGGCCGGCCAGGATGATTACCTGTGCTCGGGGGCGCCGAAACCCTTCGGGTAGCTGGAACAGTCCGTCTTGTTCAGCGGTCATTTGGCGTCTTTCGCGGTATACAGAATCACCTTCAAGTGGCGGGGGCCATGAACGCCCTCGACACGGGATAACTCTATGTCCGAGGTGGCGGAGGGCCCGGCGATCCATGTGAGAGGGCGGGTCGGGTGCTTGGCCAGAACCGCGAATGCTTCCGGCACTGTTTCTACCACTGAGTCAGTGTCAACCACGGCTATGTGGGTGTCGGGAATGAGAGACACCGCCCGCCGTCCTTGCCCGCCGACGCCGTCGAGGACGATAGTTCCGGTGGAGGCGACGGCGCACCGGCTTGCGGTCAGGACCGCAGAGACCTTATCCAGGACCGCGTGAGGTAGGGGCTCTTCCCGAGAGTCCAGGTACACCAGGTGCCGGGCCATGGCAGTACGAATCCAGTCGACTGGAGCGTCTCCGGGTATCACTACCGAGTCCAAACCCTCTAGCTCCGCAGAGATCGCGTCCAGCAGTTCCGGCTGACCTTTAGCGTGGCGGACATGCGCTCCGTAGCCACGCAGGTTCTCCTCCAGCTCCGCCACCACCGCGGACGACCCTGGGAGCTCACCGCTTTGGCTGTAGTTCCGGGGGATCTCCTGAATGCGCCCACGCCCGGAGCGTCCGCTTCGCCGCAGCGCGTCCCGAGCGGCCTTCAAAATCTCCTCGCGAGCGCTCACCGGCCCGACCCCAAGTTCTTCCCAGACCATTTCCGAAATGTCTCTTTTGGGGGTGCGGGCAGGTCGCGACTGTCAGTCCACGCCGACACCGGCCAGGGAAGAGCCGTGATCCTTCCGGATTTACCTCCCAGAACGCGTCCGGCTGTGAGCGCCTTTTCGGCGAGGGCGAAACGCCTCCCCGAACGCATCACCTCCGAGGTCGAAGACATGATCGCCGTCCAGGCCGCGTCAGCTGTTCCCTCTTCCCGCGCGGTCTCGACTTTGCGGCGTCGCAGGTCCACCAGGATGGAGGGAATGTCGATTTTCACTGGGCACACGTCGAAACAAGCGCCGCAAAGGGTGGAGGCGTATGGGAGTTCCGCTGCCGGGTCTCCCTCCTCGAAGGCGCCGAGGAGCTGGGGGGTCAGTATCGCTCCGATCGGGCCCGGGTAGACCGAGTTGTACGCGTGTCCGCCCACCGTCCGGTAGACAGGGCAGATATTCATGCAGGCCCCGCAGCGAATGCAAGCGAGGGCGTCGCGGGTGAGAGAGTCTTCGAGGACTGCGGTGCGGCCGTTGTCCAGAAGAATCAGGTGAAACTCCTGCGGCCCGTCCCCGGGTGTGACGCCCGTCCACCACGAGGTGTAGGGGTTCATGGGCTCTCCGGTAGCGGAACGGGGGAGGAGCTCCGTGAATACTTCGGCGTCCCGCATCTTGGGAATCACCTTCTCTATTCCCACCACCGAAATCAGGACTTCCGGGAGGGTGAGGCACATCCGGCCATTGCCTTCCGACTCATAGATGGCCAAAGCCCCGGTCTCCGCCACCATCAGGTTGGCGCCGCTGATCGCCACTTTCGCGGAGAGGAACTTTCTACGAAGGTGGCTCCTGGCTCTGCTGGTGAGTTCTGTCGGTTCGTCCGATTCGGGCGCATTTTCCGCTTCAAAACGCCGGGTAAATATCTCTTGTACTTCAGCCCGGTTCCGGTGGATCGCGGGAACTACCACATGGCTGGGTCGGTCTTGCCCGAGCTGGACGATGAGCTCGGCTAGGTCCGTTTCAACGGGGTTGATCCCCCGATGTTGGAAGTAGTCGTTCAGACCTATCTCTTGGGTGGCCATCGACTTGATCTTCACGACTTCGCGAGCACCGTGGCTTGAGGCAATTCGGTAGGCGATGTTGTTGGCCTCCTCGGCCGTCCTCGCCCAGTGGACGACTCCGCCGTGGGCCTCGACGTTCCTTTCCAGCTCCACCAGGAGTTCTGGAAGGTGATCGAGTGAGTAGCGTTTGATGGCCGCAGCAGCGTCCCGAAGTTCCTCCCAGTCAGGTGTCTCTTTCTTCCGCGCGTCCCTCTTGCCCCGGATCGTGGAAGTCGCTGAGCGCAGGTTGGAACGCAGCTGGTCATTCTGGACCAGTCGACGTGAAGACTCGCGGAAACTCTCTCCCCAGCTCAGTGGGGATGTCCTCGCTGTGGTCATGCTTGCACTCCTTCCCGGCCGCGTCGCGCCCTGGGGTTGGCGGGCGCCAGTCGCGGTCCGTTGAAGGGTTTCTCGCGCGTGCCGGCCAGCACCTCGGCCAGGTGCATTGGTCGCACGCCGATTCCAAGGCGCGCCATGCGCCCGTAGATGTTCATGAGGCAGGAGTAGTCGTCCGCGACAAGCACTTCCGCGCCGGTAGAAGACACCGCTTCGGCCTTATCGGTGGCGAGAGCTGCTGAAACCTCCGGGTACTTCACCGAGAAGGTCCCGCCGAAGCCACAGCACTGATCTGCGTCCGGCAGGGGCAAGACAGTTGCTCCCTCCACGTGCTGGAGAAGTCGCAGGGGACGATCCCCCACCTTCGTGACTCTCGTAGAGTGGCAGGTGGGGTGGTAGGTAAGAGTATGCGGGAAGTAGGCTCCAACGTCCTCCAGGCCTAGAAAATCGGTTAGGAGCACCGGCAGGTCGTAAGTCCTCTCTGCGATCAACTGAGCCTTGCGCGCAAGCACCTGATCTCCCATCCTCGTTGCCACCATGGCCTGCTGGTGTTTGATGGAGCCGGTGCAAGAACCCGAGGGTACGACGATTGCGTCCCACTCATCGTCGAGAATCGGCTCAAATGTTCGAACATGGTTTTGGATCAAGGGCAGGGCGTCCGCAAAATAGCCGGTGTTTATGTGCATCTGACCGCAACAGGCCTGGGACTTCGGGAAGTACACCTGGTGGCCCAAGCGTTCCAGCAGGGTCACTGTCGCAGCGGGCGCTTGGGGGAACATGGAGTCCCCAATGCAGGTGGCAAAGATGGCGATTCGCATCTGCCGCTCCTTTCTGCTGCACCGCGCCTTCGCAGCTCTCTTGTCAGCTTAATTGAGGGACTTCACATGAAGGCGTTGAAGCGCGGCGCGGGCGGCTGAGGAGTCGATTATCAAGTCGGTGACGACCCCTGCTCGGAGCGCCCCGAGCAGCGCGGGAACCTTCGCGCGTCCCGACACCACACAGAGGCGCGTCGGGATACGTTTCAACTGTTGGGGGCTGGGGCCGGTAGCACGTGCGTTCAGGTCCATGTCGGTGCTGCCGTCCTCGCGAATCAAAACCGTGCAGACATCACCGACCACACCGTCCTCGCGCGCGGCCCGCAACTCGGACGCGGACAAGTATCCGCCGGCGTAGACGTGGCTGGGCATGCCGGGATCCATCGCTCCCACCCCAAAAAGGGCCACGTCGCAGGAGGCGATGATATCCAGGACCCTCTTTATGGAGCGCTCCTTGCTAAGGGCTTTCTTGGTCTCCACGAAGTCGAAGAACGCTGGAACAGGAAAGTGCACAGCGGAGGAATCGTAGGCTGAAGCGAGCGTAGAGATTATCGAGTCTGCGTAGATGGTGCCGGAGTCAAAGGCATTGGCAGCGCCGTTTAGCTGCACGACTGTGGAACCGGGCATCGGGTGGGGGGAGACGTGGCCGGCCACTGCAGACACAGTGTTTCCCCATGCGATGCCAAGGATCTTCTCCGGGCCCATCAGCTCGGTAAGACGGCTAGCAGCGACGGCTGCCACCGAGTTCAGTCTTGTCGCCGGGCTGTCCACGTCAAGTGCGGGAACCACCAGCGCACGAACGCCGAATAGTCGCTGGAACTCCGAAGCTAGGCTGCCCGGCTCAGTTAGAGGAGCCGCCACGCGAATCTGCACGATCCCGGTCTCACGTGCGAACGCCAGGAGGCGAGAGACCGATGACCGCGAGACGTCGAGGCGCCGAGCGACGGCGTCCATCGTCAGCCCCTGCTCGTAGTACATGGATGCAGCCAGATGGGCCTGTTCTCGACGTATGCGCACAGCTAAGTGTGCCAGGTGCACGTTCGTGCAGGCAACCCGGTCATTTGCTCAAAGCTGAGGATAATTGTCTGTGAGCGTAACCGGCGTCACCCTCTCATGCGGTCGTGAGAGGTGCCGGTGCAAGAGGAATACCAAGACCGATTCACTGAAGAACACGGAGGTAGCAAAGTGGATAGCCCAGCTTTGTCAACCACAGAAAGGGATCGCGCGTTGCGCGACATGGCGGACGGGGAGGAACTGGACGTCCTGGTCGTCGGTGGCGGGGTGACCGGAGCCGGGATCGCGTTGGATGCTGCGACAAGGGGACTGCGGACGGGAATCATTGAGGCGCAAGACTGGTCCTCAGGGACCTCATCGCGGTCTTCGAAACTGGTTCACGGCGGTCTCCGGTACTTGTATCAGCTGGACTTCCACCTGGTGACAGAGTCACTACGCGAAAGGGGGCTATTGCTCACCAAGAACGCCCCCCACTTGGTGAAGGCGCAGCCTCTCCTTTGGCCTCTGAAGATTCCTGTGATCGAACGGGCATATTCGGCCGTCGGAGTCGGCATGTACGACGCCCTCGCCCAGTGGGCCCACCGCGGTTCTGTACCCATCCAGAGGCACCACACGCGCAAGGGTTCTCTGAAACTCTGCCCCGCCCTGCGGCCCGATTACCTGCGCGGCTCCATCGTCTACTACGACGGACGCGTGGACGACTCCCGTCTGGTTATAACCCTGGTCCGCACCGCTGTTCGTTACGGTGCGCTTGCTGCGTCCCGAACCCAGATGGTGGAGGTCAGCAAGGACGCGGCGGGACACGTGAACGGCGCCACCCTACTGAACATTGAGACGGGGGAAACCTTCCACGTCAAGACGCGGAGGATCATCAACGCAACCGGCGTCTGGACGGAGGAAAGCCAGGCCTTGGCGGAGTCAACCGGGGGCCTGAAGGTGCTCGCTTCCAAAGGCATTCACATCGTCGTGCCAAAGGAACGCATCGACTCGGAAGTCGGCCTGTTCCTCCGTACCGAGAAGTCGGTTCTGTTCATCATCCCGTGGAAGTACTACTGGATTATTGGGACCACCGACACTGCCTACCACGAGAATCTCCGCGAGCCCGTGGCGGATGAAGCAGACATTCAGTACTTGCTGGATGAGGCCAACCAGGTACTGAAGGACCCTCTCACCCGTGACGACGTCATGGCCACGTACGCGGGTCTGCGGCCGCTGCTTCAGCCTGGAACACTGGACGAAAGCCAATCCACCAAGGTCTCCCGCGAACACACCGTCACCACCGTGACGCCGGGGATGACGGTCATCGCAGGTGGGAAGCTGACGTCCTACCGCCAGATGGCTGAGGATGCGGTGGACTTCTCCATGGGTGAGGAGTTCACGAAGGAACACCCCAGTGTCACCGCGAAGACGCTCCTGGAGGGTGCGGACGGCTACTTCGCCCTTTGGAACAGCCGCGAGCAGATCGCGCAGGAACGGGGCCTCACAGTGGATCAGGTGGAGGATCTCCTCGACCGGTATGGAAGTGATATCGAGATCGTGTTCCGGATGATCGATGAGCGCCCTGACCTCGGAGAACGCTTGGCCCACGCCCCGCACTACCTGCGCGCAGATGTTGCTTTTGGTGTGGAGTACGAGGGCGCTTTGCACTTGCAAGATATGCTCACTCACCGGATCCGGCTCTCGTATGAGGAGAAGGATTCTGGGCTCGCCGCGATGCCCGAGGTTGCCGACCTGATGGCCGAGTACCTGGGGTGGGACGACGAAACCAAAGCTCATGAGATGGCCAACTACCGGGACGTCTGTGAGGCTGTCTGGCAGGCGCAGAAGCTGCCAGATGAGGCTGAAGCACAGGCGGTACGGGAGAAGGTCGACCCTATCCGGCCTTTCGTACAGGTCTGATACGGAATGCCCGGACACAAGGGTGTTCGGGCACCTAGACCGCTACCTGCGGGATAGGTGATCCAGATAAGCGCTTAAGCGCGGAAGGAGTTCACAGCACAGTGTGGAATCTATGGGATGTGTTCGCTTCTGA
>CAYFQC010000023.1:0-21858 GCA_964345155.1 uncultured Actinomyces sp.
GGAGCTCCCCATCACCTGGAAGGCTTGTCGTCTGACTCAATCGTGTCTCCCCGTCGTCTCTTCCAACCGGCCGATTGGAATACGAATGGCAGGGCAGCCGGGACTCGAACCCGGAACCGCCGGTTTTGGAGACCGGTGCGCTACCAATTGCGCCACTGCCCTACGCCCGCGATCCGTTCATAGGGCCGCAGTGCGAATCTGATTGTAATGATGTGCCCGCCTGGTGTCCAACGCGGGTCCGTCGGGCTCGGACGTGGCACGCTTAACTTATGAGTAAGAAACCGAACCACCGCGTGTCCGCCCGCCTGAACGCCATAACTCCCTCTGCGACGCTCGCGGTTGACGCCAAGAGCAAGGCTCTGAAGGCTCAAGGTGAGCCGGTGATCAACTTTGCCCCCGGGGAACCCAACTTCGACACTCCCAGGAACATCGTGGATGCCGCATTGCGCGCCACAGAGGATCCGTCCTCGTACCGGTACACGCCCGGCAGCGGGTTGCTCGCATTGCGCCAGGCAGTCGCGGATCGCGTTGGAGACTTCGGTTCGTCCCCTCTTTCACCAAACGATGTGGTCATCACCAACGGCGGGAAGCAGGCGGTCTATCAGTCCTGCGCGGCCATAATCGACGAGGGCGACGAGGTTCTGTTGCCCGCCCCCTATTGGACCACCTACCCGGAGACGATCAAGCTCGCCGGTGGCACCCCCGTACCCGTCGTCGCCTCCCTGGAGAACGGATACAAGGTGACCGTGGAGCAGCTGGAGGCCGCGCGCACCGATAAAACCATCGCGATGATCTTCTGCTCGCCCAGCAACCCCACTGGCGCTGTCTACTCCCCCGAGGAGGTTCGTGCCATCGGACAATGGGCGCTGGACAACGGGATCTGGGTGATAGCCGACGACATCTACGAAGCCCTGTCCTACGACGGCGCGGAGGTCCTGCCTCTCTACCAGGCCGTGCCGGAGCTAGCGGACCAACTGATCGTTCTGAACGGGGTGGCCAAGTCCTATGCGATGACTGGCTGGCGGGTGGGCTGGATGTTCGGTCCCAGCGACGTGATCAAGGCAGCCGGTGCACTCCAGTCCCATCTCACCTCGAACGTCAACAACATCGCGCAGAAGGCAGCAATTGAGGCTCTCACGGGGCCTCAGGATGCCGTTGAAGAGATGCGCCAAGCGTTTGACCGCCGCCGCAAGCTCATCGTGTCGATGCTTCGTGAGATCGACGTATTCGACACGCCAATGCCGCAGGGAGCGTTCTACGTGTACTCCGGCGTGGAGAGAGCCCTGGGGAAGGAAATCAACGGCCGAGTTGCAAACACGTCCGCTGAGCTGGCAGATCTGATCTTGGACGAAGCGCTAGTCGCCGTCGTCCCAGGCGAAGCTTTCGGCACACCGGGGTTCATCCGGCTGTCGTACGCGGTTTCGGACGACGATTTGGTTGAAGGTATCGGCAGGCTGCAACGGCTGTTCGCCTGAGCGGCACTGCAACGAGCCTGTGGAAGACTTGTCACCATGACCATCCACTTGCACCCATCGTTCTCCCAGTCTGAAAAGCCTTTCGGTTCGGTCCTGCTGGCGCACGGATTCGGGGAGCACCGCGGACGGTACTCCCGTTTCATACACGCGCTGAACGAGGCCGGTTACGACGCGTGGTCGTTTGATTTCACCGGTCACGGCCGCGCCGAAGGACCCCGCGCCCAAGTCGACGTAGGGGTGCTAATCGGAGAACACCTGGAGGCCAGGAAGGAGCTCATGCAAGTTGCCCGGACGGAACGCATCTTCCTCTTCGGACACTCCATGGGCGGGCTGATCACCCTGGCCTCCACCCTCCTAAGCCCAACGCACCTTGTCGCCACGGCAGTGACGGGCCCCGCTCTCCGTCCTCTTCCCCACATCGACAGGCGCCTCGCTCGCGCGGGAGCCCGCCTGGGCACGCTCTTGCCCGCACTCAAGTCGGTGGAGTTGGACGTCCACCTCCTGTCCCACGATCCCCAAGTCGCCCTCGACTACGGAAACGACCCCCTGGTCTACAAGGGGAAGGTGCCACTTCTCACCGGGGCGTCCATGGTGGTGCAGGGTGATCAGGTGATCAGGAACGCTCAGATCCTGGCCTGCCCCGTACTAATCCTTCACGGCGAGGACGACGGACTGGCAGACGTGGACGGGTCCATCGAGTTCGCCGACGCGGCGGGCGATCTGGTGGAGATTGAGACGTATCCGGGTGCTTACCACGAGCTTCTAAACGAGCCCGAACAAGAGACGTACCGCAACCGCATCATCAACTGGTACAACCAGTGGTGAGTGAGGTTCCGCTCACTCGTTCTCGGCTCGCGGCGCTTCCCAAGGCGCATCTGCATCTGCATTTCACGGGTTCCATGCGTCCCGAGACCATGGTTGAGCTCGCCCAGGAGCAGGGAGTGCGCCTGCCTTCGCACCTCCTGGAAGAGGACCCGCTAACCGTGCCAGCAGACGCACGCGGTTGGTTCCGGTTCCAACGCTCATACGACTCCGCCCGGTCACTGGTTCGCAGTGAGGAGGCCATGCGCCGCGTCGTGAGAGAAGCCGCCGAGGACGACGCCGCCGAAGGGTCGGTTCGCCTGGAGATTCAGGTAGACCCAACCTCCTACGCGCCTTTCGTCGGTGGCCTCACCCCCGCTCTGGAGATCGTCCTCGATGAGGCGAAGGCGGCCAGCACCGCTACCGGCGTTGACATCGGAGTGATTGTCGCTGCTTCCAGAACTCGGCATCCCTTGGATGCTCGGGTGCTGGCACGCTTGGCCGCCCAGTACGCCGGGGACGGACCGGGCGAGGTGGTCGGATTCGGACTCTCAAACGATGAGAGGACCGGGGAGACGTCCTCTTTCGCCAACGCCTTCCAGATCGCGCGCCGTGCCGGACTGATGCTGGTGCCCCACGGCGGTGAGCTGCTGGGACCTCAGTCGGTACGCGAGGTGGTATCTCACCTCGGCCCGCAGCGGCTGGGTCACGGAGTGAGGACGGTGGAGGACCCCGAGCTCCTTCACCGCCTTGTGGACGAGGGCATCGCTTTTGAGATCTGCCCAACTTCGAACGTGTCACTGGGGGTGTTCCAGGACCTGTCTCAAGTGCCTCTGCGGGACTTCCAGGCGGCTGGAGCTACGGTCGCGCTGAGCGCAGACGACCCTCTTCTGTTCCGCTCCCGCCTTGTGGACCAGTACGAAGTTGCGGTGTCCCAGGGGTTCAGCAATGCGGAGATAGCCGCCCTCGCCCGTTCCAGTGTGGACGCGTCGCGGGCAAGCAAAGCCACAAAGCAGGAGTGGGGAACCCGAATCGGAGAGTGGCTGGCTGAGGGAACACAGGGGGTGCAGGCGCACTCAGATCCTTCGAACGCCGGAGGCTAAGGGACGGGGGCAACCGCTGCGGTCCAGGGCGCCAGCCACAGCAAAAGCGCTCCCACTAGAAGATATACGGCGCCGTCGGAGATGCGTCCGCGCGCCGCAAACCACGGCTGTCCAGGCCACAGGGCCCGGAGTACACCCAGCAGGCACATGGTCGCCCCCAGGACGAGGACCGCGCGGAACGGATGCTGCGTCAACACCAAAGCGAGGACAGCCAAGACGCTGAGTCCGGCCGCACCCGCAGTCGCTGCCCCGAAAATCAGGGCCGATTTCCGGCTGGGTTCGGTTCCCCTCACCGCGGATCTCCAGACTGCGTGCCGTCAGACACTTCGGCAGGTTTCCCCGACGCCAGAGCCACTACTCCAGCACGCGCGTCCGGATGCAACACCAGTGCTACGAGCATGGCCACCCCGCCGACCAACCCTGACACCGCAAGCCATGCCAGAGGCGTCGGCCCCAGCACCGAGAGCCTTCCACTCCCCAACGAACCGGTGGAGGCCCACATCCAGCCGTACGTAGACGCGGCAAACAAGGCGAAGGCCACGCCCAACCTGCGCGCAGCCCCCGCGAGAGTCCGCTTAGCGCTGTGAACCGAAGTGGCCAGCCCAAGCAAGACTCCCAGGAGACCCAACAGCGCCGCCGCCCACGCCCCCGGAGAGGACGAAGGAACCGCGGAGGCCATCGGGAGGAATGAGTCAAAGTCCTGGGCGCCCCCGCTCACTGAGACCACAGCAGCATCCACAAACCTGAAGCCTGCACCGGACAGCCAAGCCAGCGCCCAAGCGGAGAGGTCAGGCAGATACATGGTCTCAAGCGCCGCTAAGGAAAAGCCGGCCGTTCCCCCACCGGTTAGCGCCAACCGAACCTCCGAGATCTGCCCCCAGGACGCGACCACAGTTGCCACGGCCAGCACCGTTCCCAGAGCGAATGCTGCCGACAGCCAAAGGAGACCCGTGCGGAGCCCGGACCACACCCAGCCTGCGCGCTTCACCCATTGGGGATAGTCTTCGCTCTGGCGCGCATACGCCCAGGAAACACCGATGCAGGCCACCAAGAGGGAACCCAGGAGGGACGGGAGGACCGAGCCGGCGCTTCCAGCAAGCGCGACGATCACCACTGAGGAAAGCGTGAACCCCGGGACCGCAAGCCAGACAGCACCACTGTCGTAGCCTCGAAGCGACAGGAGGAGCAGTCGCAGCACAATGATCTGGAGGATCGTCCACAGGAGAGGTACAAAGGTTACGCGCACTTCCCCTACAGGGAAGGCCGCGCCCAGCGACGAAGCCCAGAAGTCGGTGCCCATCCGAGCGGCGGTTCCGATCACGTAGTCCTGCAACCACGGGTTCGAACTGACCGCCAGGAAAGATCCCACGAAAGCCAGCACCGGCACCAGCCAGCCGAAGAGAGTAGCCTCCAGGCCAGCCAAAAGCGCGCGAGCCCAACCGTGTGGTAGCGCCACCGTGACGGTTGGCCGCTCTGACGTGCGGTAAGCGACGCCACCCTCAGTCTGGATCTTCCCGAGGGCCACCGTTTCGTTAGTGGTGTCCGTGTTCATCGTGTCCATCTTCGGCGTTCAACCGCCGAAGGCAGAGCACGCGCGCGGCATGTCCCCTACTTGTGCAACTCCGCATAAGCGGCGCGAGCAAGGTCCGCCGTCTGCGAGGGAGTCCGTCCCACCAACACCCCCACAGCTTCCAAGGCTTCCTTTTTCGCTTCCGCTGTCCCCGAAGAACCCGAAACGATTGCACCGGCGTGACCCATAGTCTTCCCCTCCGGCGCGGTGAAACCCGCGACGTAGCCGACGACCGGCTTGGTCACGTGACCCGCGATGTACTCCGCAGCACGCTCCTCAGCGTCTCCGCCGATCTCCCCGATTAGGACGATGACCTCCGTGTCCGGATCCTCCTGGAACGCTGCCAAGGCATCGATGTGAGTGGTGCCCACAACTGGGTCTCCACCGATGCCGATGCAGGTTGTGAACCCAATGTCTGAGAGCTCATACATCATCTGGTAGGTGAGCGTCCCCGACTTGGAAACCAAGCCGATCTTGCCGGGTCCGGTTATATCTGCGGGGGTGATGCCAACGTTGGACTTTCCGGGGGAAATGATTCCCGGACAGTTCGGCCCGATGAGCCGGACGCCCTTGTCAAGGGCATGCTGAACGAACTCTACGGAGTCCGCTACGGGGATACCTTCCGTGATGACCACGACCAGGTCCATTCCCGCGTCGACTGCTTCCAGCACGGCGCTCTTCGCGAAGGCTGGAGGTACGAATACGACGGAGACGGTAGCGTCTGTAAGCGCCTTGGCTTCTGCGACGGTGCCGAAGACGGGTACCTCCACCGGCCCGCTCTCTACCAGGCCTGCCGCAGCGCGTGGCCCATATCCGCTGACTTCGAAGGTGACCGTTGTCCCCGCCTTGCGAGGATTCACCCCTCCGACGACGTTGGTACCGGAGTCAAGCATCCGCTGGGTGTGCTTCATTCCCTCCGACCCGGTCATACCTTGAACGATGACGCGGTCGGACTCTTTCAGAAAGACTGACATCTCCGTCACTTCCCCTCTGTCTCAAGTTCGACGTCTGCTTGAACTCCCACGGCTGCCAGACGCGCCGCTTCAGCGGCGGCCGCATCCATCGTGTCAACCATCGTCACTAGCGGGTGGTCGGCCTCTGTCAGGATGGCCCGCCCCTGTTCCACGGCATTGCCATCGAGTCGTACAACGATCGGCTTGTTAGCTGATTCGCCCAACAGATCCAGGGCTCCAACGACGCCCCTGGCAACCTCATCACAGGCGGTGATGCCGCCGAAGACGTTCACGAACACGGACCTGACCTGCGGGTCACCCAGGATCACGCCCAGCCCCTTGGCCATCACTTCGGCGGATGCCCCACCTCCGATGTCCAAGAAGTTGGCGGGTTTCACGCCGAAGTCCTCACCCGACATCGCTACCACGTCCAAAGTGGACATGACTAGGCCGGCGCCGTTACCGATGATGCCAACCTCCCCGTCCAAACGGACGTAGTTGAGGCCGGCAGCCTGCGCCTCAACTTCCAAAGCATCTTCGGAACGGTTGTCGGCCATTCCTGCATGCGCCTCATGACGGAACGTTGCGTTGTCGTCCAAGGAGATCTTCCCGTCGAGGGCGATGATGCGACCGTCCTTGGTTCTCACCAACGGGTTCACTTCCACCAAGGTGGCGTCTTCCCCCTTGTACACCTTCCACAGGTCCACTAGCACGGGCACGACCGGCTCTGCTTCTTCCTGGGTGAACCCTGCCTCACCCAGGATGGCCCGCGCCACGTGGTCATCAATACCAATCCTTTGATCGAGGGAGACGCGCGCCAAAGCCTCCGGCCTGGTCTGGGCCAGAGTCTCTATATCCATTCCGCCTTCTTTTGAGCACAGCGCAATGTTGCACCTCTGCGCCCGATCCAAGAGGATCGAAAAGTAGTACTCCTCAGCGATGTCGACCCCTTGCACCACCAGGACGGAGTAGACGCGATGGCCGCGAATATCCATCCCGAGGATCTGGCTGGCCCACTCTTCCGCCTCATCGGCGCTCCACGCCAACTTCACTCCGCCGGCCTTCCCGCGGCCACCGATCTTGACCTGTGCTTTCACCACGACCGGGAACTCCCCGATCTCCTCCGCCGCAGCGCGGGCCTCGTGCGGGGTGGTGCAAACTATGCCGTAAAGGACAGGGACGCCGTAGGCGCCGAACAGGTCTTTTGCCTGGTATTCGTAAAGGTCCACTCCGTTGTTCCCTTCCTGCTGACCGTCTTCCGCCAACTACTTGCCGGGCGGCCAGCCCCTATCAAGATAGCGTTTAAGCCGCGGCCGCGCAGGCCCCTCCACCTGTGGCATTCAGAGCTTGGTCAGCGGAGCCATTCGCAAGAGGAGACGCTTCGTAGCGGAGTCGAACTGGATCTTGGCAACTGCCGAGCGCCCGCTGCCCTCCGTTCCCACAACCACGCCCTCGCCCAGTGTGGCGTGGTCGACGCGGTCCCCCACTTTGAGGACCAAGGCGGAATGAGCGGATTTCGCATCCGCGCTGCTGGCCGCACCATTCGAAGTGCCTGTGGGCGCGGCGCTGCGCTCCCAACTGGGTGACTTCGCTGAAGCCCTATTCCTCTTCTGACCGCGCCAGGCACCCGTTCCGGTTCCAAGGACCGGTCCGTCGTCGGCGCCGTACCCACCCCATTCGCTGTGTTCAAAGTCCCGGTGCTGAGCACGCTCATGTGCGGTGTTCCACAGACGTTCCCGCGTTGACTCTGTCCGTACCTCCACCGTTTCGGGTGGAAGGTCATCCAAGAAACGGGAAGGTGGCATCTGGTCCACCGATCCCCACGCCGACCGACTGGCGGCCCGCGTCAGATAGAGCTGTTTGCGGGCGCGCGTTAGCGCCACGTAGGCCAGGCGCCTCTCCTCTGCCAGCTCTGCTTCATCGTCCATGGACCGCTTATGCGGAAAGGTCCCGTCTTCCATCCCGGTTACGAAGACGTAGGGGAACTCAAGTCCCTTGGCTGTGTGAACGGTCATCAGCGTGACCTGACCTCCACGGTTGGCTTCATCGGGGAGCTGGTCCGCGTCCGCTACCAGCGCGACACGTTCCAGGAAGGCGGCCAAGCCCTTCTCCCCTTCGCCCTCGACGGCGAAATCCTCTGCCACTGACACGAGTTCAGCCAAGTTGTCCAAGCGTGAAGCGTCCTGCGGATCCTGCGAAGCGCTAAGGCCAGCAAGATAACCAGACCTGTCCAGCAGAATTTCGAGAACCTTCGACGGGGTCTCCCCCGCGGCGTTCAACGCGCGCATCTCTTCAAGGAGGGACCAGAACTCCGCCGCTGAGGACCGGGCACGCGGAGCCAGCCCATCTACGGGACGCACAGATGTGTCAAGCGTGTCGGCCAACGCCTCTCCGAAAGACAGGCCGTAGCGGTCCGCGTGCGCGGCGATGGCTGCCTGCGCCTTGTCACCGATGCCCCTACGGGGCGTATTCAAGATCCGACGCAAAGCGACCGTGTCATCCTGGTTCACTACGGCCTGGAGATAGGCCAGAGCATCTTTGATCTCCGCCCGCTCATAGAAGCGCGTGCCCCCTACGATGCGGTATGGAATGCCCGAGCGAAGCAGCATCTCTTCGATCGCGCGGGACTGGGCGTTGGTGCGGTAGAAGACCGCTACGTCGCCCGCGTCCACACCCGCGGCGTCGAGCCTGTGGAGCTCTGAAACGATGATGCGCGCCTCCTCCTGTTCCGAGTCCCCCGCGTGCAGAACCACAGGTTCACCTGCACCTTCGGCGGTCCAGAGACGCTTGGGTCTGCGCCCTCGATTCTTTGAGATAACTGCGTTGGCTGCGTCCAGGATGTTTTGGGTCGAGCGATAGTTCTGTTCCAACAAAATGGTTGTGGCATCGGAATAGTCCTCTTCGAACTCTTCGATGTTACGAATAGAAGCACCACGGAAGGCGTAGATCGACTGATCGGAGTCCCCAACCACCGTTAGTTCCGCCGGAGGAACACCGTCAGAACCATCACCGACCAGCTCCCGAATCAGAACATACTGGGCGTGGTTGGTGTCCTGGTATTCGTCCACCAAGATCTGCCGGAAGCGCCGATGGTAAGCCTCCGCCACCCCCGGGTGTTTCTGGAGCAGCTCAACTGTGAGCATGATCAGGTCATCAAAGTCCACGGCATTGGCGCGTCGTAGGCGCTTGTCGTATTCCGCGTACGCCTCCGCGATCATCTGAGAGATGGGATCCTGAGGCGCCTGCTTGAGATACTCGCCAGGACTTACCAGCTCATTCTTCAGGTCTGAGATTCGCCCCGACATGAAGCGTGGCGTGAATCTCTTCGTATCCACCCCCTGGTCTTTCAGCAACATCCCGATGAGGCGTAATGAATCCTGCTGATCATAGATGCTGAACGTGGATTTGAGGCCCGCAGCCGCGTGATGCTCCCGCAAGATCCTCACGCAAGCTGAGTGAAAGGTCGACACCCACACGCGTCGTCCCGCCGGCCCGATGAGGCGCGCTGTGCGCTCCCGCATCTCGGCGGCCGCCTTATTCGTAAACGTGATCGCCAGGATCTCCCCCGGCGTCGCCCTACGCGTCTCCAGCATGTAGGCGATCCGGTGGGTCAAGACGCGTGTCTTACCGGACCCCGCACCTGCCATTATCAGCAGCGGGGAACCCGAATGCTGAACCGCCTGCGCCTGTTGGGGGTTCAGTCCGGTCAAAATCTCCGCAGCCGCGCGCTCAGTTGGTGCTGGTGCGCCCGCAGCGGGGGCGTCGAAAAGCAAGTTCTGCATGTCCATGGCGGATCTACCTTACGGCAGCCCACCGACAGCCTCTCACCCCTACTTCCCGCGCATAGCCTTGGCGAGGGCGGCCGTGTCTTTGACCGACATGTTGGGTAGGTAGGCATGCCCAATCGCCAGGCCGACCGTCGGAAGGGACGAGGCGTCGGGAAGCGTCAGGAAAACGGGCACGTAAGTCGGCTTGAACTTCGCCTTGAACCTCAGGAGAGATCTGAATCCATAGACAGGCTCCAGCCCTTTACCCAAAAGCTCCAGGATGAAGTCGAGCGCGGCGGAGGAAGACCCCTCGTCTTCATCTCCCGACTTCTGGGCTTTCGCAAGAGGAGCTCCCGAAAGGGAGAGAATCTCATAGTTCTCCTGCTGAGCCCACAGTGCGGCCTGCGCGATCATGTACTCCATAACCGGACGGAAACCGTCCTTGCGCCTGCGCATGAAGTCCAGGGTCCACCCGATGATGTCCCCCTGGTCGTAGACGGGCATCCACGAAGTGGCGCCGTGAAGGTGACCGTTTTGATCGACCGCGATGAGAATGCGGACCTCCGGATCGTCTAGTTCGGCCACCCCACCAAGGGTGAAGCCCATCTCCGGAAGGTCCTTATCAGACGCCCACTCTTCGGACATCTGAACTATCTGGTGACGCAGGTCGTGAGGGCAGTCCTCCCAGGTCGTCCACAGGGGTTCTATTCCCTCTTTCTTGGCTCTGTTCAACGCGGTGCGCACATCCTGAAAGGCCTTGCCCTTGAACGCCAACTCCGGCAGTTGAAGCACGGTCTCTTCCGCCACCTGTAGGCGCGGCCAACCCCACTGGTCGGTGATCTCTGCGGTACGCGGATGAACCGAGTAGAAGGCAGGCACCAAGTCCTGCGCCACGCAGAACTGTGCGAACTCCCGCATCGTCTCTTCCAGATCCTCTGGAGTGGCTGCCGGATCCGTGACGGTCAGACCGACGCCGCCGTCGGCCCGGTAGGCAACTGCAGCCTGCCGCGTCGGAGATTTCCAGAAGTTGTTTCCATCCCACGTAGACATCCAGGCCATCGTGCCGGCGTCGGTAGCGCGAACGATTTCCTTGTACTGCGTTCGACCGATGGCGTTTGGCAAAGCCCGGCGCCGGAAGGTGAAGACCAGCACGACCACTGCCACAATCCAAGGGGCCAACGCCATCCAGTCGCTGAAGGTAGTCAAGTTACCCGAGTCGGACTGAAACTGGGGGGTCAGCAGGTAGAGAGCGGGAGCGGGCAACAGGCGAATTACGTAGTCGCCGATGAGCCCCCAGAACGTCGCCTCAGGTGTGAATGTTCCCCTGGCAATCAGACCCACGATGATGAACGCGACCAGAGCCACCGCCGCAGTTCCGCCGACGATCGCCCAGAAACGCGAATAGGTGCCAGCAGCAGCCCGGACGGTGAAGAGCCGATGGTTCGCTCCCACCAGCAACATCAAGACGACGGGAACGATGATCGGCGCGATCAAGCTGGCCGTCGGACTACCGGAGTCATTGAACCCAACCAGGTCTGCGGCCACGTCCCAACCCTTGATTTTCTCCGCGACCACCAGGTAGTGGCCGAAGGCAATGACGGCGGTCAGGCCCTGGAGGAACAACGTGCCCCAGTAGGCAGCTCGACGTCCGCCGCGCAAGCCCCATGCGAGGACCAGCTGAAGCAGAACAGGCATCACCGTCATCAAGCGCGCAGCAAATCCGGAGGAGCGCAGGATGTAGGACAGATTCGCGCACTGCGCCTCAAGCCCTGACGTGTTGCAGACGGCTTCGACCTGGTCCTCATCCACCTCAATCACGAGGTCTCCACTGGCGGCGGCAAGAACCCCAGCCATGTCCCCGGAACGCAAGGCCAGTAGGGAACCGATGGACACGGCGGCGACGACCAGTGCAATCAACACCCGCCCCTCACTTCGTGTACCCGTGAGTGGACGCCGATCCAGTTCTTTGCCCCACAGGGCGAAGCCCAGGCCCCAACCGATCAGGGCCGAAAGCACCGCCGAGAGAGCGTCAATCGAGCCGGAGAAGCCGACCGCGACCACCAGAACGACCAGAACAGTCATCTGCACGCGCTGACGCCACAGCCGATCTAGCCGCACCGAAACCGCAAGCGCCGCACCCACCAAGAAGGAAGCGATCCCTGAGATATAGCCGGAAACCAGGAAGTCAGCCCACTGGTGGTCTATCGGCTCGATGATCTCCGTCGCTGCCATGGACAGCGCTCCGCCACCCCACGCCGACGCGAATCCAACTACGGCGTACCAGAGAGACCCGGTCCGCCTCTCGATCCAGACCCCCACCGTCAGGAGGAGGATCACGTCAACGACCATGTGTGCGGCCGCGGGCGTCCAAATGGAGTACGTGAATACCGTCCACCAAGGGTGCCCAAAGCCTGCAACTACATCCGCGGTGAGCGCCTCAGAACCGACCGCGGTTCGGATTATGAAGAAGATGAGCAAGGCTAGCGCCAAGATCGACGAGACCGGCCCGGACTTGATCCAGCTATAAAGCCGCATCGCCGCCACCGCAGCGTAACGGAGACCCTGCTGCCAGGACTCACGCCGTGCCTCACGCTTGGCCGCGTTCTCTTCACGCTTGGCTTGGCGAAGAGCTTTGCGTCGTTCTTTCGAGGGAACCTCGTGAAGATTCGTGATCTCCTCAGGTTCCTGTACGTCCTGTGGGACGGAGGACTCTGCTCCGGCGCTCGTATCAGTCACTTACATTCCTTACGGGCGTGCCAACACGCCGGGAGTGGTCGCAGTTCGAACTGATTTTACCCAAGCCCTCACCCACTCGCCGACCCGGCGGCCAGCGCGAAGACGCTCACGGTCTGGCAAGATGGCGCCATGCCTGACTTCACACTGCCCAGCGCGCATGCAAAGTCGCTTGATCAGGCAGCTCGCGGCGTCGGCGGAAATCCCGAGAGTATGGTCCTTTCTGATGGGAGGACAATCACCTGGGTGGAGTTCGGAGTTAAGGATGGCATCCCGATCTTCTACTTCCACGGGACTCCCGGTTCCGCGTTAGAAGGCGCACTTTTCGGTGAAGCGGCCGAACGTCACCACGCGAGGATCATTGCCGTGGACCGTCCTGGAGTCGGCCTTTCCGACTACCAGGATGGGCGCAGAGTCATTGATTGGGCGAAGGACGTTGAGCAGATAGCCAACCATCTGGGCCTTGACAGCTTCTCGGTTTTGGGCTGGTCTGGGGGCGGTCCCCACGCGCTGGTATGTGCGATTCCTCTCCAGCGGCGTCTCCGCGGAGTTGGACTGGTGGCACCGCAGAACGAACAGCCACTCTTCAATCCTGCATTAGAGCGGCTCGCGGGCCACCTGTGGCTCCCGGCCTTCCGCTTCCTGATGCGCTTCCCAAACCTGAGTGACCGCCTTCTGGAAGCCGGTTTCAGGCACACTGACAAGCGCCATCAGCGACGCAAGGACAAGAGGCTTTATAAGAAGGTCTTTGTGCGCTCGCACCAGCGCGCTCAGGCCACCTCCTCCCGAGGAGTTGTCCACGACAACGACGCTCTCCTGGGAGACTGGGGGATTTCCGTGCAGGAGATCGCCGACCAGTTGCGCAAGTTAGATCCTGCGCTGCCGATCACAATCTGGCAGGGTGCTCAGGACAGTTCCGTGAACGTCCGTGGCACGCTTGAGTTAGCCGATGAACTGCCAGATTGCACGCTCATTTACGACCCATTTGCCTCCCACCTGGAGATCGTCCTGGATCAGACAGACTCAATCGTCTCAATGCTGTGCCGGCCGCGGCCGCCGCGTCACGCGGAGGCAAAAACGTCAGACGATCTTCCGCTTGACCGCCCAACGCGTTAGCTCGTGGCGGTTGGACAACTGCAGCTTGCGCAGCACAGCGGACACGTGTGTCTCTATCGTTTTGACCGACAAGAACAACTCGGAGGCCACTTCCTTGTAGGTGTAGCCGCGCGCTATGAGGCGCATGACCTCTGCCTCCCGGGTCGTCAGTAGGTCCAGTTCGTCCTCGTCGTCAGGTGCCTCCGGCCCCTCAGTCCCGAACGCGTCCAATACGAACCCTGCCAGGCGCGGGCTGAACGCAGCATCGCCGGCGGCGACTCGCTCGATCGACCCGATGAGTTCCGGTGTTGCGATCGATTTGGTGACGTATCCACGCGCGCCTGCCCGAATCACGGCCACCACGTCTGCAGGGGCGTCGGACACGGACAGCGCCAAGAACCGGGTTGGCAGCTCAGCGCACCTCCGAGCAACTTCCGGACCACCCCCTCCGCCGCCCCCAGGGAGGTGGACGTCGAGCAGTGCAACGTCGGGCCTCAGTTCGTTACACAGGGCTACCGCGGCCTCGACGTCGGCCGCTTCTCCCACCACCTCTACGGCCGCGCTGCGCCCCAACTCAGTACGAACGCCGGCCCTGACCAGCGGGTGGTCATCGATGACCAAGACCCTGATACTCACCTGTCACCTTCCGTTTCTTCGACGCGGCCGGGACTGCGCCAGACCGCCACCGTCTGAGGATAGCCGGACGACGGCGAGCCATCCGCCTCTGCCTGCCCGGGCGCCACGAAGACCCGTGCCCGTGCGGGTTTTTCTTGGCTCCCACTCCGCGTCGGTTTCGCTCCGGCCGGGATGCGGATCGCGATCTCAGTCCCCCCGTGGCGGGGAACGCCGCGGTCACTCGATCGCTCGCCCTCGTCCGGATCGGGAGGTGGCAAGAAGCGCAGCTTCACCGTTCCCCCAACACGGACTACGCGCCCAACGATCGAGTTGGAGTAACCGTGCCGGTCGTCCGGTATCTTCTGCGGGTCGAAGCCAGCGCCAGCGTCCTTAACGTAGATCTCAAGGTCTCCCCGCCGGACCTCCTGGAACACGGTGACGGGCGGAGCTCCGTGCCGAACCGCGTTGGTCATTGCTTCACCCGCCGCCGCCACCGCCGCTAGGTGCTCCGGACCAGGCTCCAGGTCGCCCACTGTGACAACTTCGATTTCAACCCCGTAGGTGGATTCGACTAGCGCCGCCTGATTGGTGAGCGCTTCAGCCACCGACACTTCAGGTTCCGTCTGACCGGTGTACAGCCAGGAACGGAGTTCTCTTTCCTGGGTTAGAGCGAGGGCGCGAACGCGGGCGGGGTCCCCGGCCGCGCCGCGGATCAGCGTGAGGGTTTGGAGCACAGAGTCATGGAGGTGCGCCGCGATGTCTGCTCTTTCCATTTCCCGCGCCTCACTGGATTTGGCGGCGGTCAGGTCACGGATCACCCTCATTCCCAAAGGCCCAAGCGCCAATACGGTGACCAGAACAACAACCAGCGCGGTTACGAAGCCGGATTTCGGACTTGGAATATGTCCCCACGAATATGCGGAGGCCAGGCCGCCGAAAACGGCCAGTAGCAATCCCAGCACAACGTACGCCACACCGGTTTTGCGTAGTTTCGTTCCCAAGCGTGGCGCCTGCCGCCAAACCAGGAGAACGCCGATGACCGCAACGACAAACCACGCTATCGCAGCGCCCGGCGCGCCCTTAACCATCCCTCCGAGGGCGACTGCGGCTGCAAGAACCAGGAACAGCGCTCCCGCCACCAAGAGGCGCCCGGCCGTCGTCTGCTGATCTCTACGTTTACCCACTGCCCTCATGGGAGCGCGGTAGGCGGTTGTGGTGTCTTCCTGCCTCCGCCTGGGTCCCTCTGATTCTGTCGAGGACGTGAGCCACAACCACATGTAGGCCACTACGCCTACGCCTCCAAGGGCCGATAGGGCTGCAAAGGCGGCCCTCACGGGTCCCACTGGAACACCGAGGCGGTGGGCCACACCGGATGCGACGCCCCCAATCCACGGCGTGGCCATATCAGCGCTGTCGGACTGAGCCAGGAGCAGTGGCTCCCTTTGCTCTTTGCGCGCCTTGCCTTCTTTGCTCACGTATACATGGTCGCAGAAGAACCCGGTCACAAGCCGCCTGGGGAGCCAACTAGGGGAACTATCAGGGAACCACCCGATTTCGTCTTCTCCCCCGGCCGCACAGTATTGGACACATGAATAAGAACGACCAGCCGGATCCCAAGCAGGACCTACCGGGGCCGAACGACGCTCCAACACAGCCCTTCGCGGCCGAGGAACCCGATGGGTCTTCGCCGCATCCCCCGGCTGGCCCACCAACGCCCAGCCCCTGGTTCCAGATGCCCACGCAGGAACGGCCAGTCCTATCGAATGCGATCTCGTTGGGTGCTGTGGGGATCATGGCCCTCATCGCCGCAGTGGGCATCCTCTTCGCTTTCAACGGCATCGGAGTGCCCACCTCGAACGCGGGACGGGTGGTACTCGTGTCGGTGGGACTCATCGTCGCCCTCGCCGGGGCGGTCCTGGTTTACGCGGCGTTGAAGGGGAGCCGTCCCGGATGGTTCCTCCCTTTCACGATTATCGGCGCGATCCTAGGCGTCCCCATCGTCCTCGGCGGCGGTGCGATGACCACTTACGGGGCAGGCTCGACGTGGGAAGAGGGCTCCTATGAGGACAGTTCTTCAGAGGCCGACGGCAGCTACTTCGGGACCGGAGAAACCTCCGGGGACGCTTGGACCGGCGATACCGACGAGGTTTCTATCTCTGTCATCGATGCTCGGGACAGTGAAGTGATCGTAACCGCCACAGAGGACAGATCCGAAATAACAGGCGACCAGCTCACCGTCCTCGACCCGGAACTGTCCGAGATCTCGGGTGCGGATGAGACGCTAGTTCTGGACCTGACTGAGGTGCGCGAAGGCGTCGACCAGCGTTTCTACGTTGAACTCTCCGACGCGTTCCTGGTCGTGGCTCTGACCGAAGATCAGCTCCCGCTGATCGACCGTTGGGAAGTCGGTCCAAATGGGCTCATCACGGCAGACAACGCGGCTACGGGCCAGGACGAGTACAGCGGGGACCAGTTGGCTGAGTGGGTGACCACCGGTTTCGACCGCTTCGCCTACCCAGATGGTCTGGGCAGGTTCTCCGGCGATCCCGACAACACGTTCCACTTCGATCTTGCCCTAGAGGGCGAATCCACCGTGTGGTTCGTTGTCGTAGACGAAGACCTCACGATCAATGGCGGAAGTCAGGCGGCCGGTAGCTCCGCACCCCAGTCCGACGCGCAGTCCGATTCTCAGTCCGGAAGGTAGAAGACGATGGAACCCAATGGGACCCAACCTCAACGCATCTACGTGGCACCCGACGGGAGCCGCATCCAGAACCGCCATGTGCCGCCAACTGCGTATCCTCTTCAACAAGGGTTCGGTGGACCGGGCGTGGCCGCTAGCTCTCCGCGACCGTATGGGCCGCTCTCGCCCGCAGAAACCGGATCCAACGGCTCTCCCATCAACGTGGGGCTGCTGGTCTGGGGGGCACTTCTGGTCGCGGCCGGCGCGGTTCTGATCCTGTCACCACTACTTGGATCGGGGAGTTTTCAGGGCCTTGTGGTAGCCGCGTTCGCGGTGATCGGCGTGGCGTTCCTCGTCCTTGCTTACACAACGTCGCGTTCGGCGCAACCACGCGCGGAGGTGCCTTCGGAGCGGACAACTGCTTCCTCGGACGGACAAGACGCCCCACCCTCTCCCGACCGCACGGGCCCGGGCCAGTAGGCGGAACCCAAGAGAAAGGGGCCGCTCCACTTCGCTTCCGGGGCGGCCCCTGGCGTGTCAGCTCGACTCATTTACCCGCGTACCGGGCCAGTTCCTCTTTGACGATCTCAGGGTCCAATTTGGTGAACACCGGCTGCGGCTTGGCGATCGGCGTGCCCGGGACTACGGCTCTGCGCTCCCAAGCTGGGACGCTCGAATAGTCGCCGGTGATCACGGGGTACTTGCCGCTGGGTGCCAACGCAGCGTCCGGGTCTTGGTCCTCCGGGGTGCCGACGGCTTCACCTAGCGTGGACTCAACCGTTCCGTCCTCCGACTCCTCCTGCACCCATTCCAGATGCGGCATCGGGGCTAGGGAACCGTCCCCACCCATGACCAGATCAATCTGGTTGGCCGAGTGTGGCAGGAACGGGCTGAACATCGTGTTCAGGTCTGAGACCACCTGAGCGAGCACCCACAGAATGGTCCTCAGGCGAGGCTCTTCATCTTCGGCCTTGAGTTTGAACGGAGCCGTGTCCGTCACGTACCGGTTCGCCTCCCCAACCAAGCGCATGACCTCTCCGATGGCTGCCTTTTGGCGGTGGCTCTCAATCAGATCCCCCACCTTCGCAAATCCGCCTTGAACCTGGTCCAGGAGTTCCGTGTCCATCTGCTCAAGCTGCGCCGGTTCTGGAATCTGACCGAACCTCTTGTGAATCATCGATGCAGTGCGGTTCACCAGGTTGCCCCACCCGGCGACCAGTTCATTGTTGGTCCGGCGCAGAAACTCGTCCCAAGTGAAATCCGCATCCGCGCTCTCGGGTCCGGCCGAGGAAATGAAATAGCGCAGAGCATCCGGCTGGTAGCGGGAGATCATGTCCCGCACGTAAATGACGATCCCGCGGGAAGTGGCAAACTTCTTGCCCTCCATCGTCAGGAACTCCGAGGAGACGACCTCCGTTGGAAGATTCAGGTGCCCCATGTCCCCTGGCTGTCCGCCGCGAGCGCCCTCCCCGTTGTAACCCAGCAGCTCGGCAGGCCATATCTGGGCGTGAAAGACGATGTTGTCTTTACCCATGAAGTAGTAGCTGCGCGCCTCTGGGTCGTTCCACCATTTGCGCCACGCCTCGGGTTGCCCGGTGCGCTTCGCCCATTCGATGGCCGCGGAAAGATATCCGACTACCGCGTCAAACCACACGTACAGCTTCTTCGTCGGCTGGTCCTCCCACCCGGGAACGGCGATTCCCCAGTCGATGTCTCGGGTCATGGCGCGGGGGCGCACTTCCTCCAGGAAGTTCTTGGCAAAACGGATGACGTTGGGGCGCCAGCCGGCCTGTTCTCTCCCGTCCAACCACTCAGTGAGCGCGTCTGCCAAGGACGGGAGATCAAGAAAGTAGTGGGTGGTGTCTACGAACTGGGGCGTCTCACCGTTGATCGTGGACCGCGGATCGATCAGGTCCGTCGGATCAAGCTGGTTGCCGCAGTTGTCGCATTGGTCGCCACGAGCACCTGCATAACCGCAGAGCGGACATGTGCCTTCGATGTAACGGTCAGGCAGCGTCCTTCCGGTCGAGGGCGAGATGGCCGCCTTCGTCGTCTCTTCCAGCATGTAGCCGTTGTCGCGTACCACCTGGAACATCGCGCGAGTAACGCGATGGTGATTCGCCGTGGTCGTCCTCGTAAAGAGGTCATAGGACAGTCCCAAATCCACCAGGTCCTGCGCGATCAGGAGGTTGTTTGCGTCAGCGAGTTGCCTGGGACTCTTCCCCTGCCTCTCCGCTTCCACGAGGATCGGGGTCCCGTGTTCGTCCGTGCCCGACACCATCAGTACGTCGTGCCCCGCCATTCGCATGTAACGGGAGAAGACGTCTGAGGGCACGCCGAAGCCCGCCACGTGACCTATGTGACGTGGCCCGTTCGCGTAAGGCCAGGCAACCGCGGAGAGAATGTGAGTCATGGCAGTAGCCTAGTTGTGCCCTGGCGAGCGCGGAAACCGATGCAGCGTCTAGGCTGAGCGGATAGCGTTATCTACGCCCGCTGGCCATTTATCAGGGAGAGCAGTGATGGGCCGTGCATTAGTCATCGTGGATGTTCAACCAACCTTTTGTGAGGGCGGCGCACTGGCCGTCGAAGGGGGAAACGACTGCGCGCGAAGAATCGCCAAGTTCGCCCTCGAACACGAAGACGATTACGACCTAGTCGTCACAACGCAGGACTGGCACGTTGACCCGGGCGAGCACTTCTCGGAATCACCCGACTTCGTCGACACTTGGCCTCCGCACGGCGTGGCGGGAACGCCGGAGGCTGAGTTGCACAGAGCGCTGGAGCCCGTCGGAATCGACTACAACCTAAAAAAGGGCGAATACGACGCCGCGTACTCCGGTTTCGAGGCGGTCTCCCCCGACGGAAGCACACTTGAGGAAATCCTTCTGGACGAGGGCGTGGACGCGGTAGACGTGGTCGGCTTGGCCCTGTCCCACTGCGTGAAAGAGACGGCGCTTGACGCTGCGAAGCTGCGGTTTCTCCAGACTGTACGCGTGCTGCTGGACCTGACCGAACCCGTCTCTCCAGAGCTGGGCGAAGCTGCCGTGGAAGAGATGGCCAAGACTCGAATCCGCCTGGTTCATTCAGCCTGACTGGCCTCCAGAGCCGCCCGGAACACGACGTTGGGACGCGCTCCGTTTCGCCGCGCCACAGACTGCGCAGCCGTCTTCAGCCTGATTCCGTCCTCGCGACAGATCCGGAGGGCTTCCTGCGCCAGCGCCTCCACGTCGGCCTCCTCCGGGACACAGCCCCCAACCACCAGGGTCACCTCTCCCAGGATCTCGGTATCCGCTGCGTGGTCGGCGAGTTCTCCCAAGGTGGCGCGCAGGACTTCTTCGTGGGTTTTCGTTAGCTCGCGGCACAGCGCCGCAGGCCGCCCGCGGCCGAAAGCGTCACACAGGTCAGCCAGAGTTTTGGCGGCACGGCGCGGCGACTCGAATATGACCATCGTGCGCGGTTCGCGCGCCAGTTCGGAAATCCGGGTTGCCCTCCCGCTCCCCTTACGAGGGAGGAACCCCTCAAAAGTGAAACGGTCGGTGGGCAGACCAGCAACGCTGAGCGCCGCCAAAGCAGCACTGGGACCGGGTAGCGGACTCACGCGCACTCCCGCTCTACCGGCGAGGGCGCCCAACTCGTACCCCGGATCCGACACCGTGGGCGTACCCGCATCGCTGACCACCAAGACTGTCTTGCCGGCCAGTGCGGCGTCCACCAGTTCAGCCGCCCGTTCGCCCTCGACATGATCGTGGAAGGCGAGGACGGAACCCGAGATCTCCACGCCCAGACGCGCGCACAGTCCACGCAGCCTACGGGTGTCTTCCGCCGCGACCAGGTCCGCAGAGGCGAGCACCTCCCGGAGCCGAGAAGTGGCGTCTCCGGGGTTGCCGATGGGAGTTGCCGCCATGTAGATGATGCCCGTTTCACTGTTGGCCATGGGGCAAGTATGGAGGTTGGCGCCGAACGCCGCGAATGGCTTAGGCGGTCGCCGCCTAAGTTAGGCTTACCTCAGTCATAACTCGGAAGGCTGAAGGTTGAGCAAGATACATACGGAGCCATGCGTACTACTGGTGAACCTAGGAAGCCCCGACGAACCTGAGACTAAGGCAACGCGCAGATATCTCCGCGAGTTTCTCTCCGACCGACGCGTCATCGAACTCCACCCGGCCCTCTGGCGCCCCATCTTGGATGGGATCATTCTGCGGGTGCGGCCAGCCAAATCCGCCGCTAAGTACAAGACGGTGTGGGGGGAAGTTAACTCGCCACTAATCCAGGGGACCTTGGATCAGACGGAGTGGGTTGCCCAGAAGCTTCGGGGACGCGCGGAAGTGCGGTTCGCGATGCGCTACGGGTCCAACTCCATTGCAGAGGCCCTTGATCAAGCCTTCGAGGACGGGTACCGAAAGCTCCTCGTGGTTCCCCTGTATCCCCAGTATTCCGCCACGACCATCGCCTCTGTAACCGACGAGGTGTACCGGTGGAACCTTGCAAGCCGCGACCAGTTTGCACTGCGAGTGGGCCGATCGTTCCAGACTGATCCGGGCTACATTGAGGCGGTCGCCACAGCGCTTGAATCGCAGTGGGCACAGAAGGGAAAGCCCAACTTCGAGGGCGGAGATCGCCTGGTCTTGTCCTACCACGGCATTCCCCAGTCAATGGCCGACAAGGGAGACCCCTACCCGCAAGAGTGCACCGAGACCACGGAGGCACTCACGGCGCGCCTGGGCCTACCCCGCGAGGGCGTGATTCAGGCTTATCAGTCCAAGTTCGGCCCCGCCCCGTGGCTGCTCCCCGCGACCATCGACACCATGGCGCAGTTGGGGGCGCGTGGCACGCGGCGGGTAGACGTGATCTGCCCAGGATTCGTTAGCGATTGCCTGGAGACGCTGGAGGAGATCGACGAACTAAACCGCGAGGAGTTCCTCGCTAACGGCGGTTCCGAGTTCAACTACGTCCCATGGGGCAACGGCTCTTCCCCCTGGCTATCCGCGCTTACGGCCTTGGTGGAGCGCGACCTGGCGGGCTGGATCTGATTTTCGCCTGTTAGGGTTTCCACCGTGACATTC
>CAYFQC010000024.1:0-21818 GCA_964345155.1 uncultured Actinomyces sp.
GCTGATGTATCCGGGTGCGTGGGAATCGATCCGGCCCGGGACCTTGGTGTCTATGTCGTAGACGCCCTTTTCACGTTCCTCCGGGAACATCGCGGAGAGCGTCTCCCAGACACGGGTGGTGCGGTCGGTTGGGCCCTGAAGGAAGGCTGCGTCGCCCTCGTAGGGGTGGTAGTTCAGCTGAACGAAGTCACGCACATCCACGAAGTCCTGCCACAGGCCGGGGGTGAAGCCGCGCCAGGCGTCGACTTTTGCAGCGGTTTGGACAGTTTCTGTGGTGGTGACCATGCTTTTAGCTCCCGGTTTTGGCTGCTGGCGGGGTTCACCCGCCATGCGTTAATCGTATCGGGGGCGGCCTGGAATCCCTAGTGTGGTGGGAATGCGAACGCTCACAAACGCCCTGGCCGGAAGGCCTTTGGTCCCACCTATTCGCGTGTGAATGTGATCTCCTGGCTGACCGCAACGGCCTGATGCGCAGCCTGAACGATGCCCTCTTCGTCGAGCCCCAGCCTGCGGAGAATCGACGGGCGCCCGGCATGACTGAGGAACTCTCTCGGGACGCCGAGCACGGTTACGGGCCTGCCGCCCAGTCCCACCGAGACGCGTGACAGCTCGGAGCCGACTCCGCCCGTGGCTAGCCCGTCCTCGATCGAAACGACGGCGTCGAAGACGCGGGTGAGGGAGGCAAGAGAGTCGTTGATCGGCAGCACCCAGCGGGGATCAACCACTGTGGTTGGGTGCCCCTCATGCACCAGGCGCTTCGCCGCCAGGATCGCCGAGGTGACCATCGATCCCACCGCGACCAGAAGCACTGACGGCCGTGCGCCGCCGTCCGCCAGGTCCAGAGCTGTACGTTCGAAGACCACGTCGTAGCCTTCCTCTTCGCGCAGCGCGGCAATCGGGGATGGCGGTTCCCCCTTCGGATAGCGCACCAGAGTCGGCCCGTCGGAAGTTGCCACGGCCTCCGCCACGGCACGCCTCAACGTGGGCGCATCCCTGGGGGCGTTCACGCGCAAGCCGGGAACCATCGCAGCCAGTGACAGGTCCCAGACGCCGTTGTGGGAGGCCCCGTCATCCCCTGTGACGCCGGCTCGGTCCAGGACCACCGTGACCGGCGCCTTGTGCAGTGCCACGTCCATGAGCAGCTGGTCGAAGGCGCGGTTCATGAAAGTTGCATACACGCAGACGACGGGGTGCGCGCCCTCGTACGCCATGCCTGCCGCGGCGGTGAAGGCGTGCTGTTCAGCAATACCCACGTCGTAGACCCGGTTCGGGTACTTCATCGCCAGGGGCTGGAGTCCGACCGGGGCCATCATGGCGGCCGTGATCCCGACGATCTTCGGGTCACTCTCCGCGAGTGCCACCAGCTCTTCGGCAAAAACGCTGGTCCAGCCGAAACGTTGGGGCGCAACAGGCAGACCGGTCTCCGGATGGATCTGGCCAACCGCGTGGAACCGGTCGGCCAAATCCTCTTCTGCAGGTGTGTAGCCCCTACCCTTTTCCGTGATTGCGTGAACAATCACCGGTTCACCGAAGGACTTGGCCCGTTCCAAAGCCAACTCCAGCGCCACCTCATCGTGTCCGTCCACTGGGCCGATGTACTTAAGCCCTAAATCCCCGAACATTGCCTGGGGAACGAGTACGTCTTTCAGGCCCGCCTTGAGCCCATGGAGAGCCCCGTAGGCACGGTGCCCCATCCTGCCCATGCCAAGGAGTGTGTCTTTGCCGCGTTTCAGCGTCTGCTCATAGCCTTGAGAGGTCCGCAATGAGTCGAGGAGCTGCGCTACCCCCCCGATAGTGGGGGCGTACGAGCGGCCATTGTCATTGATGAGGATGATCAGGGGGCGGTCGGGACCTTGCGACACGTTGTTCAGCGCCTCCCAGGCCATGCCTCCGGTCAGCGCTCCGTCGCCTATCACCGCGACGGTAGCACCCGGAATCCGCATGCGCTCCTTCTCCAAGGACACCCCATCGGCCCAGGAAATGGCGGTCGTCGCGTGCGAATTCTCAACGACATCGTGGGGAGATTCGGCGCGAGCAGGGTATCCGGACAAGCCTCCCTCTTTGCGCAGGTGGGAGAAGTCCTTCCTCCCCGTAAGTAGCTTGTGGACATAGGCTTGGTGTCCGGTGTCCCAGATGATGGTGTCGCGCGGGGAGTCAAAAACCCGGTGTAGGGCGAGGGCGACTTCAACGATTCCGAGATTCGGGCCCAGATGTCCGCCGGTCTTGGCAACTGATCGAATTAGGAACTGGCGTATCTCCGCCGCCAAAGACACCAGCTCCGCGGAAGTGAGCGAAGAGAGGTCTTCCGGTCCGCCGATGCGCGTGATCAGGGGAAACGTCTCTCCGCTGAGTTCGGCTGCTTGGCCCGCCGTGTAGTCCATCTGAACATTCTAGCGGCGAGACCCCCGGGTAGACTTGGGCCGCGACGGGAAGCCGCTCTACTCTTGGGCTGCCGCTGCCCACCACCGGTGAAAGGTTGAGCTTGATGTCCACGAACACCGCCCCGTACGGATCCTGGGAATCCCCCGTAACGCCAGAGTCTTTCACGGAGAGGACGGTGACCATCTCCCAGCTGAGGATGGACGGGGCGGACATTTACTGGGTGGAAGACAATCCCCAGAGGGAAGGGCGTTCCGTCCTGCTCAGGCGCGATGCAATGGGACAGACAATGGAAGCTCTGCCACTGCTGGAGGGGGCGCGCCTTGTCACTGTAGAGACCTCCGTCCATGGACGAGGTGGGCGTGCCTATGCGGTCCGGGACGGCTTTCTTGTTGTATCCGACGGATTCGACAACCGCGTTTACGGCTTTAGAGTCAGTGACAGGGGCAGGACCCTTGTGCCCCTAACCCCACTGTCAGACAGACGGTACGGCGACTTTGAAATAGATCACTCGAGGGGTCTGGTCTATGCGGTAGAGGAAGACCGATCGCCCGTGAAAGAGGGTGGGGACCCGCGGAATTGCCTGGTCGCGATCCCCTTGGATGGAAGTGCCGCCCGCTCACCGGAAAAGATCCTGACCGTGTTCGACGGCACCGACTTCGTTTCCTCCCCCACGCTGTCGCACGACATGGAACGCCTTGCTTGGATCTCCTGGGACCGGCCGGACATGCCATGGACTCGCTCCGTCCTCCACGTGGGGGCACTTGGCTCCGACGGACTCCTACTCTCCGACGTCAAGCTGGTGGACCACCGTGACGTCTGCGTCTACGAGCCCCGCTGGGCCCTCGATGGGGACCTGATACACGTCGATGACTCGACCGGGTGGGCAAACTTCTACCGGACGGAGGGCTTCGAGCGTCGGGCAGGAGAGCCGCATGACGCCTGGGAGACACGTCTGCGAACGCGGGCCCTACACCCGGCCGGCCAGGCATTTTCGCAGCCGCACTGGCTGCTGGGCAACCACACCTACGACAACCTCGACTCCAACCACTTGGTGTGCACCTGGGTGGAGGACGGCGAACAGCACTTGGGAGCTATGCAGCTCGACAACGGTCTTTTGGAAGAATGGCAGCTCGGTTGGTGGCCAGTCGGCAACGTGGCCTCCGACAGTGGACGCGTCATATTCCTGGGCGACTCTCCGCAGAACCCGCCCTCCATCGTCGAGGTGGTGGACCGTGAAGCGATCGTTATCCGGCCCTCTTCGGAGATGACGATCCCCGCGGGTTGCACCGCTATCCCCCACCACATCGACTGGCGTAACCGCGATGACTCAACGGGACACGGCCTGCTCTACTTGCCTGAAAACGGGAGCTATTCGGCGCCTGCCGGAACCAAGCCGCCGCTGTTGGTCACCGTGAACCCGCTCCCGACCATGGCTGCGAAGCCTGGAATGGATTACGAAACACAGTTCTGGACGAGCCGCGGCTTCGCGGTCCTAAAGGTCAACTTGAGGGGATCGACGGGCTGGGGGAAGGAGTACCGCTCCGGCCTCGACGGAAACTGGGGAGTCATTGATGTCCAGGACTGTGTCGACGCGGCGCTTGCGATGCGCGCCGACGGCATCGTGGACCCGAACCGCATCGCGGTTAGAGGCGAAAGCATGGGCGCCATCACGGCGCTGAACGCCGTGGAGAGCTCGGAAGCGTTCACCGCGGCCGTTGTGGGCCCCGGCCTTGGTCGAGCCCGCGACTTGGTCAAGAACTCCCACAAGTTCGCTGCGGACTATCCCAAGCGCCTCCTCGGCTCCTTCGACCAGGAGGACGCCGTCTGGGATGAGCGAGATCCGCTTGAGCACCTCGACCGTGTCTCCGCACCGGTTCTCCTGCTTCAGGGCGGCGCGGACGCCCTCACGCCGCCAAACGTGGTGCAGGAGGCATACACGCGTTTGGCCGAACTTGGTAAAAAGGCCGCGCTGGTGCTGCTGCCCGAGGAGGGACACAGCTTTGCCGGACGAAGGAGTGTACGCAAGGCGTGGAACACTGAGCTCGCCTTCTACGGGCAGGTTTGGGGTTTCCCGACATCTTCTGACATTGAGGTACAGATCGCGAACGACTAGGGGCCGACCCCGCAAGTCCCTGCAACAGCAGAAGGAGGCTAGCCCCTGTGGGCTAGCCTCCTTGTCACCTCAGCGTGATGGCGGAGCTGGGCTAGGCCGCAGCCTCCTTGCTTTTCAGGTTCCGGAGGACGTACTGGAGGATGCCTCCGTTGCGGTAGTAATCGCGCTCAGCTGGTGTGTCGATGCGCACGCGGGCATCGAATTCGACGTCCGTTCCATCGGCCTTGTGCGCCGTCACTTTCACCGTCTTGGGAGTTGTGCCTTCGTTGAGCTTTTCGATCCCCTCAATGTCGTAGACCTCGGTGCCGTCAAGACCCAGAGTTTCGCGCGTCTGCCCGCGAGGGAACTCAAGAGGCAAAACGCCCATGCCGATCAGGTTCGACCGGTGGATCCGCTCAAACGACTCCGTAATGACGGCCTTCACGCCCAGCAGAGAAACGCCCTTGGCCGCCCAGTCCCGGGATGATCCGGACCCATACTCTTTGCCGGCGAGGACGACCAGCGGCGTCCCCGCGCTGACGTATGCCATCGCAGCGTCGTACACGGGCACTACCGGAGAATCGGCCTTGGTGAAGTCCTTGGTGAAGCCGCCCTCGACCCCAGGAACAATCTCATTTCGGATGCGAATGTTGGCGAAGGTGCCGCGAATCATCACCTCGTGGTTACCGCGGCGCGAGCCGTAAGAGTTGAAGTCGCGCACCGCCACTCCCCTGTCCAGCAGGTACTGACCGGCGGGAGAGTCGGCCTTGAAAGAGCCGGCCGGGGAAATGTGATCGGTTGTGACCGAATCCCCGAGCTTGAGAAGCACCCGGGCGCCGCGGATGTCTTCGACGGGGTCCGGTGTGGCAGGCATTCCTTCGAAGTATGGTGCGCGCCTGACGTAGGTGGAGTCTGACGCCCACTCGAAGGTGGCACCTTCAGGCGCGTCCAGAGCGATCCAGTGTGCGTCGCCGCGGAACACGTCCCCGTAATCCTCGAGGAACATTTCCCGCGAGATGTTCGCGTCAATGGCCGCCTGCACCTCTTCTGGGGAGGGCCAAACGTCTCTCAGGTAGACCGCATTGCCCTGCTTGTCGGTTCCCAGCGCTTCAGTTTCAAAGTCGAAGTCGACCGTACCGGCGAGGGCGTATGCGATCACCAGAGGAGGAGACGCAAGGTAGTTCATCTTCACATCAGGATTGATCCGACCCTCAAAGTTGCGGTTGCCGGACAGAACGGCCGCCACCGACAGGTCGTGTTCGTTTACCGCCTGCGACACCTCTTCCGGCAGTGGTCCCGAGTTCCCAATACAGGTGGTGCAGCCGTAGCCAACCAGGTAGAAGTCCAGTGCCTCCAAGTCTGGCCACAACCCAGCTCGTTCGTAGTAGTTGGTGACCACCTGGGAGCCGGGGGCCATGGAGGTCTTAACCCAGGGTTTCACCTTCAGCCCCTTCTGGTTCGCTTTACGGGCCAGAAGGCCAGCAGCCATCATTACCGACGGGTTGGAAGTGTTGGTGCAGGACGTGATCGAAGCAATCACGACTGCGCCATGGTCCAGTTCCACTTGAGTTCCGTCCTCCATGGTGACGGGTACCCTGCGGTGCGGGCGGGTCGTGGACTCGCCCGGCTCTTGCGGCTTGGAGCCGTCGTCATCAGGCGTGTCTATTTCCACTGGGTCGGAAGCAGGGAAGGTCCCTTCCAACGCCTCATCGAGAGTCGTGTCCTTGACCGCTTCTTCGTCGTCCACGTAAGACGGGAGTATGGCACGGAAAGCGTCCTTCGCTTCGTCCAGCCGGATCCTATCTTGAGGCCGCTTTGGCCCGGCAATAGAGGGAACGACCGTTGAGAGGTCCAGCTCCAGGTACTCCGAATACTTCGTGTCGGCGTCCGGGTCAAGCCACAGTCCCTGCGCTTTCGCATACTCCTCAACCAGCCGGATCTGTTCTTCCGTACGTCCCGTCAGGTGCAGATAGTCCAAAGTGACACGGTCGATCGGGAAGATTGCAGCGGTGGAGCCAAACTCCGGGGACATGTTACCGATCGTGGCCCGGTTCGCCAGTGGCACCTGCGCCACTCCCTGCCCATAGAATTCGACGAATTTGCCTACCACGCCGTGCTCACGCAGCATCTGCGTGATTGTTAGCACCACGTCTGTGGCAGTCGCCCCGGGAGGAATAGATCCGGTCAGTTTGAAACCAACCACGCGCGGTATCAGCATGGAGATGGGTTGCCCGAGCATGGCGGCCTCGGCTTCTATGCCGCCCACGCCCCAACCGAGTACACCCATTCCGTTGACCATGGTGGTGTGGGAGTCGGTGCCGACGCAGGTGTCCGGGTAGGCCTCGGTGATTCCATCTGTCGTTCGCGTGAAAATGCCGCGGGAGAGGAACTCGAGGTTGACTTGGTGGACGATTCCCGTGCCGGGCGGGACGACCCGGAAATCATCGAAAGCCTGCTGCCCCCACTTCAGGAACTGATAGCGTTCCCCGTTTCGCTCATACTCCCTTTCGACGTTGCGCTCGAAGGCCATTGGAGATCCGAAGACATCAATCTGGACTGAGTGATCGATGACCAGCTCAGCTGGCACCTGCGGGTTGATCTTCGCCGGGTTCCCGCCCATTGCTTCGTATGCCTCACGCATAACAGCCAGGTCCACGACGCAAGGCACGCCTGTGAAGTCCTGCAGAACCACGCGCGCCGGGGTGAACTGTATCTCCTCAGAGGGCTCCGCCTCCGGGTCCCAGCCGGCTATCGCGCGGATGTGGTCGGACGTGATGTTCTCACCGTCCTCATTCCTGAGCAGGTTTTCCGCCAAAACCTTCAGCGAGTACGGGAGCTTCTCTATTCCCGGTACGGCGCCCAGTCTGTAGTAGGCGTAGGACTTGCCGTCCACCTCCAGGACTGAGCGAGCGCTAAAAGAATCCAAGTCTGCCACTGGGCCCTCCTTTGGTCACGGTGCACTGACCAACATATAGCAGGCGGCCCGCGCCGGTTCGCCGGTGACCGAGGACGGGCTTCCTAGTCCTTCCGCACCAGCGTAAACACGCATTCGAAATGGTGGGTGTGGGGAAACAGATCCCACGCTTTGGCCCCTGCAATTCTGAAGCCCAGGCTCACGAAATCCGCGAGGTCCCTGGCTCCTGCAGCCGGGTCGCAAGAGACCAGCACTACGCGATGCGCTCCCGTCTCGGCCACTGCCTCGGCGACTTGTCTGCCGGCGCCACTGCGGGGCGGGTCAAGCACCACCGTATCAACTTCTCCGCCCGCCTTCTGGGCGAGGGCGAGGACGGACGCTCGGTTCACCATGCCCTCCACGACGCCCCGGTTGGCCTCCGACGCCCCTTCTTCGCGCTCTGGCGGCACTGCAAGCACCTCCCGGGCCGCTCGCGCTGCCTCCCCGTTACCCTCCAGGCACCACAGTCGCCCATTCGCGCCGAGGCGGTCGACTAGAAAGCGGGAAAAGAGGCCGGACCCGGAGTACAGCTCAAGTACAGTTTGGCCTTCGCGTGGTTGTGCCGCCTCGAGTACGGCTTCCACAAGCGTCGCAGGCGCGCTGCGGTGTGTCTGCCAGAAAGCGCCGGGGCGCACCCGGAACTGGTGCGTCTGACCGTCTGCGGTAACGGACCACCGTGAGAACTCCTGTCGCTGCTCCCCGGGGGCAGTGAACACACCGCGGGCGGTCACAAGCACCGGTGGAGACGCGTTCGGAGCCTCGAGTGCCACGCGTTCCCCGGGGACCCAGGTGCCGTCCCAGACGCCGGCTTCGAGGGCTCGCAACCCGTCCAGTTTCTCTGCCGCGATGGGCAAGGCGGTTACTGGTACCACGTCGTGGGAACGGTACGGTCGCATTCCAAGCGCCCCGTCCTCGCCCGCCACCAGCTGCACCCGGGTGCGTCGGTGCAGAAGTTGGCGGTCCTCTTCGTCTCCGGGAGCCGGATTCACGGGCACCAGGACGCAATCCTCACCCTCGCGGACCCCGACGAGCGCTTCCAGGTCTGCCACTACCTGTGGGCCGCCAAGGCGCCGGAGCTGTTCGTCTAGGACGGTCGACTTCCACTCCCTCTGGAAGGCGGGCTCCACGTGCCCAAGTTCAACGCCGCCTATCCCTCCATCGGCCGCCTCCTTCCAGACATGCGGCACCCGGTGGGCGGAAGGTTCCACTACCTCGACGACGTCCGCCCAGGCATACCGTTTGTGCTCGGATGTGACGGCTACGCGTACCAGCTCAGAAGGCAGGCCACCACGGACGAACAGTGTCCTGTTTTGGTCATCGCGGGCCAGGCAAGCTCCGCCGTGCACGGGTTTTATGAGTCGCACTGGCTTCGCGAGCAGGACTGGTTCTGTGTGCAGCTCGCGCTGTGGTCCTCCGCTGGCCCTACGGCCACCTTTTTTCTTCATGTGCGTCCCCGCCTAGTCGGTCGAGCCTGTTCCAACGGCCCCACGATGCTAATCGCACTGAGCCGCGCGGTGGTAGTTTGGCCCCGTGCACTTCGTGATTATGGGATGCGGCAGAGTCGGCGCGATGCTTGCAAATGAGTTGGACGCACAGGGCCACTCGGTCGCCGTGATCGACATCAAGCCCTCCGCCTTCTCCCGCCTCAGCCCCGACTTTTCTGGACAGCGCGTACACGGGAATGGTTTCGACCAAGGGGTGCTGAAGAAGGCACACATCCAAGACGCATACGGTTTCGCGGCCGTTTCGAACGGAGATAACTCAAACGTAATCGCAACGCGCACGGCGGCTGAGCAGTTCGGGGTCGGACGCTTCGTGGCTCGGATAGCGGATCCCGAGAGGGCAGAGCTGTACGAGCGGCTCGGGATACCGACCGTCGCCTCGACGCGGCGGACAGCAATGGCAGTTCTCGAACGCATGGTCCCCCCGAACGCCAACGTTGTTTGGACGGGTCCAACCGGGGCGGTCTCCCTGGTTGCCATCTCGCCGGGCCTTTCCTGGACGGGCGTGCCCTTCAGCAGAGTGGAGAAGCTAAGCGGCGGACGGATCGCTTTCGTCTCGCGGTTGTCCACCGTGCAGGTGGCCAAGCCATCGATGGTCGTGCAGGAGCACGACAAGCTCTACATCGGCGTTAGCGGACGATCCGCCACTGATCTGCGCGACTTGCTCACTTCAGCGCCGCCCCAAGAAGGAGATGCCCAATGAGAGTGCTCGTCGTCGGCGCGGGAGCAGTTGGGCGCGCAACGGCAAACCAGCTAATCGCACACGGCCATGAGGTGACGGTCATCGACCGGGACCCGGACTCCATAAAGGTGAGTCTGGTGCCAGATGCCGACTGGGTTTTGGCGGATGCCTGCTCCCCCACGGAGCTTGAGGAAGCGGGCGCGAGGGAAGCCGACGCCCTCGCCGCAGTCACAGGAGACGACAAGGTAAACCTGGTCGTCTCTCTCCTAGCCAAAACCGAATTCGGGGTCCCACAGGTCATTTCCCGCGCCAATCACACGGCCAACGAGTGGATGTACAACGAAAACTGGGGGGTGGACGTCTTGGCGTCCACGCCTAGGGCCCTCACGGCGATCGTTGAGGAGGCCATATCAGTGGGCGACGTTGTGGAACTGCTGTCTGTGGACCAATCGCAGACCTCGATCTACAAGATTCAGGTGCCCCGCCACTCGCCCCAAATCGGGGTTCTTGCCGCGGAACTTGACCTTCCCGGAGGGCTCGTCCTGGGCGCCGTGGTCAGAGATGAGACGCCCATGGCCGCCCAAAGCGCAGGAGTACTGCTGGGCGGCGACGAGCTAATCATCGTTTGTGGGCGACGCTCCGAGCCTGCGCTTGCCACTTTGCAGCAGCTGCTAAAGCAAACCTAGCCGGCGTCAGTCCTGAACCGAACCTTCCGCCACCTCTTCCGAGGAGGCCGGGTGCCGCGGGATAACACCGCGCAGGAGCACCCAGTTCAGCCACGCTCCGAGGGCGAAAAGCGGCAGACCCAAGACCAGCTTGAAAATGCCCAACGAGACGACAGCTCCTCCAAAGTAAAGGGGCAGCTGCACGGCCAGCCGGATGCCGAACACCGCAACCCAAACCCAAGTTGCCCAGGCTGCCCGCTTGAGAAAGAGGGGGGCCGCCGGGTCTTGCCGCCAGTTAGTGGGCAGGCCCACCGCGTACTCAACGAGGACGCCCACCGCCGGCTTCCGGACCAGCACGGATACCAGCATTGCAAGGAAGAAGAGGGCGTTCGTGATCAGCCCCCAAGCAAAGTAGTTCTCGGCTCTACCCGACAGTGCGGCCCAAACCACTCCGATAAGCACGCCCAGCATGCCCGCGGATGCCTGCGTGAGAGAAGAACGCTGAATCAACCGTACGACTATGAAGACCAGAGCCAGGCCCCCAGATAGGATCAGCGGCCAGGTCATCTGCCTCGTGATCACGTACGCGACAACAAAGACGAGCCCCGGGAGCAGCGATTCTGTGGCTCCACGCCAGCCGCCAATAGCGTCCTTCACTGAGAAGTCCTGCGAGTCGAGTTGCTGGGTCCAGCCCGTCTTCGTTGCATTCTGTTTGGACAAACTCAGGCCTCGCTAATCAGTGTGTAGGAGGGGTCAACTATTCTGCGGGTGCCCTTGGCCAACGCCACAGTTCCCCGCACGGACAGCCCCACCCCTTCGCCGATCCCCGCTATGGACCTACGCCCCAGCCACACGGCCTCGAGCCGCGGCCCACTCCCGTCCTGGATAGAGACGAGGAACTGGGCTGGCCGACCTTCCGGGGAGGGAGTTGCGGACTCGACCCGTCCGGCGACGGTGGAGACTTGGCGGAGCGGAGCCAAGGCGATTGGCACACGGTCAGCAACTTCAGCCAGGAACGCGAGGGGGTCGGGGTCTGCCTCCGGACTATGTTCGCTCCGGCGGGAGAAGAGTCCCCTGGCCAGAGGGCTAAATCCCATCCTGCGCCGCCGCATCCTTCGGGAGCGTAAGAGGGAGGATCTCAAAGCGAATCTTGGGTTCCGAACCGCGGTTCACAATCAGCGATCGGATGAGGTCCTCACAAGCAGCGGCTTCCTCCTCATTGCCAGCGGCGGCGGCGCCCTGCACGTCGATGCGAAGTACCCAGCGCGGTCCCTCGACCCCGATGACTCGCAAAGGAGTGAGGCCCTTCGTTCCGTCTGGGAGTTGGACCCCGATTCTCGCGTTCAGCTCCTGTCCGAAAGGCCCTTCGCTTTTAGTGACTTGTCCGCCCGCGGCGGAAATAGACGTGGAGATCTGGCCTGAGAGTTCCTCCCATGCCCCGGCGCTCTTGGGAGCCGCAGCAACGCTCACCGTGATTCCAGAGGAACCTAAGACCAGGAGAATCCGGTTCAGTGTGGTCTTGTCCGGTCCGACCTTGCCGCGTAGCTGCAGCCCGGGCAGCCTGGGGACGTACAAGGACCCGAGGTCCACGTACCCTTGCGGCGCTCCCCTGCCCTCCGAGTCGGCGGGTCCTGCCGGGCCCCCATCTTCAGAGGTTAGATCTTGGCTTTCTGCTTCCACAGATGATGACGGCTCTTCGGGAGCATCCTGTCCCTGACTACTTCTCTTGCTGCGACGACCGAATAAACCCATGACTTAGGGGTATCACATAGCGCAGTCGAGGCATAACGGAGCCCCCGGGTCGCTGTCGGGGGACAGCTGGGAGATGTGCTTCACCAGGAAGCACGAGGTGCAGGTGAACTCGTCCTCCTGCGGCGGGACGACAAGCACCGTCAGCTCTTCCTTGGACAGATCGGCCCCGGGAAGCTCAAAACTCTCGGCGGCTTCGTTCTCATCTTCATCAACGTCGTTCGAGCCGATGTCGGCGCGGCGCGACTTGAGCTCTTCGATGGAGTCTTCAGAGATGTCCTCATCGGACTTGCGTGGGGCGTCGTAATCAGTCGCCATCGGGTCCTCCTTCGCCGCTGTCATCAAGCCTTAGGTGTTTGGGCACGCGCCGGGATAGTAGCATCTAAGCCCACGGCGCACCATCTCATGCCCGGGCTTCCGATCCGCATCGGCGAACACACGGGCGATGAACCGCGCAGAGGCACAACGGTTTGGCACGATAGGGGGAGAAAGGTGGGGCGGATGAAACCTCTGGACTTCGTTGGTCGCGACGCGGAGAGCGACGCACTGCTCTTTTCGGACGCCGAAGGCAACCGATATGCGGCACCCCTTACCGACGGGCTGTGGGCGGCGGTGATCAAGGGTTCTTCGCTTGCTCTCGAAGTCGAAGAGGGCACCCCGCTGGCACCACGCGACATCCAGGCGCTCTTGCGCAGCGGCCTGTCCGCTGAGCAAGTCGCCGAGCAGACGGGAACTGATCTGGAGCGGGTCCGCCGGTACGAGGGACCGGTCCTGGCTGAGATTGGAAGAGCGATTCGTCGGGTTCAGGCCTCCTACGTGGGCGGAGACAGGGGCGCGCCCCGGCTCGGTGATCTGGTGCTTGACCGGCTGGCCCAGGCCGGAGCCGAACCTGACACTCTGAGTTGGAGTGCCCTACGCCGCGCTGACGGTACCTGGGAAGTGACGGCCTCGTTTATCACCGACTCGGTACAGAAAACGGCTGCTTGGGAGCTGGTGGAGGCAACCGGTGGGGCACTCGCGCTTGATGACACGGCTCGGGAGCTAACCGAGACCGAGAGGCCGGCTGAGCCCATCCGGGCGCTGTTCCCTCCGGTCTCAGCGGGCGCGCCAGAACGGGGCGATGCATCGGCCGAAGCCCTGTTGGAGCGCCAGGAGAGCCTGCTGCGACGCCTTGACGCCGCCCGAGGTAAGCGGCAACCTCTGGTTATCGACGGTGAGGGCGGAGACACTGGTGTGGAAACCGTGGTTGCCGAGCTCGAAGAGGTCACCGTAAAGGTAGAAGCGCGCTCAAAGACCTGGTCGGAGGTGCTGGCGGGAAGCGAGGACGAAGTAGAGGAAGAAACGCCTGAGAGGCCAACTCCCAAAGAGGTCAAACCTGTCGAGAAGAAGGAGCCATCGGCCGCGCCCGCACCCGTGAAGGAGGAACCCGCGACCACCGTCCTCAGCGCAGAAGCCGCCGAGCCCACCCGCAAACGCAGGCGAACTCCCGTTCCCTCTTGGGATGAGATTGTCTTCGGGTCCCGCGGAGAGGGCTAGACCAGCCGCCAAACCGGAATCAGCATCTCATCTTCCGTCAGGGACCCGTGGACGCCGGGCATTGCGATCGAGGCCGCCGTCTGCGTCCTGCTGTCCACCACGACCGTCGTGGACTTGGGCATGACGAGCAGATCCCCAACCAGTTGCACGCCGGCACCCGCGCCCAGCACTTTAGGAATCTGCGCCCGCGTGAATGTCCAGGCGTCCTCGCCCCAGAAGTCTCTCCAGTTGGAGATGACATCCTCTTCCCTGCCCGGACTGGCGTGAACGTGGGCCGCCCGGCCTTCCCCAGCCAAGATTCGAACCCCGGAGCTAAGTTCAGGCACCTGTGAGATATCTACCCTGCGTCCTGCCCGCACCATCCCGTGATCTGCAGTGAGCACTACCTGCGCGAGTCCATCTACCCTGATCAGGAAGCGTCCCAGGGCCGCATCAAAATCCTCGAGCTCTCGAACCCAGCGCTCAGAACCGGGGCCGTAGGCGTGACCAGCAGCGTCGATAGCGGACCAGTAGACGTAGATGAGTGGCGTGCCAGCCCGCGCTTCCCTGGCCGCGGCATCAAAGCGCTCCGTGAGCGTCCGCGCCGGAATGAACGCCGCCCCCCGCATGGCGGCCTCCGTGAGACCGGAGCCAGCGAATTTCGGGTCGGTCACGACAGTGGTTCGCACGCCCTCGTCCGCCAGGCGTTCCATGATTGTCGGCGTAGGCTGCCAACGGCGGGCGTCGACGCCGTCAGCGAAGTGGAGAAGGTTCATGGAGCCGGATCCGTGAGCTACCGAATAGCCCACCATCCGCGTGGCTCCGGGTGTCGTGCCTGTGGCAAAGGTGGTTAGGGCGGAAGCCGTTGTAGAAGGCGCGGTTGTCTGGGCGGACACCGGTGCGGAGCCGGCCCGCCGCAGCGTTGGCGCGTAGCTCATGTTTGCCAGCAGAGGCACGAGTCCGAGTCCGTCGACCATGATCACGATGTTCGCCGAGGCTTGCTCGAGCCCGTACGCACCTGCTGCAGTTCCAGAGCTCTCCGGTAGAGCAGCTAGCGGTAGGTCCGCGCAGGAGGCGATGGCCCCCAGTACGTCACCTATCCACGGCGACCGAGGAGGAATCGGCGGGCGAACCCGCTCGGGCAAAGGTTGCTCATCCCACAGGTTCATCGCCTACGACCTGGCCATTTCAGAAGTCAGCGCGGACACGAAAGAGATCGCTTCAGTAGGTGTCGAAGCCTCCATCCCAGAGCCAAAGGTCATGAATAGTCCACTGTTCTTGACCGCTCCGGTGTAACCGTGGTCAAACTGACATTCCGGGTCGTCGCATTGCGCGCGGTCCAGGTCCACCCCCGCCCTGCCCTCGATCTCCAGCGCCACCGTCACTTCGCCGGTGAGTCCCGGAATGTGCGCCGCCGCGTCGCCGGAATCGGGCGAGGACGAAGCACCGAGTTCAACGTTGGTCACCCGGGACGTCGGGGTCACAGAGGACTGCCAGTGGAGACCATCGGGCAGTTCATCAATGTGGACCGCTACGAGCAGGCCCCGCTGGAGGCCGAGAAAATCGAAGTGACGGAAGACGGACTCTTCGTCCATCGTTACTTCTAGCTGGAAAACTGAGTGCTCGGGCACCCCTCCTCCGCTGAGCGCTTCGAGGATCGCCTCCAGGAGCTCCGGGTGGAAGCCCAGTTCGCGGATCCTTGCCAATGTTCTCATGCGTCCCCCACTGCGCCCGGGTCGGTTTCGGGTAACTCTGCAGCGTCCACAATAATGTGCATCATGCCAATCAACGTGGTTAGCGCCGAGGAAGAGAACAACATAGACGACGTCGACGTCTCCCAGGAGATGCGCGACTCGTTCTTGGAGTACGCGTATTCGGTCATATACGCCCGCGCCCTTCCCGACGCTCGTGACGGCCTGAAGCCGGTGCAAAGACGCATTCTGTACCAGATGCAACAGATGGGGCTCACGGCTGAACGGGGGCACGTCAAGTCGCAGCGCGTCGTCGGCGAGGTAATGGGCAAGCTCCATCCGCACGGGGACGCTCCCATTTACGACGCCCTCGTCAGACTGGCCCAGGACTTCAACTTGCGTTTGCCTTTGGTAGACGGGCACGGAAACTTCGGGTCGCTGGACGACGGCCCGGCCGCTGCCCGCTACACCGAAGCTCGGCTAGCCAAAGCCGCCGCTCTTCTCACCGCAGGGCTGGACGAGGACGCTGTGGAGTTCGTACCCAACTACGACAACCAGTTCATGCAGCCGGAGGTCTTGCCCGCACAGTTCCCATCGTTGCTGGTCAACGGCGCTTCCGGAATCGCCGTCGGCATGGCCACTTCTATTCCCCCTCACAATCCAGCGGAGACACTGCGCGGTGCCCTCCTGCTGCTCAGGAACCCGGACGCCTCCGTCGAGGATCTGATGCGCCTGGTCCCCGGCCCAGATTTTCCCGGCGGCGGCATCATCCCGGGATTAGACGGCGTTCGCGAGGCCTACAGGTCGGGCAGAGGCATCTTCAAAGTGCGCGCGAAAACCGTTATTGAGCGTGTCAGCCCGCGCCGCATGGGCATTGTGGTGACCGAGCTGCCCTACATGGTCGGTCCGGAGCGGGTGATAGAAAAAATCAAAGACGGGGTCAACTCCGGCAAGATCAAGGGCGTCGCCTCCGTATCGAACCTGACTGACCGGGAGCACGGGCTGAGGTTAGTCATCGGGGTCAAGAGCGGTTTCAAGCCCGAATCGGTGCTTGCGTTGCTGCACAAGTACACGCCGCTGGAGGACAGTTTCGCCACGAATGCCGTCGCCCTCGTCGGCGGACAGCCCAAAACGCTCACGTTGAAGGACATGCTCTCTGTGTTCCTCGAACACAGGCTGGACGTGACGCTGCGGCGCACGCACTTCCTCATAGAGAAAAAAGAGGGGCGGCTCCACCTGGTGACCGGGCTACTCCGGGCGATCTTGGACATAGACGACGTGATTGCCATCATCCGCTCCTCGGAGGACACCGCGGAGGCCCAAAGTCGCCTGGAGCTGGCTTTTGACCTCAGCGAGGTTCAAGCGCAGTACATCCTGGCGCTGCGCCTGCGGCGCCTGACGAAGTTCTCTCGCATTGAGCTAGAAGAGGAGCGAAACAAACTTGAGGGCGAACTGGACGCTCTTCGGGCGATTGCTGGGTCGCGAAGCCTACTGGAGGAGAAAGTGGCGGCCGACCTGGAGGAAACCATCACGCAGGTTGCGTCCCCCAGGCGCACGATTCTTTTGGAAGAAGGGGCTTCGGCCTCGGACCAGGCGACTGCTCCCGAGCTGGAGATTCCAGACGAACCCTGCGTTGCCGTGTTGACTCCGGCAGGTGCCCTGGCACGTATTCCGGGCGCCGAGGGGCTGAAAGCGCCCTCGCCCTCGTCCGGAGACGCGTGGAGGTCGTGGGCGGAGACGACGACCCGTGGGGCTGTCCTGGTTCTAACAGAAGACGGCCTGATCCACCGCATCCCGGCGGAGACACTGCCGTCACTGGCACGCTCCGATCTGTCGCAGTCCCTGGCCGGGGCAGTCCCATTCAGAGAGCTTGCGAGCAGTGCGGGCGAATCGCAACCCGTTGCGGTGGTCTCAGCGAACCCGGACCTGACTCTGGCGCTCGGCACGGAACGGGGAGTGGTGAAACGCGTTCGACCCGAGTGGCCGTCTAACCGGGACGTGTGGAGCGCCGTCACCCTCGACGCAGAGGACCGAGTGGTTGGGGCCACGAATTCCGCCGAGACCGACTTTGCGGTGTTCATAACGCGCCGCGGGCAGCTGCTGAAATTCCCGGTTGCAGCGGTGCGTGCCCAGGGCCCTGCGGCCGCTGGCGTCCAGGGAATCAAACTTAGCGAGGACGATTCCGTAACGTTCTTCTCCGCGACCGAAGAGACACCAACTGCCGTTGTAGCCACAGTCACTGAGCCAGCCGACGGGCTGCCGGGGACGGTGCCGGGCTCGGCGAAGCTCACCCCCTTGGTCGACTACCCCGCGAAGGGAAGAGCGACTATGGGAGTGCGATGCCAGCGCATGCTAGTTGGCGAGGGCGGACTCCGCCGCGCCTGGGCCGGTCCGCACCGTCCCGTCGCGCTGTCCGCGGCCGGGACACCGATTCCGCTACCAGACGACAACGGGAAACGTGACGCATCCGGTTCTCCTCTGACCGCGGTGGTCGAGTATCTCGCGTGATTCTCTAATCGAAGAGGGGAACCTTGGAGCCCTTTGGAACCGGCATCGAGTAGGTGTGATACCAGGAGGAGACCGCGAAACCCTGGCGGCGGTAGAAGTCCACCGTTGATTCTTCTGCATTGGGGTCCAAGGTCACCGACACCTTCTGGATCCCGTCGCGATGCAGCGAAGTGACCGTGGCGTCGAGTAGCGCGCTCAGAGTCTCCTCCCGCCGGTCCGGGTCGAGTACGGCAACTATTTGGAGAACGCCTTCGGTCCATCCCAATGCCTGCCAGTCTTGTTCGAACCCGCCTGTGCTGACCAGTCCGACCACGCGAGGCCGGTCGCCTCCCTGGTCCATCGCCACATACGACCAGTTGCGGCTGATTCCTGCGTTCATCTGGGCCCAGTCTGATTTGGAAACCCTGGGGTTGCCTAGTTCCGCGTTCACTTTGTTGAAAGCTCTGCGGGCCAAATCATCGAGGTCTTCCGTCCAAGTCATGAGTTCAACGTACGCCGGCCTCTCTGCCGGCCTCTGCCAACTATCAACGTCTGCGCGCAGTTCAACAGCACTTCCGACCCACCTGTACCCAAACGCCTCTAGGCCCTCCCGGAAATCGTCGTCACCGTCAGGGACCGTGTGGGTCAGGACGCCCTCGCCGGCCCGGCTCTCGGTCTGCAAGAGTTTGGCTCCCGCGCGGGTTTGCCATTCCAGAAGCTTCGATCCGATGCCCAGGCGGCGCGCAGCTGGACTGACGCCACCTTGGCAGACGGCCTCAGAGGTTCCGTCACGAGCCAGGCCGACGTAGCCGAAAGCGACCATCTCTTTGCATTTGGGGCAGGGGTCCTGCAGTGGTGCGTCAGCGGCGCCATCGTCAGCCGGATAACCAGCGACCGCTACCCAGTGTTCCGACCTCTTGAACATCGACTCCACTTCAGAGAGCGAAGTTCGGTAAGGCAGCTCGTCTGCCTGCTCGATTCTCTGCAGCAGGCTGTGGAGGGAGTCCATGTCCGACAGCTGTAGCGGTGCCCACGTCACGTATGCGTGAGGCGTTGGCAAGCCCGCAGTCTGTCTGGTCACGACTGTCAGATTAGCGCACGAACTCGCAGTTCCCGGGGCTGCGCCGCAGTGACTCAGACATCAACTCACGCATCAATACGGTCCTTAGCCACAGAGCGCGCGCCGTCAACTATGAACTGCTTGCGGGGGGCCACAACCGTCCCCATCAAGAGTTCGAACACGCTCTCAGCTTCCCGTAGGGCACTCTCATCCTCCAAGGTCACCCGCCGCAGCCGCCTGGACCGAGGGTCCATCGTTGTCTCCGCCAACTGGTCCGCGTCCATCTCCCCCAGGCCCTTGTAACGTTGGATTGGCTCCTTATAGGTGCGTTTCTGACTGGCGAGCCGCCGCAGTGTCGAGTGGAGTTGTGCCTCCGAATACGTGTAGATCGTCTCCGGTTTGGCACGTCCCCTGCCGGGGACATCAATTCGGTGCAACGGCGGGACGGCGGCGAACACTCTGCCTGCTTCCACTAGGGGACGCATGTATCGGAAAAACAGGGTCAGCAAGAGTGTTCGAATGTGCGCCCCGTCCACGTCTGCATCGGTCATGAGAATCACCTTGCCGTAGCGCGCAGATTCAAGGTCGAAGCTTCTTCCCGAACCGGCCCCAATGACCTGTATGAGGCTGGAACACTCAACGTTTGAGAGCATGTCGGAGGTGGATGCCTTCTGCACGTTCAGGATCTTGCCGCGGATCGGAAACAGTGCCTGAAACTCGGAGCTACGGGCCGCCTTCGCGGTTCCCAAGGCAGAGTTTCCTTCCACTATGAACAACTCGCTTCGGGCCACGTCGGAGGTACGACAGTCAGCCAGCTTCGCTGGGAGCGAAGACGTCTCCAAGGCGTTCTTACGCCTGCTGATTTCCTTGTGGAGCCTGGCGGAGGAGCGCGCCTTCATCTCTCCCGCGAGCTTGTCTAAAAGCGCCTGGTTCTCCTGCTTGTCGGATCTGCCAGCCCGGGACAGCTTGTCCTCCAGCCACCGACTCACCACCCGATTGACAACGGGCTTTACCTGTGGAGTTCCGAGGACTTCCTTGGTCTGCCCTTCGAACTGCGGTTCTGGAAGCCGGACCGTGACCACTGCTGTCAGGCCAGCCAATAGATCTTCCTTCTCCAGGCGGCCGTCCTTCGCTGTGAGCTTCAGACGGCGGGCCTGCTTGTCGACCTGTCCGCGAAGTACCTTGAGGAGCGCTTGTTCGAAGCCTTGAACGTGAGTGCCGCCCTTAGGCGTGGCAATGATGTTCACATACGATCGGACGTCCGTTTCGTAGCCGACACCCCAGCGAAGCGCTATGTCTACTGTGCAGGTCCGCTCCACGGTGGCAGGACGTAGGTGTCCGTCCTCGTTCAGCTGCTGGACCGTTTCCTCGTAGGTCCCCTCCCCCCGAATACGCCAGGTGTCGGTGACCTGTCGGTCTGTGGCTAGGAAATCTACGTAGTCGGAGATGCCACCCTCGTAGTGGAAGGTCTCTTCGACCACATCCGGACCACGCTCGTCCTTCAGGCAGATGGTTAGACCCGGCACGAGGAATGCCGTCTGACGGGCTCTGGAAACAAGGGCTTCCCAAGAAAAGGACTCCGTCTGCGGAAAAATCTGGAAGTCGTGCCAAAACCGAACGCGAGTGCCGCTCACGCCCCTCTTGACCTTACCGGTGACAAGGATTGGCTGCGCTTCCGAAAAGGCAGTGAAACTGGCGCTCGGGCTTGGCTCTCCTTGGTCCTCGAAACGTCCAGGTTCACCGCGCTGGAAGCTCATCGAGTGCGTCTTTCCGTCCCGGTCGACCTCCACGTCAAGCCGTGCAGAGAGAGCGTTGACCACGGAGGCACCCACGCCGTGTAGTCCCCCTGAAGAAGAATATGAGGAACCACCGAACTTCCCTCCGGCGTGAAGCTTGGTGAACACCACCTCCACTCCTGACAGGCCGACGCCAGGAACCAGGTCGACTGGTATGCCGCGCCCATTGTCGGCAACAGAAACCGAGTGGTCGGGATGAAGGACCACTTCGATTCGGCTGCACTCTCCCTGGAGGGCTTCGTCTACGGCATTGTCTACGATCTCCCAAACGCAGTGCATCAGACCGCGCTGATCGGTTGATCCGATGTACATTCCTGGACGCTTCCGGACGGCTTCAAGGCCTTCCAGGACGGACAGGTGCCGCGCCGAATACTCGGGGTGCTCTTGCGTTTCAGGTTTCCTAGCCACGGTCGAATCATAGAGCGACACACCGACACGGCCCGGAACCGCCGCTGAGCTCTCTCCGCCTAGGGCGAAAGTCACGGACAGCTCCTACCGGTTGTCGGCAAGGCGTGATTCCATGAGCGTATGACAGCAACGACAACCAAAGAGACGGACAGTTTCCCAATTGCAGGTCCACGTGTCCTGGACGCTCGGGACCGCTGTGATTCTTGCGGGGCTCGGGCTTGGGTTCGGGCTGTGCTGCCGGCATCGGAATTGCTCTTCTGTGCTCACCACGCCGCCCGGCATCTTCCCGCCCTGAGCGAAGCCGCCCTTTTTGTTCAAGATGATCGCGACCAGATGGACTGAAGCGGAAGCACTTCGCGACGAACGACGTAGGAGGAGGGGGGAACCACGGTTCCCCCCTCCTCCTTGCTTCCGCGCGTCTAGTCCAGGTAATCCCTGAGAACCTGGGAACGCGACGGGTGACGCAGTTTGCTCATCGTCTTGGATTCGATCTGCCGGATCCTCTCCCGTGTCACGCCGTAGACCTTCCCGATTTCGTCCAGAGTCTTGGGTTGGCCGTCGCCGAGCCCGAAGCGCATCGATACAACCCCGGCCTCCCTCTCCGAGAGAGTGTCAAGGACCTGGTGGAGCTGCTCTTGGAGCAGAGTAAAGGAGACTGCGTCCGCGGGGATGACGGCCTCCGAATCCTCAATCAGATCGCCGAATTCGGAGTCTCCGTCCTCACCCAAAGGTGTGTGCAAAGAAATCGGTTCCCGCCCGTACTTCTGGACTTCGACGACCTTCTCAGGCGTCATATCCAGCTCCAGCGCCAGCTCCTCCGGCGTTGGTTCACGGCC
>CAYFQC010000025.1:0-18911 GCA_964345155.1 uncultured Actinomyces sp.
TCCCGCCATCTCCACAGCATGAACCCAGGGGCCTAGTGTTCCTGGGTTTTTCGCGTCATGACGCAACCCTGATAGCTTGGCCTGGCGCGGCCAAGTGCGGCCGCTCACGAAAATCAAGACAAGAACAGGACTTCCTTTGCCTTCCGTAGTGGATTCATACGACGTCGACCTTCTACCTTCGCTCCAGTGGCTGTCGGAGGTGGATTTTGTCTCACCTCCAGCCGAAACTCTGCCGCCCCGATCCGGCGAGGCCGCCCACGTGTACCCGGTGTTCGCGCTGAACCAGGTTCCAACCGAACTCGGATTCTCCGCGAACGCGTTGGAGTCTTATGGTTTCGAAGCAGGCGAGGGCGACGTATTCACGATTCCGTCTCCTACTGGCTGTCTTTCGGTGCTCGTGGGCCTGGGTGATGTAGGGGAGACCGCCGTGCGGGTGCGCGGAGACCACTTCCGTACTGCGGGGGCTGCTGCCGGGCGTGCCACGGCCAGATGCGCCGCTTTGACAACGTCATTCCCGGCAGGGGCAGCCAAACCGGACTTGGTGGAGTTCGTCTCTGGACTCCTTCTGTCCCGCTACGAGTTCAAGGTGACGAACACAGACAAGGCGGCATCCGTGGTTCCGCTGGAAGAGTTTGCCTTGGTAGCGCAGGGCTGGGACGCAGAAGCCGTAGTGCAGGTGCTCGTTGAGGCGCGAGCGGAGGTCCGGGCAGCATTTGTCGCGCGTGACCTTACGAACGCGTCGCCCGGACACCTGACGCCGAGCACTTTCCCAGGGGTGGCGCAACGGCTGGCCACAGACTTCGGATTTGCAGTTCGGGACCTCGATCTGGACGATCTGAAAGATCTGGGTTGCGGTGGGATCGTGGGGGTGAACCGGGGCTCCGAACACGGCGCCCACCTGATCCGGCTGACCTACGATGCACGTCGGGCCGAAATAAGCGAGGGCGTAGGCGGCGAAACGCGTGAGTCTGGCCGGCTCGCCCTCGTCGGGAAAGGGATCACGTTCGACTCGGGTGGCCTGTCGTTGAAGCCCTCTGCTTCGATGCTGGAAATGAAAATGGACATGGGCGGAGCGGCCGCGATCCTGGGGGCGTTTACGGCATTCGCGGACCTGGGTGTGGCCACACAGGTGGATGCGTGGCTGCCGATAACGGACAACATGATTTCGGGGAACTCGATGCGAGTCGGGGAGATCATTACCGCGCGCAATGGCGTGACCGTTGAAGTGACCAACACTGACGCGGAGGGCAGGCTTGTCCTTATGGACGGCCTGTCGCTCGCGGCAGAGTCGAATCCGGATTGGATCGTGGATATTGCGACCTTGACGGGCGCGCAAACGGTGGCCCTTGGAGGGGAGATCGCGGCGGTCCTTGGCAATGATCCCGCCCTCATCGGCGGAATCGAACGCGCCGGGGAAGAAGTGGGTGAGCTCGTGTGGGAACTGCCGCTGTACGGGCGGTACCTGAAGATCCTGTCGTCAGAGGTTGCGGACGTTGCCAATGCGAACTTGAAGAACCGCAATGCGGGGACAATTACGGCGGGGTTGTTCTTGTCTCAGTTTGTTGGGGACACGCCGTGGGCGCACCTGGATATAGCCGGTCCGATGTCGGCTCCGAGTGCGGACAGATGGCTGGCGGAGGGCGCCACCGGTTTCGGTGCGCGGCTTTTGGCAAGGTTGGCCAGAGAGCTGTAGCGCGGAGGGGGTACTCCCATGTTGGGGCTGGCGCCGGCTCGGTTGGGTGGGCACTGATATTGCCCACATTCCCGGTGAATTAGCTGGCCCGGACCTGACAAAAGGTCGCCTGATGTGTAGCGTTTTTCTGAACCACCCAGGTGGTTATGGAATCGTTGACCGAGACAGAGGATAAGCAATGTCGATCAATCGCACAGAACTGGTAGCGCAGATGGCAGAACGCGCCGGCCTCACCAAGGCTCAGGCTGACGCGGCGCTGGGCGCGTTCCAGTCGGTAATCATCGACGCCCTTTCCAAGGGGGAGTCGGTGCGGGTAACCGGCTTGCTCTCGGTGGAGCGGGTTGAGCGCGCTGCGCGGACTGGCCGCAATCCACGGACGAAGGAAGAGATTCAGATCCCGGCTGGCTACGGTGTGAAGTTCACCGCAGGGTCCACCCTGAAGGCGGCTGTAGGAAAGTAGTGCCGGACCCCGGGTTCTGTACAGCAACTGGACCGGTGGGCGAGCGAGGAATGTAATTCTCGCTCGCCCGCTGGCCTTAAACTTGGGTTTTGGCCAACGGAAAACCTGAGATTGAGGACAGACGTGAACATAGTCGTTTTGTCATCCACTGAAGAGATCGCTCGCGCTGGTGCTGATCTGTACACCCAGCTCCTGTCGACGTCACCAAAGGCGGTACTCGGTCTGGCGACGGGTTCTTCCCCGTTACCCGTCTACGAGGAACTGATCCGCCGCTATGAGCTAGGAGAAGTGTCGTTCTCCCAGGCACAGGCTTTCTTGTTGGACGAATATGTCGGCCTGCCAGCAGAGCATCCAGAGGGATACAGGAACTTCATCCAGCGCGTCTTCGCGTCCAAGGTGGATTTTGCGCCCGGGGCTGTGCACGGCCCAGATGGCAATGACCCGAATCCCAAGGCAGCAGCGGCGGCCTATGAGGCGCAGATCAGCGCCTCGGGTGGGATAGACCTTCAGATCCTGGGGATTGGGACTGACGGGCACATCGGCTTCAACGAGCCGGGAGGCTCGTTGTCTTCCTTGACCCACACCCAGGTGCTCACCGAACAGACACGCAAAGACAATGCGCGCTTCTTCGATGGCGACATCAACCTCGTCCCCAAGTACTGCATCACGCAGGGCTTGGCAACTATCGGGCGGGCGAAGAAGGTCGTCTTGGTGGCCCAGGGACAGCAGAAGGCGGAGGCCATTGCGGCGCTAGCCGAAGGCGGCGTTTCAGCCCTGTGGCCGGCCTCAGTGTTGCAGTTCCACAACGACGCGACCATCCTTGTAGATGAGGCTGCTGCCTCGAAGCTAAAGCTCAAGGACTACTACAAAGCCGCATACGCAGGAGAGATTGCCCTGCAGAACCAGGACTAAGAATGGCCGAAACGCAGACGGCGGGACACTCCGACGTCCTCGAACTGCCACGTACCAAGCCCAGTAACACCGACGGGGATGGAGACCGGTTCGCCCATTTCGTTCGCCGCGACCGTGCGAACCAGGCCGCCATTACCGGCGAGGCCGTCGTGGCTCTCTGTGGGAAGGTGTGGGTGCCCACGCGGGACGCGAAGAAGTACCCGATCTGCCCGAAGTGTAAGGCGCTGAAGGACTCATCCGACAGCCAGGGGCCTGACTGGCCTTTCGACGCAGGGCAGTGACCCCTCCTTGCGGAGTTCAGAAGGCTGTTAGGGGAGTCTCGGGTCCGTAGTAGCGCGTACGAACTCCGGGCTCTCCGTCAGACAGGCGCCACGCCTGATAGGGGAGCTCGTTGCGCGCGACGCGGTGGTGCTCTTGGGCGTCCAAAGTGGCCTGCGGACTCCATCCCTCAGAGAGGATCACTCCGCCGCGAACTAATGGGACCTGTAGGACCCGCCCTCCGGCATCTAGGATCCTGCGCTTTGCCGACTCGGCGTCCTCGCCCATGAGTAGGGCCTCTACGGTTGCGCGCCCATCCCAGTCGTATAGGCGTCCGGCAACTTTCCTGCCGCCGACGGTGCCTTTGGACTCGCTGAGTTTCGCCACGGGTACCGTGCCGCCGTCGCCAGTTCCTCTCTCAACCAGTTTGTATACGAGGGCCGCTGTCGGTACCCCTGATCCGGTGACCAACTTGGTCCCGACCCCGTAGGAATCCACGGGCGCTGCTCCGAGGGCGGCAATGGCGTACTCATCCAGGTCGGAGGTGACCGTTATCTTCGTCGACTGGGCGTCCAGGGAATCGAGTAGTTCCCGGACTTTGAATGCTTGGGCCACGAGGTCGCCAGAATCGATCCTTACGGCACCAAGTTCCCCGCCTGCAGCTCGCGCTGCCTGTACTGCCTTCACGACGCCACGCGGGATGTCGTAGGTGTCGACGAGCAGCGTTGTATCCGGTCCCAAGGTGGCTACCTGGGCTTCGAATGCCCGTTCTTCTGAATCCTGGATAAGCGTGAACGAGTGCGCTGAGGTGCCGATAGTTTTCAGGCCGTAGCGTCGTCCCGCTTCCAGGTCCGAAGTGGCAGTGAACCCGCCGATGACTGCGGCGCGAGCAGCGGAGACTGCGGCTCTCTCGTGTGCTCTCCTGGCTCCCATGTCCGCGCAGGGGCGCCCGTGCGCCGCGATGGTCATTCGCGACGCCGCTGACGCTACGGCGCAGTCGTAGTTCAAGACTGACAGAAGTAGGGTCTCCAAGAGTGTGGCCTCAGCGAATGTGCTCTCCACCGTGAGTATCGGTGATCCTGGGAAGTAGACCTCTCCCTCTCTATACCCGTAGATATCGCCAGAGAACTTGAAGTCTTGCAAGAAAGTGAGTGCATCGTCGGATAGGAAGTGTTGGTTATCCAACCACTGCATCTGGTCATCGCTGAACTGGAAGCGCTTCAGAGCCTCCAAGATCCTTCCGGTCCCAGCAACAACCCCGAAACGGCGAGAGGGAGGTAGGCGCCGGCCGAAAAGCTCGAACACTGCCTTGCGATCAGCGACGCCCGATTGCAGAGCCGCGTCGACCATCGTCAGTTCGTACATGTCTGTCAACAACGCAGTTGATTCTGAGGCTGCCATGACAGACACGTTAGTCGTTCCCGCTGAGACTGCGTGGATGCCCACATCTCTCAGATGTGATGTGTGGCGGAACCAGGGAATCCGTGGTCAGTCTCACCGGCCGAAACACTGTTCGCGCCGGTTTTTGGGATAGCGTCGAAGGCGTGAATGACGCACCAATCGGAGTCTTCGACTCGGGACTCGGGGGCCTCACCGTTGCGCGCGCAATCATCGACAAGTTGCCGGGCGAAGACATCATCTACCTGGGCGACAGCGCCCACACGCCGTATGGCCCGCGGACGCTGGCCGAGGTTCGAGCCCTGACCTTGGAGAACTTGGACATCCTCGTCGGCGAGGGCGTGAAAATGCTTGTCATCGCGTGCAACACGGCTACAGCGGCAGCCCTGAAAGATGCCCGGGAACGTTACGTTCCTCTGGGGATACCCGTCGTGGAAGTGGTGACGCCGGCGGCGCAGGAAGCGGCTGTAGCCACGCGAAATGGGCGCGTCGGAGTGCTTGGGACGGCCGCCACGGTTGGTTCAGACGTGTACGCAGACGCCCTCGCCGCCGTACCTGACGTAGAGGTTTGGCAGAGCGCGGCGCCGCGTTTTGTTGAGTTCGTGGAACGCGGGGAGACAACGGGCGAGGACGTGACGGCCGCGGCGCGCGAGTACATCGCGCCACTCCAGGAAGCGGACGTGGACACAGTCATCCTCGGATGCACGCATTACCCGCTGTTGACCGGCGTGTTGTCTCGCGAGCTGGGGCGCGGAGTACAGCTCGTCTCCTCCTCGGAGACCACTGCGAACGCCACGTATTCGCAGCTGGTGGACTTGGATCTGCTGCACTCGCCCCGCCTCCCGGGAGAGGGCGCAAGTTACAGGTTCATGTCCACGGAACCGAATCAGGCGTTTTTCGTCCTCGCCCGTCGGTTCCTCGGCCCGGAGGTCGGGCAAGTTGAAGCGGCTCCAAGCAAGGCGGGCGAAGCGGAGGACGAACAGTGAGAGTGACGATCGTTGGGGCGACGGGCTCGATGTCGGGACCGAAGGGAGCGGCTTCCTGCTACTTGGTGCAGGCGGACGGGGTTGACCCGGAAACGGGGGCGACTCGAACCTGGTCGGTGGTGATGGATCTGGGGCCCGGATCCTTCGGGGAGCTTTGGAGATACGTCAATCCGGGAGCCGTCGATGCGCTCCTAATCACCCACGGACACGCAGATCACATGGCAGACATCATTTCCTACCACGTGTTCTTGAAATGGCATCCGGACGGTCCGCACCCGGGGCTGAAAATGGCCGGGCCGCGCGAAATCACCAGCAGAGCAGCGCAGATCGACGGTTACACGGACGTTGCTGGGATCACGGAGTCTTTCGATTTTCAGGTGGTCCAGGAGGGCACGGTGATTCACGTCGGACCGCTGACAGTAACTGCCTTCCCGGGAAATCACCTGGTGGAGACATACGGTTTCCGCATCGAGGGCCCGTCGGAAAACGGAAGAACTGAGACCGTGACCGTGGCGTACACGGGCGACACGGACTCGTGTGGGGGCATGGACGAGATGGCGCGCGGAGTTGACCTTCTCCTAGCGGAATGCGGCTTCACCGACCAGGTGCAGACGCGGGGGATCCACCTGTCGGGAAGCAGGGCCGGCGCGATGGCTCGGGATGGTCAGGTGGGGGAATTGGTGCTCACACACATCCAGCCCTGGACCGATCCGCAGGTGAATGTCTCCGAGGCAGAGACGACCTTCGACGGAAAGGTCAGTGTCGCCAGGCCGGGGATGGTTTGGAGGATCTAGCGGGACGGCGGTTCGCCCCCGGGTGCTAGAGGCCCAAGACCTCCCGAACGCGCGGCGCGATGGCGGTGAGGGCGCGTGATCGGTGAGAGATAAGGTTCTTATCCTCGGGCGCCATTTCTGCGGTGGTCACCTCAGCACCAATCGGGACGAACGCCGGGTCGTACCCGAACCCGTGGCTGCCGCGCGGCTCCTTGAGCAAGTGGCCGTGCATCTCTCCGTGTTCGACCACGGTGGTACCGTCAGGCAGGGCAATGGCGGCGGCGCAAACGAAACGCGCCTGCCGAGAGTGCGGTTCGTCGATGTCCGCGAGTTGGTCGAGCAGCAGTTTGAGGTTCTCTTCGTCACTGGCCCCATGTCCCGCCCACCGAGCGGAGAATATGCCTGGAGCGGAGCCCATGGCTGAGACAACGATCCCCGAGTCATCGGCGAGTGCGGGCAGCCCGGTCGCCTTCGCCAGAGCGCGCGCTTTGATCTGCGCGTTGTCGGCAAAAGTGAGGCCATTCTCGATTGGTGAGTCGACGGAAAAGTCAGCCATGGATCCGATTAGCGACGGATCCAAGGAATCGATCTCCCGGCTAAGTATTTGCAGGATTTCGCCTACTTTGTGCTGATTGGAAGTAGCCAGCAGGAGCCGAGGCTCGTGCGTCGGCGCTTGCCCTCGCCTCACAGTCCCAGCTCCTTGCTGGTCACCGGCGTGCCCGGAGGTGTGAGGATCGCCCGTGCCTGCATGGAGTTCAGGCGGTGTAGTCCTACTTCGGCCAGATCCAGCATTTGGGTTAGCTCGCCGCGGCTGAAAGGCGCACCCTCGGCGGTCCCCTGAACTTCCACCAGTCCGCCGCTGCCCAATCCGACCACGTTCATGTCCGTTTCCGCAGCCACGTCCTCGACGTAGGGGAGGTCGAGGACGGGGAGGCCGTCCACAACCCCGACCGATACGGCGGCCACGGAGTCGACAAGGACCTTGTGTTCGTTTCGTTTCGCGATGACTCCGCGTTCTACGGCCCAGGCAATAGCGTCGTGTAGGGCCAACCACCCGCCGGTTATGGCCGCCGTTCTGGTGCCGCCGTCGGCTACCAGCACATCGCAGTCGATGACCACGGTGTTCTCTCCCAGCGCCTTCAGGTCAATGGACGCGCGTAGGGACCGGCCGATGAGCCGAGAAATCTCGTGTGTGCGCCCGCCCAGTTTGCCTTTGACTGACTCTCTCTGATTGCGTTCAGTGGTGGCGCGCGGCAGCATTGAATACTCCGCCGTCACCCAGCCCTCGCCGCTGCCTCTTTTCCACCGCGGGACGCCCTCTGTGAACGAGGCTACGCACAGCACACGGGTATTACCGGTCTCAATCAGTACGGAACCCTCACCGTTGGGAGTCCACCCCCGGATTATCTGGACCGGTCGCGCTTCATCTTCAGCCCTACCATCTGCTCGCATCTTTGTAGCCATGGGACAACTCTATCGGGAGCGACCTGGGTGGTCTGCGCGCTCCCCCGACGGAAGCGTGTGGGGGCGATGCGGCAATGCACCGCCGCGCACTGGGCGTATTCCGTCGTCGGTGGTAGGCGATACGGTGAAGACATGATCACTGAGTTCGCGTTGGCCCGCGGAGACCTTGACTCCGCCGCCGATGACCGCACACGCGTTTCTTCCGTCGAAGTCCTCCGTGAGGGGCCGGCGAAGGTGGTCTTTGCCAAGTACCCAGGCAGCTTCCTCGTTGAACAAGTGGAGGGAAAAACGCACCTTTTGACCCGAAGCTCCGGCGCTGGCTTGGATAGTGCTTGGGTTGATTCAGTCCCAGCGTCGTCCCTTTGGTTCCTGGGGCGTGATCTGGGCGGGACAGCGTGGGTCGTGCACTCCGTATCTGAGGCGGAGCGGGCCGTGGGACGTCCCGCAGTGCCGGGCGGATCCAGGGAGTGGCGGGAACTGACACAGTTCGCCTACGACCTGGAGGAACCCACGGAGTCCCTAGTTGCCACGCAGGCCAGCGCTCTTCTAGCGTGGCATGAGCAGGCACGCTTTTGTCAGTCATGTGGCGGACTCATGCAGATCGCGTCCGCCGGTTGGACGCGCGAATGTGGGGTGTGTGGGTCAACTGACTATCCGCGCACAGATCCGGCAATCATCGTTGCGGTGACGGATCCTATCGACCGACTCTTGTTGGTCCACAACGCGGCTTGGAGGGGGAGAAGAATGTCTCTGCTGGCCGGGTACGTGGACGCTGGGGAGTCCGCTGAAAGGACGGTTCGCCGGGAGGTTCGTGAGGAAGTCGGCCTCGACTTGGGTGGCCTGGAGTACTTGGGTTCGCAGCCTTGGCCCAAGCCCCGATCTCTAATGCTGGTTTACCGGGCGCAGACAGCCAGGGTTGCCGATCCGATTCCCGACGGGGTGGAGATCGACCGGGCCCGGTTCTTCACGCGAAGTCAGCTGCGGGCAGCGCTCACGCAGGGGGACGTGGTCCTGCCCGGGCCTTCTGCGGTTGCCTATGCCGTGATCAGACAGTGGCTTGAGGGAGAACTGTGACGCCCCCAGACCCCGATCAGCTCCTGGAGGCTTTGGATCCCCAGCAAAGAGAGGTCGCCCTGCAGGTCACGGGGCCGCTGTGCGTTCGTGCGGGGGCTGGCACGGGCAAAACGCGGGCCATCACGTACAGGATCGCCTACGGCGCCGCGATCGGCGCAGTCGATCCTTCGACGGTTCTCGCGGTCACTTTCACTGCGAAGGCAGCTGCGGAAATGGGGGCAAGACTTCGTGCCCTCGGTGCGGGCCGCGCAAGAGCCCAGACGTTCCATGCGGCCGCGCTGCGCCAGTTGATTCACTTCTGGCCGCGTGTCACTGGAGGTCCCGCCCCAGTCCTGGCGCCGGTGAAAGCCCCTCTTGTGGCGGCGGCCGCTTCGCGCGTGGGGATCAGAACCGACAAACTCGTGATTCGGGACCTTGCAGCTGAGCTGGAGTGGGCGAAGGTATCGATGGTGGTCCCGGAGGGCTATGCCGAGTACGCGCGCCAGCAGGGCAGGACGCCTCCGACAGATCTGGAAGTCGACCACTTCTCCAGGTTCTATGAGGCATACGAACAGACCAAGGACACGCGCGGAGTGATCGACTTCGAGGACGTTCTCCTTCTTCAGTGTGGGCTGTTGGAGGAACGAGAAGATGTGGCTGCCGCGGTCCGCTCTCGGTACCGCAGCTTCGTGGTCGATGAATACCAGGATGTTTCACCCGTTCAACAGCACCTTCTAGATCTGTGGAGGGGCGACCGGCGCGACCTATGCGTGGTGGGCGACGTCGCGCAGACGATCTACTCATTCACGGGGGCCTCCGCCACATACCTTGAGGACTTCCCGCGGCGGATGAAGGGCGCCCGCGTCGTGGAACTGGTGCGGGACTACAGATCTACTCCCCAAGTTGTCGCCCTCGCCAACCAGATCGTTGCTGCTTCGCGTGGGATGGATGGCACTGCTCGCGCCAAGGGACTGCCCGGTTCGGTTCGGCTGCGCGCCCAAAGGCCTTCTGGCCCCGCCGTGTCCTTTAGCGAATTTGAGACGGACCGGGCTGAAGCGGAAGGGGTGGCCGCGCGGGTCACGGCCCTGAAACGAGGCGGTGTCCCGCTTGGACAGATCGCGGTTTTGTACCGGATCAACTCGCAGTCAGAAGTGCTGGAAGAGACCTTTGAAGACAGCGGGATTCCGTTCCAGGTGCGGGGCGGGGCACGGTTCTTCGACAGGGAAGAAATCCGGCGCGCCGTGGTGCTGCTCCGGCAACAGGCAAGAGTCGGCTCCCTTGTCGGGTCTTCGCTTCCCCCATTGGTGGAGACTGTAAAGGAGGTCGTACGCTCGCTCGGTTGGCGTGAGGAGGCGCCTGCCGCTTCCGGGGCGGTACGCGACCGCTGGGCAAACCTGGACGCGCTCCTTGAGATGGCCCGAAGCGCACCTGACCGGCCGTTAGACGCATTCATGGAGGAACTCGAGGAGAGGGCCGCCGCTAAAGCCTCCCCGACGGTCGAGGGCGTCGTGCTGTCGACACTCCACGCCGCGAAGGGTCTTGAGTGGGACGCGGTCTTCATCGTTGGGGCGTCGGAGGGACTCATCCCATTCAGCCTCGCCCAAAGCCCGGAGGCAATAGAGGAGGAGAGGCGGCTGCTATATGTGGGCGTCACACGTGCCAGGGAGCACCTTGACATTTCATACGCTCAAACGCGTTCGGCTGGCAGGCGGTCGGTTCGGCCCGTAAGCCGGTTTCTGGCCCCCCTATGGCCAAGGGAGGAACGAATCCAGGACCGCAAGACGCCGGCGAAGAAAAGTGGCCGTAGGGACGACACCAAAGCCTTCCTTGAGAACGCGGACCCGGGCACCGCGAAGCTCTTCGAGGAACTGAGGCAGTGGCGCCTTCGGGAGGCGCGGGCGGCGGACAAACCGGCCTACACGATAATGCCCGACGCATCGCTTCGACAGGTGGCGGAGGCAAGGCCGCGCACCATTCGTCAACTAGGCGCACTCAGGGGGATTGGTCCCGCTCGCCTGGACCAGTGGGGAGCAGAGCTGCTTCGCATTGTGCGCTCCCACCTTGCGTAGAGGCTCAGCGTTTTATGCGGCCTTTCCGGCGCCGTGGGCTGGCGCGCTCTCCCCATCTTTGTGTACATGCGCGAATGCCGTTTGCTGGCGGCACAGGCAGGTTTGGTGTGGACGCCAGTTGTAGGTTCTGACGCCTCTTCTGGTGACGAGCCACGACTGTGAATCCCCGTCCACGCGCCCCATTGGTTCGCTGGCGCCGACCAGGGTCTTAGAGGACGCAATGGAAGTGAGCATGCCGACCATCAGCCCGGCTGCTGCGGCGCTCACATCCTCGGGCGGTGAGACTGCGGGCGCAGCAGACATGGCCAGCGAGGACTCCGCCCAGAGAGGACTGGCTTGTCTGCGGTGCAGATCGACGCAAAGGGCGCAAGCTGTGACACCGGGAGCCACCAGAGGGCCGATGGTCACAGACTCATTGTCTTGTGTGACCGGGAGATGGACCTGTCCTTCGCTCAGGAGCTTTCCCAACACTCCGTGATCCCATGCGCGTCGGCCCAGGACAACGACTAGGTCGGGGTTGGACAAGGTGCCGACGCGAACACGCGGGAACACCCGTCTCAGGTGTGAGCGCAGGGCGGATTGCCTGATCATTCCCGCGCTGCCCGGCGGGAACGCGAGCTCCACGCGAGCGTCCACGATGCGCCGGTCCCTCACCTCGATTGCTCCGATCCCAGCAGCAGCCAGCAGCACCGCCAGCCGTGCCCCCACACCGTCCAAGCCGAGGACCCGCACCGAGAGGTCGCTTAGCGGCGCCGTCGTAGCCTGCAGGAGATTCGCCGCGTCCAAGTAGCCCAGAATCTCTTCCTGGCTGGAGGACAAGGAGCTTGTGGGCCTGCGCGTTCTGCGTCTCTCACGCGGCTTGTCTGCTAAAGCGAACACCCATTTCATGTCAGTTTCAGACAGGCCGGACAAAAGCACCATCGACTCTGGCTGGGAGCCCACCTGGAGGACACCAGGACGGATCTGGTGAACGAAGGTGCCAGGCCGGAGCCTGCGGACGACTACATCTGAATGGTGCCGGGTCATGGTGCGCCTCTCCTGTGCCAATAAACGCCCCGCTCTCGGAGGCGCATTCGATATTGGCCCGTCTGGGCGCACCGGTTTCACCCAACCGCATAAGTTGTGGATAACTGGGCGCGTTTGGAGAGACGCTATCCCTCCGGCTCGTCCTCTTCCGGTCCCCGTTTGTCCTTCGGCACATCTTCCGCGAAGCCAAGTGTCCCGGCCAGGAGTGCGGAGAACTGGGCGTCCAGTTCAGATAGCTCCGGGTCTTCCTCTTCCCGATCGAAGAACGTGTCGGGAGCGGCAAGCTGTTCTGCACTAGGAATGCGATCCGGATGGGCCCAGAGCGCGTCACGAGCGGACAGTCCATCCCTGTCTTGCACCATTTTGAAAATCTTCGCTGCGTTGCGAGTCTGGCGTGGGCGCATCTCCAAGCCAAGGAGTTGCTCCAGCAGCCTGTCCCCATTGGATCCGGTGACCTTCCGACGCCGCATCATCTCCCTCAACTGCGCAGCGTGCGGAAGGTAAGGTGCAACAGCCTCCGCTGTCACCACTTCAACCCAGCCTTCGATCAGAGCCAGCAGAGTCTCCAGCCGCTCCTGGGCGGCCATCTGATCCTCCGTGGGCTGGGAGGAAAAGATCCCCGCGGACATTGCTTCTTTGAGAGATTCAGGATCGGACGGGTCGATGCTCCGTGCCGCCTCGGCTATGGCTTCCTCATCCATGGATATTTCGCGGGCATAGCGGATAATCGCCAGCTGCAAGTCGTGTCGAAGCCACGGCACCGCAGCGAACAGTCTGGCATGAGCGCATTCGCGGGTCGCCAGGAACTGCACGATCTCCTCGAAGGGAACGTCCAGTCCGTCAGCGAATTCCGCAACGTTGGTCGGAAGCAGGGCGGTGAGATTCTCTTCGCTCAACGGGAGACCCGAGTCAGCCAGCCCAAGTGTCTCCTTGCTCATGGCCGTTATAGCGTTGCCGATTTGGGCGGCGAATCCCATGGCCGCCATCTTCGGCAGCATCCCGGAGAGAGACTGAGCCATACCGGCCATCCCCTCAGGCAAGCCCGCTGGTGATTCATCGATCTGGGCGCGAAGAGTCTCGGACATTACGCGCGCGGCGTTCTCCGCGATGGGGTTACAAATCTCTTTCCAAGCGGGCAGAGTCTGGTCGATCCACTCCACCCGGGTCCACGCCTCGCGGACAGGGCTGGGGGCGGATAGTTCTGTGGCCGGATCCAACCAAAGGTCGGCCACAGACATCGCCTGGCGTGTCCCCTGCGCCTGGCTTCCCGTGAGTGCGGGATCGCCCGACTGATAGGCCTGCTGCCGGGCCATTTCCTCCACCATCCGCCAGTTCACCGGATCGGAGGAGCTGTTCATTAGAAACCGCATCTGGGCCATCGCCTGCGCGAATCCGGCTCCGGAACTGAAGCCGGGAAGAGACGAGAGCGAACTGATATCGAAGCCCTGCGACCTCATCATTTCGGAGACCTCCTGAGCACCGCCGGGTCCCAGCAAGGACTCCAGAAACTCGCGCAGAGGATCGTGCTTGTCACCTGGGGTTTCTGCGTTCTCATCCATGCTTTTAGCCTAACTGCCCGAAGAGTTCTCGGCTTACGCCCTAGGCACAAAATGCGTGCACAATAGGGCCATGCCAAGGCAATCCAACAGTGGGGAGACGATTCGGCCGGAGCCGTCGTCCTCGCCCGTTCCGGTGGTGCAAGCCACAGCTAGCGCCAACGAATCCCTGGACATCAGCCGCTCGGAAAGACGTGCTCGGAAGGCCCTTTGGTCTCTGCTGGCCGTCGTCCTCGCGTTGGCGCTTGCGGTGGGGGCGTCTTGGCTTCCGGTTGGCTACGTGATCATGTCTCCCGGTCCGACGGTGAATGTGCTGGGCGATCAGGGTGAAACAACAGTGCTGGAGTTCAGCCAGTCGGGGGAGGATGACGTCCTCGCCGTCAATCCAAGCCCCAGCACGGGCGAGTTGCTGATGGTCACCGTGTCGAGCGTCGGTGGTCCAGGAAGCACGGTGCGCCTCGGAAACGTGGTGCGGGCCTGGTTTACTCCTGGCGTATCGATCCGCAAGTACTCGGATTTATACGGGGAGGACACTACCGCTGAGCAGGTCGCGGAGGCGGGAGCAGCCCAGATGGAATCGTCTCATTCTGCCGCGGCCATAGCGGCGATGGACTATCTGGGTCTGCCGATGGACACCACGATGATTGTGGCCGGGGTCTCGCCTGACGCCGACGCCGCAGACAAACTGGAAGTGGACGATGTACTGGTCTCCATCACCACGCCAGACGGAGTCGTCCATCCCATCACCTCTCCTTCTACTCCGTTCTCACTGATGGAGACGATTCCGCCCGGCTCCCGCATAACAGTGACCGTGGAACGCGACGGGCAGACGCTTCCGATAGAGGTCACCACCACCTCGCTGGAGGCTCTGACGGGGAGCGAGGACGACGGAGACGAGGACGACGCGCAGCAGTCGGGATCGCAGGAGGAAGGCTCGCGCATGGGCATCTACCTCAGCGCTGATACGGACCTGCCTATTGAGGTGACCATCCACTTGGAGAAAATCGGTGGCCCCTCCGCGGGGCTGGCGTTCGCGTTGGGAATCGTCGATGAACTCACCGAGGGTGGGATTTTGGGGGACGAAATGGTGGCCGCCACGGGGGCTTTGGACTTTGCCGGCAACGTGGTGTCCATCGGGGGGATCGAACAGAAGATGTACGGCGCCAAACGCGATGGCGCCGAGTGGTTCTTGGCGCCAGAAGACAACTGCGATGATGTGGTGGGTAACGTTCCTGATGGCCTGAGGGTCGTCCCGGTGGCGACCCTGGCCGAGGGCGTGGAGGCCGTTGAGCAGATTGCAGCGGGTGCCACGGCGGAATTGCCGACCTGCCCGGCCGAATGACACCTACCTGAGTGTTTCCTCAGCTCCTGCGGAGTCAGCGTCGGTCTCCACACGTCGAAGTTCGTCGTCGCTGAGGAATCCAAGGCGCAGGGCCTCAACGAGGCTGGGGACCAAATTCTCGCCTTGGCCCACGCGTTCGGGGTCATCGAAGGGGCGCGCCCTGACAGCGCACCATGCATCTCCGGCGCGCGTCACGCCAACAATCAGACGCACGTCGGTTCGAGCCGGATGATTGGAGATGAATTCCAGGGCCTCGTCCGGGTCCTCTGGAGCCTCATCCTCGACCTCGGGTGGAACAATTATTCGTTCCACGGTCACTGCCGCGCCACTTACGGTGTCCGGCCAAGCCAGCCGCGGCAGCATGTTCTCCAAGTCGTCCTCGCCCAGAGAGTCCTGGAGGACTGCAGACAGCTGCGAGTCGCTGCCGTCCCAGCTCTGCTCGAGGCCGACTAAAACGTCGGGTGGCAGTCCGGGTGCGTTCATGAGGTCGGTGGTGGGGACGAGCGCGTAGATCGCGGGCGGTCGGTCCCAGCCGAGAGTTGCGGCACCCTGCTCGATCTCTCTGACGACGCGTCGCAATGCTTCACCCATCTGGGCGGGGTTCGTTTCGCTCATGGCGGCAATGGTATCGGCTCCTCAGCCTGCCACGAGGCGGCGGTTACAATGAGCCCAGATCACGGTGGACGCGCAGTCAGGGCGTCCTAGAGAGGATAGCGGTGACCTTCTTCCCTTCGAGCGCTGACCCGGCCAACAGACCCAAGAAGACCCCCAAACCCAAGAGCAAGTCAGATGCCTCGCTCGGCGACGTGTTGAAAAGCCCTCTCGGAATCACGATCGGCGTAATAGCACTAATCGCACTCATCATCTTCGTTGCCTCGCAAGTGTGGACCGAGGTCTTGTGGTTCGACCAGCTTGGCGCAGTTCGTGTGGTCCTCACCAGGTGGGGAGCGGCGGCCGCCATATTCGTTGTTACCTTCGCCGTTCAATACGCGGCCGTCATGAGCGTCATCTACTGGGCCTACCGGTCGCGGCCCAAGCGGCTTTCCGGGCAAAGCGGGTCCACGCTACGCGAGTACCAGAAAGCCATTGAGCCTTTTCGGAAGCTGCTGTTCTGGGGCTTGCCGGCACTCTTGTCGCTTATGACCGCAGCTGGTTTCGCCGCTCAGTGGCAGACCTTCGTGGTCTGGTTGAACCGCACGTCGTTTGGTCAGACGGATCCCCAGTTCGGCCTGGACATTGGTTTCTACGTTTTCACACTCCCCGTGCTGGAGCTGATCTCCGGTTTTCTGTTGAACACTTTGGTTGTCTGCCTTTTGGCAGTTGCGATTGTCGGGTACCTGTACGGTGGGATTTCGTTTGCTCCTCGTATGAAGGTGACGAAGGCCGCGCGCCTGCAGTTCGGTCTCCTGGGAGCCGGAGTTTCCCTGGTCGTCGCGATTCGCTATGTGATTGGGATTTACTCCCTCGTGTTGACCGAGGGCGAGCCGGTGGATGGCGCCATGTTCAAACAGGTCAACGCTGTCATGCCGGCACAGATAATCCTGGCCGTCATTTCCTTGTTGGTAGCGGTCATGTTCCTGATAGCGGCTTTCCGCGGCACCTGGCGGCTGCCGGCTGCGGGCGTTGCCGTGACGGTCGTGTCCGCCCTCGTCGTTGGCGGCGCCTACCCGGCGCTCATCCAGCAGTTCTCTGTAGCCCCGAATGAGCGCGAAAAGGAGACGGAGTACATCCAGCGCAACATTGATGCGACCTTGGCCGCCTATGGCCTGGACGAAGTGGAGTACCAGACGTACGCAGCCACCACCACCGCTTCGCCGGGTCAGTTAAGGGAGGACTCGGAAGCCACGTCGCAGATCCGGCTTCTGGACCCGATGGTAATTTCTCCGACTTTCCGCCAGTTGCAGCAGTCGCGCCCGTACTACACGTTCGCCAGCAACCTCTCTGTGGATCGCTACACCATCGACGATGAGCGCCGCGACACGGTTATCGCTGTTCGCGACCTGTACCTTCCTGGCCTCCAGACGGAGCAGCAGACGTGGGTCAACCTCCACACTGTCTACACGCACGGTTTCGGCGTGGTGGCTGCGTACGGGAACACGGTCAAGCCAGACGGCACCCCGGCCTTCTGGGAGTCGTCTATTCCCTCGGTGGGGGAGCTCGGTGACTACGAGCCGCGTGTCTATTTCTCGGCGAATTCACCTGATTATTCGATTGTCGGTGCGCCCGAGGGCGCTGCTCCTCAAGAGCTGGATTATCCGGACGACAACGCGGCGTCCGGCCAGGTCCAGACCACCTTCACCGGGGACGGGGGTCCGTCGATGGGCAACTTGTGGAACAAGCTTCTGTACGCGGTGAAATTCGGCTCGACCGACATCTTCTTCTCTTCACAGACGAACTCGGAATCGCAGATTCTTTACGACCGGGATCCGCTCGTCCGGGTCGCGAAGGTGGCCCCGTACTTGAGTCTGGAGCACAAGGCGTACCCGGCAGTTGTGGATATGGACGGAGACGACTCGACTCCTAAGCGTCTGGTGTGGATCGTCGACGCATACACGACTTCGGCGAACTACCCCTACTCCCAGAAGACCAACTTGCTGGATGCCACCACTGACTCCCGCTCGACCGATGCTTCCGCGGTCCTGCCCAACAGCGACATTAACTACATGCGCAACTCCGTGAAGGCAGTCGTAGACGCCTACGACGGTTCCGTGCAGCTGTTCGCTTGGGACGCGGAGGATCCGATCTTGCAGGCGTGGGAGGGCGTGTACCCGGGGATGATCAGCGATATATCGGAAGTTTCAGGCGACCTGATGTCGCACTTCCGCTACCCGGAGGACATGTTCAAGGTCCAGCGCCAACTGCTGGAGACCTACCACGTCACCGAGGCCGCAGAGTTCTACACCGGTGGGGACCGCTGGCGGTTGTCTGAGGACCCGACGGCCACAACTGCGGATGGTGGCACCTCCACACAGCTGCAGGCGCCCTACTACCTGACCATGCAGATGCCGGGTCAAGAAAGCGCGGAATTCTCGCTCACTTCGGTCTACGTTCCCGCAGGCGGTGGCGAGGCCAGACGAGCTGCTATGGCGGGCTTCTTAGCAGTGGATTCCGAGACGGGGGACACCTCGGGAGAAGTTCGCGAGGGTTACGGGAAGCTGCGTCTGATGGCGCTGCCGTCCTCGACCACTGTTCCTGGCCCGGGACAAGTACAGAACAACTTCAACACTGACCAGCAGATCGCTCAGCCACTGAACCTGCTCAGCCAGCAGGGTTCGTCGGTGATTCGAGGTAATCTGCTCACTTTGCCCGTTGGTGGCGGTCTGCTCTATGTGCAGCCTGTCTACGTCCAGTCGACGGGCTCGACTTCCTATCCCGTCCTAAGGTATGTGCTGACTGCCTTCGGTGAGCAGGTGGGATTCGCAGGCACCCTTGGGGAGGCTCTCGATCAGACCTTTGGCGGAGACGCGCAGGCGACAACCGCCGATTCGGATGGAGCCATCGTCGACGCGACGGGCGAGGACAACGCCCAGGTCCTCACCCAGGATGAGCAGTTGTCCGCTGCGATCATGAAGGCGAGAGACGCAATGGTCGCGTCTCAGCAGGCCATGCAGGACGGCGATTGGGCTGCGTACGGGCAGGCGCAAGAGACACTGAACGCGGCACTTGAGGAGCTGGTCCAACTCCAGGAGCTCACCGACGAGGCAGCCGGTACAGGGCTTGAGTCGGAGGGCGCCCAGTCCGGTGAAGTTCAGTTCGGCGACCTGGGCGAGGACGCTGAGGCGGCCACCGAGGGCGAGTCCTAGAGGGGTAGTGAGGGAACGCACGTCACACCGGGTTGCTCTGTGGCGTGCGCTTTCCTAGACTAGATAAGCCGACGCGGGGTGGAGCAGCTCGGTAGCTCGCTGGGCTCATAACCCAGAG
>CAYFQC010000026.1:0-13915 GCA_964345155.1 uncultured Actinomyces sp.
GCCGGTGTCTCCGTTGTGAATGAGCGCAACGAAGGCTGGGACTCTGCGATCAACGACAACTTCACCAAGCTGGAGGCACAGACCGCCAACTGGTCCACGGAGGAAGGCAAGACCGTGCTGTCCTCCATGCTGAAGTCCCACAACAACGACATCCAGCTCGTCTTCGCTCAGAACGACGAGATGGGCCTTGGCGCCGTACAGGCCGTTGAAGAAGCAGGCCTGAAGCCGGGCGAGGACGTCAAGATCATCACCATCGATGGCACCGAGCCCGCCCTCCAGGCACTGGCCGAAGGCAAGTTGAACCTGGTTGCCGAGTACAACCCGCTGTTCGGCGCGGATGCAGTCGAGACCGCGATCGCCACCCTGTGTGGCCAGGAAGTTGAGAAGAACTACATCGTCCAGAGCGCCATCTTCGACAGCCCAGAAGCCGCGAAGGCCGCCCTCGAAGCGGGACGCGAGTTCTAGTAGTGCAAACGTCAGGGTCGACACGTGTCGAACCTGACACCAAAACACAGCCCGTGGCCCGGGAATATGACATCCCGGGCCACGTCTGCGCCCAGTTCGGTCACACCGGCCAACCAAACCCGATCATTTGCAACTCAAGCGAGGGACTATGACTAACGAACCGCTGGTGAAGATGGAGAACATCTCCGTCGAGTTCCCCGGCGTGAAAGCTCTCCAAAACGTGGACTTCACACTCCGGGGCGGAGAAGTACACGCTCTTATGGGCGAGAATGGGGCTGGCAAATCAACCCTCATCAAAGCGCTCACCGGTGTTAACCGGCTGGCCGGCGGACAGATCTACGTCGAGGGGAAGAAGGTCCAGTTCGACGGCACCGCATCCTCCCAAGCAGCGGGGATCTCAACCGTGTACCAGGAAGTGAACCTCCTGGACAACCTTTCCATCGGTGAAAACGTAATGCTCGGACATGAAGTCCGGGGCGCATTCGGAATCAACTGGAAGAAAACCAACGCGAAGGCCAGCGAAGCATTGGCGCGCCTTGAGCTTGGGCACCTGGACCCGCGCGCTCCCCTGTCCTCTTTGTCCATCGCGATCCAACAGCTGGTCGCTATCTCCCGAGCCATGGTGGTCGACTCCAAGGTGCTCATTCTGGATGAGCCGACCTCCAGCCTCGATGACAACGAAGTCGCAGGGCTATTCAAAGTGATCCGAAGCCTCCGAGACGAGGGAGTCGGGATCATCTTCGTCTCCCACTTCCTCGACCAGGTCTACGAAATCTCAGACCGGATGACGGTGCTCCGCAACGGCCAACTGGTCGGGGAATATGAGACCGCGAAACTGCCGCGCATGGAACTGATCTCAAAGATGATCGGGAAAGACATGGGGGCTCTGCGCGCAGCAGAGAGGCGGACCTCGGATCTTCCCACCGATCGTGGCACCCCAAAACTCAAGGTCCTCGGGCTGGGACGGAAGGGGACCCTATCGGCCACCGACCTCGACCTCTACCAGGGCGACATAGTCGGGTTCGCCGGACTGCTCGGCTCCGGACGCACCGAGCTGGCGAAGCTCATCTACGGGGCGGATAAGCCGACTGAGGGCAGCATGCAGGTCGACGGCGGCGACGTGAAACTCTCCTCCCCCGCAGTCTCCTTGAAGCAGCACATCGCCTATTCCACCGAAAACCGCCGCGACGAAGGCATCGTCGGCGACCTTACGGTGCGGGAGAACATCATCTTGGCGCTGCAGGCCATTCGCGGTTGGACTAAGCCGATTCCGCGCAAGGAGCAGGACGCACTGTGCAAGAAGTACATCGAAGAGCTAAACATCCGGCCCCCTGACCCAGAGAAGCAGGTCAAAAACCTTTCAGGCGGTAACCAGCAGAAAGTTCTACTGGCCCGTTGGCTTGCAACCAACCCGCAAGTGCTTCTCCTCGATGAGCCGACACGCGGCATCGACATCGGCGCGAAAGCGGAGATTCTGGACATCGTCAAGGCCCTCGCGGATGAGGGAATGGCCGTCGTGTTCATCTCTTCAGAGCTAGAAGAGGTCGTGCGCCTCTCCAATCGGATCCTGGTCATGAAAGACCGGGCGCCCGTTGACACCATCACCAACACCGCCGACACGACTGTCGAGGACGTCGTGCGGATCATTGCCGAGGGGAGTGACGCAGCGTGAAATCTCTGCTTCGCAACCAACTGTTCTGGGCCGGGGTGGTCCTGGCCGCCCTGATCATCGTCATCCTGGCGAACAACCAAAGCGCCACCATCACCTTCCAAAACGGACGCTTGACCGGTCCCATCATCGACCTGTTCATATTCGTCCCCCCGGTCTTGATGATCGGTGTAGGGATGACCCTGGTCATTGCCACCTCCGGCATCGACCTCTCCGTAGGCTCGATCATGGCCGTGGCAGGTGCCGTATCGATGCAGTTCCTAGTGAACTCCCCGAACCCCAACAGCCCGGGGGCAGCGGTTGTCGCCGTGCTTCTTGCCTTGCTCGTCGGACTGGCCTGCGGCGCGTTCTCCGGGTTCCTTGTCTCCGTCATCAAGCTGCAGCCCTTCATCACCACGCTGATCATGATGCTCGCCGGTCGAGGCATAGCGAACATGATCACGGGCGGAAAGAACGCCGCAGGCAACTCATCCTCCTTCAACTGGATCGCCCAGGGGCGCGTTCTTGGATTCCCTGTCGGCTTCCTGCTGGCCCTGCTAGTTCTCTTCGCCGTGGTGTTCCTGGTCCGGAAAACCGCCCTGGGTATGTCGATCGAAGCTGTCGGCATCAACCCTCGGGCGGCAGAGATGGCCGGCATTCGTTCCGGGCGCATCCTCTTCATGGTGTACGCCATGTCCGGTCTTCTGGCCGCCGTGGCCGGCATCTTCGCCGTGTCCTACATCGGGACAGTTGAGGTCTCCTCTTCCGGAACCGGCTCAGGCATGGAAATGGACGCCATCTTAGCCGTCGTGATCGGTGGAACCTCTCTGGCCGGAGGAAAGTTCAACTTGGGCGGCACCGTCCTCGGCGCGTTCGTGATCACAGCGCTGAACCAGGTGGTCGTCTACCTGGGAGTCTCCTCCGCGGCAGTCCCGGCGTTCAAAGCCCTGGTCATCATCTTCATCTGCATCCTGCAGGCGCCCATGGTGCATGGCTGGTTCAGCAGACCCGGGGAAGGACCTAAAGAGAAGAAGACCAACTCGGTCCCAGTAGCCAACGATTCGAAGGCGGTGTCAGCATGAGCGCGGCCACATTGAAGGCGGCTCCCAAAGCGTCGCTGAAGAAACCCCAGTTCAGGATTCCTCGAAGTTCCTACCCAACGCTCGCAGCAGTCGTGCTCCTGGCCCTTCTGCTGGTCGTAGGTCAGCTGGTGTACGGCAAGATCTTTGCTTGGAACACTCTCTCTTCCCTCCTAGTAAACAACGCGTACCTGGTCATCTTGGCAGCCGGAATGACCTTCACGATCTTGACGGGCGGAATCGATCTCTCCGTTGGGGCAGTCCTGGCTTTCGCGTCGGTGGCCGGCGTCATGATGTTGAACGCGGGAGTGAGCCCGTGGATCGTCATGCCGGCAATCGTGCTGATGGGCACGGCTTTCGGTCTCCTCTCTGGGCTTCTGATCCGGTACTTCAACGTCCAGCCCTTCATTGCGACCTTGTCGACAATGTTCCTGGCGCGTGGCCTGGCCTCCATGTTGTCGACGGAGCCGGTGCGCATCGACGGCGAGTCTCCGCTGATGGCACTTTCCGCGCGCATCGTGCTGGTCGATGGGCCTAAGAGGAACGACTTCTACATCTCTGCCAACATCCTGATCGCTATCGCGGTGGTAGTCATCGGCTACTTCCTGCTCCACCGCACTCTCTTCGGACGCACTGTCTACGGACTGGGTGGCAGCGAACAGTCGACCCAACTGATGGGGCTACCCTCGGGGCGCTCCACCGTCCTCGTCTACGTCGTCTCCGGCACTGCCGCTGGGCTGGCGGGCCTGGTGTACACAACCACGGTCGGGAACGCGCAGAACATCACCGGGGTCGGATGGGAACTAGACGCGATCGCAGCCACGGTCATAGGTGGAACCCTCCTAACGGGAGGCGCCGGTTACATACTCGGATCTGTGGTGGGCGTCTTCGTCCTCGGCGTACTGAAACTCCTGATCACACGTGACGGATCCGTCCCAGCGGCGGCCACCACCATCATTACGGGCGCCATCTTGCTGATCTTCGTCCTTCTTCAACGCGCGATCGCTTTGAAGAGCGAGGGCGGAGGGGCCGAAGCCGCGGCCACCACCATAGAGAAAGAACAGGAAAAGGCTCCGCCGGCCTCACTCTGAAACCCCGGACGACTAGGAAACGATCATGACTCAAGTTGCATCTGTGCGCGCGGCAGCCAGCCGGGCAATAGAGCAAGGAAAAACTGCCTTGGGCATCGAGTTCGGCTCCACCCGCATCAAGGCGGTGCTGGTGGATGACTCTGGCACCGTCCTCGCCACGGGCAGCCATGACTGGGCCAACCAGTTGGTAGATGAGGTGTGGACGTACTCGGAGGAAGCTATCTGGGGCGGTCTGCAGGCGGCCTACGCCGACGTGACCAAGAATGTGCGGGACTCCTATGGCCTTCAGCTGACCACGGTTGGTGGCCTGGGGATATCCGCCATGATGCACGGATACGTGGCCCTGGATGCGAAGGGTCAACTGCTCGTACCTTTCCGCACTTGGCGCAACACCAACACGGGGGAGGCGGTAGCCGCGCTCAGCAAGGCGCTGAACTTCGCGGTGCCCCACCGCTGGAGCTGCGCTCACCTGTACCAAGCGGTGCTGGACGGGGAAAGCCATGTGCCGCAGATCGCGCACCTGACGACGCTGGCGGGTCTGGTGCACTTGCGGCTAACTGGCAAGCTGGTTCTTGGTATCGGTGACGCATCCGGCATGTTTCCCATCGACTCTGCCACTGGCACCTACGACGCTCGGCGGCTGAGGGCGGCGGAGGAACTGCTGGCGGCTCGGGGGTTCACCACGCCCCTTGCCGACCTCCTGCCGCGGGTTCTTCCCGCTGGGCGTGTGGCGGGGCAGCTCACGGCCGAGGGCGCCGCACTATTGGATCCCACCGGCACACTCCAACCCGGAATACCGTTCGCGCCGCCAGAGGGAGACGCCGGAACGGGTATGGTCGCCACCAACTCGGTGGCCCCCAAGACAGGCAACGTCTCTGCTGGGACCTCCATTTTCGCGATGGTCGTGCTGGAAAAGGATTTGGCCGCGGTACACCCTGAGCTGGATCTGGTCACCACCCCCGACGGGTTCCCCGTAGCGATGGTTCATTCCAACAACGGCACATCCGAATGGGATCAGTGGGTGAAGGTCTTTGGAGAACTGCTCGAAGCCGCGGGCGCTCCAATCCCCAAGCCGGAAGTGTACGACCTGGCGTATGCGAAAGCTCTTGAGGGGGCGCCTGACGCAGGGGGCCTGCTGGCCTACAACTTCCTGTCAGGCGAACCCATAGTCGGGCTAGAAGCGGGCCGCCCACTGTTCGTCCGGAGCCTCGAATCGCCCCTGAGTTTGGGCAATTTTCTGCGAGCCCAGTTGATGACGATCTTTGGAGTGCTGGCTCTGGGCATGCGGATCCTGGTTGAAGAGGAAGGCGTCAAGGTCGAACGTCTGGCCGCCCACGGAGGTCTGTTCAAGACCCCGCTCGTGGCCCAAACGCTGATGGCAGACGCCCTCGCCGTTCCCGTCGAAGTCACGCAAACGGCGGGCGAGGGCGGACCCTGGGGAATGGCGTTGCTCGCCCTGTATGCGAACGAGAGCGGAGAACGCCTATCCCTTCCCGAGTTCCTGCAGACCCGCATTTTCGGTGACGAAGAAGTATCACGAACCGAACCAACTGAACAAGGAATGGCGGGCTTTACCGTCTTCATGGACCGTTTCGTGGCGGGGCTGCCCATCGAAGTCGCGGCAGTACAGAACACCAACTAGGTACTGGGCCGCTCCCCGCGGAGCAACGGAAATGAGAGGAACGTGGAAAGCATGAGTCCAACGTGGTCGCCGGGTATGGCGGAGGCCGTCGCGAAGACGAAGGAGGTCGTGTGCGACCTTCACTCGGAGCTGATCAGATGGAAGCTGGTGGTGTGGACTGCCGGGAATGTCTCGCAGCGCGTCCGCGGGATAGACGGGGCCGAGGATGTGTTGGTCATTAAGCCGTCGGGTGTCTCCTACGAGGACCTGACCGCAGACGACATGGTGGTCTGCGACCTACAGGGACGCAAGCTCACGGGCGACCACTCCCCCTCATCGGATACGGCGACACACGCCTACATTTATCGGCACATGCCCGAAATCGGGGGCGTCACCCACACCCATTCAACGTATGCAACTGCGTTCGCCGCCGTGGGCAAACCAATTCCTTGCTCTCTCACGATGATGGGCGACGAATTCGGTGGCGACGTGCCCATAGGTCCGTTTGCCCTCATCGGCGATGAGACGATCGGCCGCGGAGTCGTAGAGACACTGCGTTCCTCCCGGTCGAGGGCGATCCTCATGCAGAATCACGGACCCTTCACTGTGGGAGCGGACGCGCGTTCTTCGGTGAAAACGGCCGCCATGGTGGAGGAGGTCGCACAGACGATGTGGGCCGCACTGCAGCTGGGGACGCCAATCCCCATCCCCCAGGAGTCAATCGACTCACTCTTTGACAGGTACCAAAACGTTTACGGACAACGAGGCTAAGGATCAGGTGACAACAAATGAAGAGCGCGTTTGAGGGGAAGCAAATCTGGTTCCTCACAGGCAGTCAAGACCTCTATGGCGAGGACACTTTGGCGCAGGTAGCCAAGCAATCCAAAGCCGTGGTCGACGCACTGAACGCATCGGGGGACGTGCCCGTACCCGTCGTTTGGAAGCCGACGCTCAAGGACTCTGACTCCATCCGCGACGTTATATTGCAGGCCGGGGCAGACGACACTGTTGTCGGCCTAATCACCTGGATGCACACGTTCAGCCCCGCAAAAATGTGGATCAATGGGCTCACCGCGCTGCGCACTCCCTTACTGCACCTGCACACGCAGTCTAATGTGGAGCTTCCGTGGGAGAGCATCGACTTCGACTTCATGAACCTGAACCAGTCAGCCCACGGAGACCGCGAGTACGGGTTCATCCTCTCCCGTCTGCGGATTTCCCGGGAAACCGTAGTTGGGCACGTCTCTGATCCAGAGGTTCGCCAGCGGGTCGGCACCTGGGCGCGCGCCTGCGTCGGTTGGAACGCAGTACACAACTTGAAAGTGGTCCGCTTCGGGGACAACATGCGCAACGTAGCGGTCACCGACGGCGACAAAACCGAAGCTGAACGCGTATTCGGAGTCAACGTTTCCACTTGGTCTGCCAACGAACTGGCCGAGGAGATCGCCAAGGTACCCGCCGAAGAGGCCCGGGCACTCGCAGAGGAATACGAGGAGCTCTACGACGTGGAGCCCGACCTGCGGGTTGGAGGGGATCGGCATGAGGCACTTGTCTATGCCGCCAGCCAGGAGATTGCAATCAAGAGGTTCCTCAAAGACCGCGGAGCGGGCGCCTTCACCACGAACTTCGAAGATCTGGGCCCTCTCAAACAGCTCCCCGGCATCGCAGCCCAACGTCTCATGGCCCAGGGCTACGGATTCGGGGCGGAGGGTGACTGGAAGACGGCCGTCCTCGTTCGCGCTGTGAAGGCCATGTCTGAAGGCTTGCCCGGTGGCGCATCCCTGATGGAGGACTACACGTACAACTTGGTGCCCGGAGATGAGCTGATCCTGGGGGCCCACATGCTGGAGATCTGCCCGACTCTCACCACGACGAAGCCGAAGGTGGAGATCCATCCGCTCGACATCGGCGGCAAAGGCGACCCTGTCCGCATGGTGTTCCACACCGATCCCGGACCGGCACTGGTCGTTTCCCTGGCGGACATTGGCAACCGTTTCCGGCTCACCGCCAACGAGATCGAGGTGGTGGAACCTCCCAAGTCGATGCCAAACCTTCCGGTGGCCCACGCCGTGTGGAAGCCGGAGCCGTCCTTGCAGACCTCTGCGGAATGCTGGCTTGAATCCGGAGGCGCGCACCACACGGTTCTCACCAACTCGGTGGGGATCGACGTCTTCCGCATCTTTGCCGAACTCGCGCGAACAGAGCTGTTGGTAATTGACGAAAACACGACGGTGCCCGCCTTCAAAGATCAGTTGCGGTGGAACTACGCGTTCTACCACCTGGCGGGCGGCCTGTAAGCATCCGGTTGGGGGCGGGCTCAGGAGGTGAGTTGGCGCCAACTGAACCCGCCCCCGACCACCACATACGCGGACACTCAAGCCCACTCTTCAACGCCGAAAAGCGCGCCCGGAGGCGGGTACGGTTAACCCACCAAGGAGGTGGTCAGGATCTACGCCCAGGACAGCCCATTGGTCACGGGCAAGGCTGCCCGCGGCCCATCGATGGCCGACGTCGCGGCCGTCGCCGGTGTGTCGCATCAGACCGTTTCCAGGGTGCTCAACAACAAGGGCGCTGTCCGGCCAGAGACGCGTGAACGCGTACTGCGGGTGATCTCAGAAATGGGCTACCGCAGGAATGAAGCGGCCCGGGCTCTGGCCTCAAACTCCAGCCGCGTCCTCGGCATCGTGACTCCCCGGTTCGTCAACTACGGTCCTGCGACGACGCTGCTCACAGTGCAACTGGCTGCGAACCGCAAAGGTTACCTGGTCAGCGTGGCCACCCTGCCGGAGTACAGTTCCAAGAACCTGAGAAAAGCCATTGACGACTTCCTATCGCTCGGCGTTGCCGGGATCATCGTGATCGTCCCGGTCGAACAGATGGCGGCTGAGCTGGAAGCCCAAACGATCCCCGTGCCCACGTTGGCTATCGCCTCTTCCTGGATTAACTGCGAGCCCTCGGTTCCCCGAATTGGCGTTGACCAGAGATCGGGCGTGTTCGATGCGATGGAGCACCTGAGAAGCCGGGGATGCCAAACGGTCGCGCACGTCGCCGGACCTCCCGACTGGTTCGATGCCAGCGAACGGGAATCAGCTTGGGCGGACGCAACCGCCGACCTGGGATTGACCAAGGGCCCTCGGATCCAGGGGGACTGGACCGCGGCCAGCGGCCACAAGATCGGTCTTGACCTGGCCGGTCGGCTGCTGCCAGACGCCATTTTTGTCGCCAATGACCAGATGTCCCTCGGAATGTTGCAGGCCTTCTATCAGCAGGGGGTTCGCGTACCCGAGGACGTGCTTGTAGTCGGCTTCGACGACGAGGAGGGCTCTGCTTTCTTCAATCCCGCGCTGACTACGGTCCGCCAGGACTTCCGCAAGATGGGCGTGGAAGCCATTGAGCGCCTGACGGAAATGATCGAGGGTAGGCCCGTTCCCAGTGAGATGATCCCCGCTACTTTGAAGGTGCGCCAATCGGCCTAGACCCATCCGAGTGACCCAGACTTTCCTGTTGATCAGTCACGCTCACAAGAGCGAAAGGTGGCCGGCGAGGGCGATCCCCTCCCGGCCATCTTCGCTCGACTGCTCATTCAGAGGCGAGTGCCTCCACCGGGGAAACTCCAGCCGCCCGGTTCCCGGGCACAACTGAGGCGAGCCATGCTGCAAGAACTGCAACGACCACCACGGCCAACCACTGCAGCCAAGGAACGGAGATGACGTAGTCATCCAAGCCCAGGGGCAGAGACGCGAAGCCGACCGCCCCGAAATAGGCGCCGGCAACCAGTCCCAACGCTGTCGCGCTCACCCCGATCAGCAGCGCCTCCCAAGACAGCATTGATTTCACCTGCCGCTTTGTCATTCCCAGGGCCCGAAGCAAGCCGTTTTCCCGCGTCCGTTCCGCCACCGACAAGGACAGCGTGTTTGCTATGCCCACGAGGGCGACGAGCACGGACACAGCCAACAGTGCCACCACAACCATCACGAGGACGTTGATGATCTGGTCGATCGACGCGCGAATCGCTACCGACCCATCCAGTTGCAGACTCGGACCCAGCTCTTGGATGCTGCTCACTACGTCCGGGTAGTCCTGAGGGTCCGATAGCTTCAGCCACACTCGGGTCGGCTGCAGGTCCGCACCAAAACTCTCTGCCGTGGCGGCCGTGACGACGAAGCGGTCCAGGCCGGTGACCCCTGTGGGCTCACCAACCACCAGTTCCGCGCAGGAGTCCTGCACGCACACGTTCACGGTTTCGCCCTCGTCTGCTAGGTCTGCCGGGACCAGGATCTGACCGTCCTCCAGTTCTGGGTTGGCCCCACGCGTGACTGCGGACAGCCCTTCGTCTTCAACGAGCACACCGGATGATTGCGAACCGGCTGAGGGCCCAGACGCGACCGTAAGCTCCGCGGACGCTCCGGCTGTCACAGCCGAGGCGGCCACCCCTTCGATGGAGGTCAGCGCCTCCAGCTCCGTTGACGTGAATCCTGTTGAAGAGGACACAATGATGTCGACGGGCGCGGAGGAGTCCAGTTCTTTTGCCGCCGTGACGCGGAGTGACTGTGCGCCCAGAGTCACCATGGAGATGAGGGCGACGCCAATGAAAACCGCCACCCCCGTTGCTGCTGTCCGACCTGGATTGCGCGCTGTGTTGGCCGCTGCCAGCCGGTATGAAACCGAGGTTCCGGCCCCTTTCAAGCTGGAGGTAATCAGCGGTAGCGCCGCAGCCAGCAAGACGATCAGGGCGGCGACGGTCAAAACGGCGCCGAGGAGAACCATGGGGAAGCGCGACATTTTCTCTTCCGTGTCTCCCGGCGCAAACGCCGACATGGCGGTGACTACGCCCAATACCAGGGTGATCACGCCGGCTATGACGCCGACCAGCTTCTGCTTCCGGCTCATCTGCGTCACTGTCTGGACCCCTCCGGACAACGCCGCTACGGGTGGGACCGTAGAGGCACGCAGCGCTGGGCGGTAACCGGCGAGGGCGGTGAGGGCTGTGCCCAGCAGAACGACGATGACGATCTGTGTCGCGCTCACCGAAGAGAGTGCGGCCCCGTAGGAGTTCACCACCCCGGCAGCAGCGGCAATTCCCGCCCCACCGAGTATTCCAACCGCCGCGCCCACCACTGATCCGATGACGCCGACGGCAAAGGACTCCATCATCATGAGCCTGCGGACCTGCCCGCCGGTTGCCCCTATGACCCGCAGCAGGGCCAGTTCCCTCTCTCTCTGGCGGAATATGACCTGGAAGGTCGTACCGACGACGATCATTGCCACGGTCGCCGCGATGACAGGGAACAAGAGAAGCATCATGGTCAGGGCAGCTTGGTCGGTCCCGATCGCTTTCAGCGCGTCCTCAACCGCCTGCGTTCCCGTTTCCACCTGCACGCTGTCTGTCGCCGCCCCCAGGGCCTGCTCGATCTCAGCGACCAGGGCTTCTTGCTGTTCTTGTGGCAGTTTCTCCTGTTCTCCGGCGACCAGGATCTGGTAGGAGGCTGCCTCCGGTTCGAGGGAGGCGAGTTCCGCCTGTGTGACCAACAGGTCAGCTGAGGCCATGGAGGTGGCGGTTCTCTCCGACTTGGTAACGCCAGTGATCTGAAGTGTGAACGGCTCGCCATAGCCGTCCATGAGCTCGATGGATGACCCCGGCTGCAAGTCGAGACGCTCCGCTGTCGCGCCGGTCACCACTGCCTCTCCTGGTGCCTCCGGAAGCGAGCCGGACTCCAGAACCGGCCGATGCAGCTTTTCACCGCCCAGCAGTGAAACGGTGATCCATGAGGTGCCTGATCCGTCATTGCGTTCGAAGCCGGTCTGGACTACCGGGTAGACCTCCGTGACTCCGGGGACAGTGGCAACAGTCTGGGCAGCCTGGGTCATCAAGGTGGAGTCATAGTCATCGAAAGAGGTCTGCGTGATGACGGCTGCCGCACCTTCGTAGCTGCCGGCCACCTGCTGTTTTATCCCTTTTGACAGTGCACCCCCGAATACGAGGGAGGCGGCTACGAAGGCAACGGCTATTCCCACTGCCAAGAGGGTGGCCACGTAGCGGCGGGAGTGAAAACGGAGGTTTGCGCGCGCGAGTTCACCCATCAGGCGATCGCCTCGATCTGCTGTTGGCTCGGCTGCCACAGGTCTGCGGAGATTCTGCCATCGCGCACCACAACCACGCGGTCTGAACGTTCTGCGACGTGGGAGTCGTGCGTGACCATGATTATGGTTTGTCCCAAGTCGTCTACGGCCCCGCGCAGCAGAGCCATGACTTCATCAGTTGCGGCAGAATCCAGGTTCCCGGTCGGCTCGTCCGCCACAACGATTGCGGGGGCGGTCACTAAGGCGCGGGCGAGGGCGACCCTCTGCTGCTGCCCGCCGGAGAGCTGGGAGGGAAGGTGGTGGAGACGGTCACCGATGCCGAGGCTGTGGATGATCATCTCGTATAGTGCCGGGTCCACTTTCTGTCCGGCCAGTCGGGCCGGCAGAAGGATATTGGCCTTCGCGTCCAGCGTCGGAATGAGGTTGAAGCTCTGAAAGACGAAACCGATTCGATCGCGACGAAGACGCGTGAGCCGATCATCGCTCAAGGTTTGGAAGGAAACGCCTTCCAGGGCTACGTCCCCCGATGTCACTGAGTCCAAACCCGCAAGCACGTTCAACATCGTTGACTTGCCGGAACCCGATGGCCCCATGACCGTGGTGAACTGCCCGGGGTAGAAGTCGACAGAGACGCCGTCCAACGCTGCTACGCGTGTTTCGCCTTTCCCGTACAGCTTGGTGACGTCTCGGAGTTGAGATACGGCGGGCGTCCCACGCAGCGGGTTGGAGCTCTGCGCCGCGGCGGGCGCACCTGGAGGCACATTCATGTTTGTCATGTGTTCCAGCATGGCATTTCCCCAGATCAGTAGGGATGGGGGAATGCCCTGAAATAGCCCGGGAAACGGAGCCGGGATTACCCCTCGAAGGCGTCTACTGCCGAATTTCGGCGTTCCCCGTCCTGGTCCCCTATCTTTTCTGAGTCAGGCTCAAACGGCTGCGGGGTGCCCGCACGGGACTTGTCGTACCAAATCACAGGCGCGGGTTTCGCGTCGGTGGGGAGGGACTCGACAAACTCATCCGTGGACAGCAGATGATCGGCGACCACCTGAACTGGATTGGATGCGAGCCATTTATTCAGGGAAATATCTGAATAGTCGGGGTACCGGAAGACTTCCGCGTAGATCATCGTTTCGTCGCCAATGTTCTGCACGTAGTGGCCGGCGACCTGGGGCACAAAGCCCACATCCCCGGCTTCGAAATCGAACGTGCGGGACATGCCGGTGGAGTTAAAGACCGTCATGCGCGCCTTCCCCTGGATGAAGTACTGCCATTCGGAGGCCTTGGGGTGCCAGTGCATTTCCCGCATCCCACCGGGTTCAATCTCCACGAAGGCAGCGGATATCGTCTTTGCCGCTGGAAACACGGAGTTGTCAACGATCCGCACGCGCCCAGCCTCGGACTCAATGACGTCGGCAGCCTCCATGTGGAAAGAGAAGGGTTCTGGCACCGGACCCTCCGGAGTGGCGCGCGTGACCTCTGAGATCGGGCCGGGAACGTTCCCCCTAAATATGTACAGCTCCTCGTCCGGGAATTGGGAGATCTCCCCCACCGTCTTATCCAGGTTGGCTGCAACGACCTCGGCTGGGGTGTGGCGCAGCCAGTCGGAAAGGAGGAACGTATTGTTCTCGGAGAAGGTCCCGTCGCTGAACACCAGCAGAAACTCGCAGCCCTGGTCGAGCGCTTGAATGGAGTGCGGAATGCCCGCCTCGAAGTTCCACAGATCCCCGGCTTTCACGTCGTCAATGAAGTAGCGCCCCTTCTCGTCAATCGCAGTTACCCGCGCGTTGCCGAACAGCATGAGTCCCCACTCTGCCTCCACGTGCCAGTGGAGTTCGCGGTAAGCGCCAGGCTCCAATGCCATGTCCACGCCCGCGAGCTCGGTCGATATCGGCAACTCCCTCACGGTGACCTCGCGCGTCCACCCGCCGGG
>CAYFQC010000026.1:14015-18750 GCA_964345155.1 uncultured Actinomyces sp.
GCCGGGAACCAGAGGACGCGACAGATGAGCAGACCAGACGACACCCGGCAGAGCCAGATCGACGCCCAGAGAAGCCAGTTCTCCGAAGCGGCCGCCCCAATCGGTTCGTCGCTTTGGGTTGCCCCCAACCCTTACGGTGAAGAGGCCGCGTTCCTGCTGCTTCACCCCGAAGCGGACGAGGGCGCTGCGGCGCCCACACGCGAACGGCTCGCCCTACTGGCACAGCGCTTGGGTCTCAGGGACGTGGCCGCCTCAGGGGAGATCCCCATCCTGGCCGGAGACGGCATCCGGGTGGCACTCAGGGGAGCCGTAGCGACACTCTGGCTGGGAGAGCGCCAATGGCTCACGTTCCAGGTCCCGGACGTTTGGACCAGCGCCGCCCTCGCCCGGAAGTACGTGGTCCTGGTCATCGGAGAGAATGCCGCGCCAGCGGAACTGGACGCCGAGCAGGTATCAACCTACATACGCCAGGCCGCGGGCCTCCACCTCGGTTTGGTCCGCACACTGGTCCGGGTCGAAGGAACCTGAAATGCCACGGCTCCAGCACGTTCTGTTGACTGGCGAGGGCACACTTACTAAGCCACGCCTCGACTGGGTACTGAGTGGGGCCGAGGGCGTAACCGTCGCGGACACGCTGCCGAAAGCCGTGAGGGAGGCAGTTCCGACCTCAAAGTTAGAAGGCAGTTTGGCCGCAACGAGCTGGGCAGAACGCCTCAATGCTGCTACGCAGCGAGGAATCCCGCTTGTCGTCACGGGACTGCCGTTCGACGCTGAAGCAACCGTCGCGGAATTGTCCGCGCTCTCTGAGACCGTGAAGTCCCCCCTGCGGGTCCTGTTCCTGTGCCCGTCTTGGCCCGGCCAGACGGTGGTCGCCTCTCTAGGCCCGCTTGCGGGACTCCCGTTGAAAACCCAAGCGAAGCAAGAACAAGAGTGGCTAGGAGGAACCGTTCTGGCACTGGGACACCCAAGCCAAGAGCGGGTTGTCGCCGCGCTCCAATCGGGCCGGGAGGACCTTCTGCTACTCGTGGGTTTCCGCAAGCCGCGAGTAGCAGAAGCACCTCCCACTGACGCCCATCTCGCGCCGGGACTCCATGCCGCATCTATAGTCCAAGTGCTCCTGACCGACTGGGGCGTCCAGGCGCAAAACCGTACGCCGTTCACCGTGCGCGCGGAAATCACGCTAACCGACGACTTCACCGGGGAGAACCTTTGGAGTTCAGACCTGGTGCTTCCCCCCGCGGAAGCAAAAGATGTCCCTTGCACGCAGCTTGGGGCAGCCGGCGCCCTCCCCTTCCCGCAAGCGCAACGGCGTCACTGGAGTCACTCAACCGAGACTGTGTACGAGGGCGGCCGAGTTCGCCTGGGCCCTGTACTCTTCCGTTTCTTTGATGGTGACACTCTCCTTGGGGAGCACATATGCCGAAGTCGAGGTGGCTTCGGTACCTCAGCCGGCGCCCGGGAGATACACGCTGCCACCGATACGCGCTGCCACCGGTGGAACAATGGACACATGACAGACTCCGAGATCGGGCGCCCTCGCGCCGTGTTCGTGGACGTGGACGGCACGATGATTGATCACTTCGGCCCGGTGTCTCCCGCCGTGACAGAGGCAATTCGCAAGGCCCGGGCCGGCGGACACAGGTTCTTCATCTGCACCGGCCGCGGCGCCGCAGACGTTCCCGAGTCAGTGACGGCGGTGGGATTCGATGGGGCGATCACCAACGGGGGTGCTTTCGCTCGCGTCGGTGATGAGCTGGTGGTGGCGCGTACTATGGGCGCCGCCCTCGCTGGTGAAGTCGTGGACTATCTCAGCGGACTGGACGTGGGCATCCTGGTTCAGACCGATGAGCGCACGTATCGGAGCGAAAACGCGGTTGACCTTTCCGAGAAGCACGATCGGGCCTATCGCAGCCGCCGCAAAGCGGAACTGGAGGCGGCAGGAGAGGATCCTTCGGCGATCGACGATACGGCGTCCTTCGCCGACCGGGTGCGTACCTTCCCTCCCCTGTCCAAAGCGGATCCGGCGAAAATCGTGAAGATTGTCTTCATCAGCGACCGCGAGGTCGACTTGGCTCAAGTTCAGCGGGATCTCGGGGAAGAGGTCCAGGTGATCGACGGAAGCCTGCCCCTGTCGGAGGGGACCTCGGCCGAAATCTGCGTCGCCAATGTCACCAAGGGCTTCGCGATAACACAGGTGGCGGAGCATTTGGGAATGCCGCTTGCGGACACCGTCGGAATCGGAGACTCCTGGAACGACCTTGAAATGTTCCAGGTTGTCGGGGACTCGGTAGTAATGGAGAACGCCGATCCGCAACTGAAGAGACACGCGAAACTGGAAACCGTCAGCGTTCGCGAGGACGGAGTAGCCAGGGCATTGGAAAAGCTGGGAATTCTCCCAGCTGGTCGCTAGTCGGTGCGAACAAAGAACGCGATAGCATCGTAAAGCGCCCGTGGGACGGGCAGTTGGAAGCAGTCGGAGGGGGCAGAAGATGGCTCCGAGACGCGAACGCCGCGGTTCGTCGACGGAAACGAAGAACACCATCGCGAAGGCCGCAGCCGCTGAGTTCATAGCCAATGGCTACGCAGGAACCTCGCTGTCTCGAGTGGCAGATCGGATGAGCCTCACGAAGGGGGCTTTGGTCTACCACTTCCCAGCAAAAGCCGACTTCGCAAACTACTTCGTGCAGATGGTGCATGCGGCAACGTCACAGGCCGACGAGTTCTCCAAGCACCAGTACCCGCAGGACGGAGCAAAGCGTCTGCTGCTTCACTTCGTCGTCATGGGAACTTGGTGGCGAAGTCTGCCGGAGGTGGCGGCGGGGATCGCACTGTTCGGCGACGCGTCCTCGCCCGCCTTCGAGTCGGACCAGGTCGTCCAGGCGTGGCTGGACCTATCTGTGGACGCGTTCGTAACCTGTGAGGCTCACGGACAGCTAACGCCGGGCCTGTCGCCACTGGAAGCGGCTGAGATGCTGCTTGCATCTTCCCTGGGTTCCCTGCTGTTCAGAGATTACGTGCGGCTCAACGCTCCCGACACCAAAGCGGTGCGATTCATCCGTCTGGCTCTCACTTCCGTGGGAATACCCAACGTGGATGAATCAGCGGAGGAGGTTCTGCGCGAGTATCGCGACAGGATCCCCAGATTCGACCCGGAAAGCTGAACCGGGTCCGTCTTTGTCCGGTCGGACACCCCACCCTTTGTTAGCGCTCACCCCACCCTCGTGAGAGCGATACCACCCTTGGCCGGCCGGGCACCCCACCCTCATGAGAGCGGGACCACAGACGCGGACGCCTCTAGTCCCAAGTGTGAGCGATAACACCGTAATTACCTGTCTGGGGAAGCACACCAAGGCGAAAAGATTCGTTTTCTAAACCACGGTTTATGGGTCAAAGCGGCACGTTGCCGCCGTTTCCACTGAGAACGAAGTTAGTTCGCACCAAAATCCGCCCGGGAGGGCGCTGAGGCACGGAGGTCGGAGCAACCCATGAGCAAGAACGAGTTTGGAACCAGGAAGGGTTGGTGGCGCGCGTTGCTCGCGTCTGCCGGATCCTTAGCACTGCTAGGCGGCGCATCGGTTGCTGCGGCAGTTCCGACAACCGCCGCGAAGGAAACGACTCCCACCGTGGCGGTCGGCAGCTGCTTGGGCGCTAATCCGATGGGCGCTGCGACTCCGGCTGGATCCGAAAGCGGATACACGCCGTTTGTGACCGGAGATGCCGTGCTCGCAAACAGTGAGATGGAAGGCACCCTCGCGGTGGGTGGCACAACTACGTTCGGGGACCCGCGTGGGAACCAGAACCTTCAGTATCCCATCCAACATGGTGGAATCGGCGGGAACGCTGACCACGCCGTGCCCACTATTGATGGGGCTCCTAACCGAGCGCTGATCCAGAGATTCGCTTCGTACGGAAAAGCCGTCCAGGTCAAAGACAATGGGGCAACGGGGGACAATGCCAAGGCTGGAGCAAAAATCGCTGACCAGTCGACCCCCGACAACTACACGTTCGGACAAATGTTCGGCGGCTCAGGGACGACATACTTCCCAGTAGATGGCGGCAACATGAGTCCGCAGATCGACTCCGCAGTACAGACCTGGACGGACCTGGAGGCGGCTAAGGCGAGCTGGGGTATCAAGAAGGGCGCCGTCTTGGACTACTTCCCGGAAGACGCTGGCTCCAGCCTTCTGGAGAGCGTCGCCTGGGCACAGCTGGCGGCTCCCACTGCGAGTGACCAGACCCTCGTTCTCAATGGCAAGCAGCCCAGCAAGCTGCCGCTGTCCGCATTCAAAGATTAGAGCGGATCGACACACGCCAAATTTCAGTTGGCCGGATACAACACCGATTCGTTCCTCGTGATCGAAGTCGACAACTCCGACATCGTGAATGGACGCGTGGTGCTGCCTTCTTACAGTCACGCCGGCAAAGACTCCAACCAGAAGGAGGGCATTAGTTATGTCCTCTTTGACTTCAGTTCCATCGCCGGCGACGTGGAGGTGGTGGCCCCAAATGAACCGGTTCGCGGCTCCATTTATGCCCCCAACGCGCACATCATCTTCCCAACCGAAAGCGAGGGCGGAAAAGAGTTCGAGGGTCAACTGATTGCCAAAGAGTTGACGGCACTCCAAGGCGGGAAGGAAATGCACACCAACCTGTTCAAGGGTCGCGTGAGCTCCGCCAGCTGTGACATCCCCGAGACCTCTGAGGGTACTTTCACCTTGCAGAAGATCCTGCTTGG
>CAYFQC010000027.1:0-18682 GCA_964345155.1 uncultured Actinomyces sp.
TGGCCGCGCCTCGGACGACGCAATCCGCTCGCTTGCGGTCTCAACTCGCCTGCTGGGGGCAAGGGAGATTTGCGTTATCCACCACAGCGACTGCGGAATGGAGTCGAAGACGCAGGAGGGTGTGGTTGCCGCAATCGCCAGACAAGACCCGGCCGCGGAGGAGGCCGCACGCGAGGTGGACTGGCTGTGCATCGACGCCCAGCCGCAAGCCCTAACCTCGGACGTTGAGAAGGTCAAGGCCAGCCCTCTGATAGCCGATGACGTAATCGTCCACGGAATGATCCAGGATCCAAGCGACGGATCCTTGACGGAGGTGATCACCCTTTGATCTGGGGCTTCCCCCAGAGCACCGTCCCGTCGGGGGAGAGAATCACGCAGCGCCCGCCCTCGTTGGTATCCAGATCCACGGTCAAGAAGTGGGCCCCGTCCGCCGAGCGGGTCTCGTATACGTAGTGGCGGTTATCCACCGACTTAGCCTGCGTTCGCGCGGTGGTGAGCCACGGATGGCGCCGCCGAAGGCCGATCAGGTCCCGGTAGCAGGCGTGGATCGGGGCTCCCAGAGGCAACAGCCCCCCAGGGCTTGAGGGCATCGGGGGACGCACCGCATCATCGCCTCCGGCACGTTCCTCTTTCGTGCCTGTGAACCCCTGTTCATCCCCGTAGTAGACCGAAGGTATTCCCCCCACGGTCATCAGGATCATCAGGGCGACGACCGCCCGGTCCGCCCCAAGGGTGGTCGCAATGCGGGTTACGTCATGGTTCCCAATGAACGTGTTGGGCACGAAAACGTCCAGGAATTCGCCGTGGCGCTTCAGACTCCAATCCAACTCGAAGAAGTTATCGTCCAGCAGGGAGGACCAGATCGCTTTCCAAAGCTCGTACTGGGTGACGGAATCAACGTCGGAGTCCACGACGAACTGCGAATAGTTGCCGTGGATCACTTCGGCCAGAAACCACGCCTCCGGGAAGTCGCGGCGCACCGGCTCCAGCACCTGGCGCCAGAAGTGGGGGGAGACCGAGTAGGCGGCGTCCAGGCGCCACCCGTCGATGCCACGGCGCAGCCAGTGCATCATGACGTCCCGGGTGTAGGCGACTGTGTCGGGCCGCGAGTGGTTCAGGCGCACCAGCGAATCGTGGCCTTCGAAGAATCGCGGCTTGGCCCCGCCAGAGTGATCCCAGTCGATGTCGATCAGTTGCGCGGCCGCGGAATCAGGTCCTTCCCGGAGGGCCTGCGCCACCAGGGGATGTCCGTGGCCCACGTGGCTAAAGACGCCATCCAAGACGATTCGTAGACCCCGCTTCTTGCACTCCGCCACCAGCTTGTCGAAGTCCCCTTCGTCGCCGAGGCGCGGGTCGATGCGGTACTGGTCCAGGGAGTCGTACCCGTGAGTCTCCGAGGCGAAGATCGGTCCGAGCAGCAGTCCAGACAGGCCCAGATCAACGGCGTAGTCGAGCCACGGGATTAGGTGCAAGAGGCCGGGCGAAGACGGCATCGAAGGAGCGGCCCCGCCCTCGCCGGCTCGGATTGGCGCACCTGCGAATCCGAGCGGGTAGACATGCCACCAGATTGCGTGATCTACCCAGTTCACAGGCGTTCCTCCACGGAGTCGTCCATCGGCGCGCGCTTGGCGCTGCTACAGCATCAGGGTAGCCCCGAACGCTGCGAACAGGGACAAGTGTGCGACTCCAAGAGCAGCCGAAGGCCGCGGGCGGGCGAAAGTCAGCGCAGACAGTACTACCGTCGCCAGGAACAGAACTGAATCCGCCGCGCCCAGCGCAAAAACCACTTCCCGGCCGCTGCCTGCGCCGAGGACGAGGATCGTTGGCACGGTCATGCCCACAGTTGAAACGAATGCGCCCAGGCACAGGTTCGCCACTCTCTGCATCTGGCCTGACCTTGCGGCCGACAGCGTGGTGAGAGTCTCGGGGGTGAAAACGAGCGCGCCGATCAGCAGACCGCCGAGCCCCGCCGGAACTCCTAGCTCGGCCACTCCGTAGTCAATGAATGACGCCAAGTGTTTGCCGAGCAGGGCGACTGCCGCCAGGAAGAGCACCAGGAATGTGGTGGACCGACCAGTTGACCCCGTAGCAGGGGCTGCTTCGGCCGTTGTGGTCGGCTCTTTGAAAAGTGATCTCAGTGGCCCCATTTGGAGGTATAGGAACACGATGTATCCACCCGCTATGAGCATCGCCACCGCGAGCGACCACGGCCATGGGAACGCTCCGGTGAAGGGGGAGAACAGACGCGGGGCCAGGAAGGTCACACTACCGAAGGCCGCGATGAGGGCAACATAGACGAGCGTCGAACGGGTCGACACTGCCCCGCAGTTCTTACGGCGGCGGCCCACGATCAGCGCCGCCCCGAGCACCAGGTTGACGATGATCATCATCACCGAGAACACGGAATCGCGCCCGATCTGCGGGGAAGGCGTGGGACCCAGAAGGACCGCCGCGATCAGGAGGATCTCTATCAGCAGCACCGAGATGGTGAGGATCAGCGACCCATAGGGTTCTCCAAGGCGAGCGGAGAGGGCATTCGCTTCCTTCAATACGCCGAAAGACGCCGTGACGATGAGCGCGACAATAGCGGCAAAAAGCGCGCCCGAAGCGGGTGTAGGCAGAGCCGACGGGGACGGGTGCCACAGTTGCAGCGTTAGTAGTGAGGCGGCCAAGAAGATCAACCTGAGCAGGCGAGACATGGGTGTGTCCTGTCTGCGAGGTCGTCCCCGCAAGCGCTTCTTCCCCCGGCCGTCCGAGGGTGTATGGGCGCGAGTCTACCTCCCGCAGGATCCGCGCCCGAATCCTCTCAGGCGGTTCTGATAGTCGGGAACCGTCCGTCCTTCACCGCTGACAAGAGGGCCTCGTAATCGTCCTCAGACTGCTTGGCGTAGGCATGCGCCCAAGTCGTTATCGCCTGCGGGAAACCGTCCGAGTGCCCTATATACCCGGCGGCAAAGGCCCCGTCCTTACTGCGTCCGTGCGCCTTGGCAAGCTGCGCGCCGCAGGAGCGCACGTAGTTCAAGAAGTTCTCTTGTGTCAGAGTCTGTGTGTCTACGCCGGCATTCTCGTCCCGGAACTGGCGCACATAGAAGCCGAACCCTCCGACCTCCACCGCCGCTAGGAATGGATCGGAGATCTCCTGCATGGCGCGCTGGCACTGCACCGGACGGTAGCCGGGGGTCTGCACCGTCTTCTCCGGAACCAGGATCGGGTTCGGCGGGATCTCTTGCTTTCCGTACTGCACCAGCGCTGATAGAACGGCTTGCTTCATCTGAAGCACCAGCGGGTCGCCCAGGGGACCGGTGAACACGGCCGCGTAGCATCGCGTACCCACGGAGCCGACGCCAACGACGCGGCGAGCCACGTCGGTTAGCTCGTACTCACTGAGGAGGAGCTGCAGGTTCGAATCTACGGCGGCGAGGTAAGTCTTTAGAGCGGATTGCACGTATTGGCGGGCCTCCGGCTCCAAGGGAGTTAGAACCGGTGGGTTGTCGACGACGACTCGTCGTCCGTCGGGGGTTAGCCGGGTCATCTTGTCGGCGGCGTGGCTGGAGGTTCGCTTCTTCGCGGCCTTCACCGTCGCGTGGAGGGCGCGGCTCACCCGCTCAAGGTCGGTGTGCCCGGGGCGGGCCTTCTTTTCCACAGACGTCGCGTTGAAGAAGCGGTCCTTGAGCCACTGCTGGTCGACCTGGTGAATGGAGTCGCGGTAGGCGCGTACGGCTTCCATGCAAGCCTGTTCGATGAACGTCTCGGAGTCTTTCCTCTGCCGACCGGCGAGGACGATGGACGCCGTCATTCTCTTCACGTCCCATTCCCACGGGCCGATCGTCGACTCATCGAAGTCGTTGACGTCGAAAACCATGCGGCCCTCAGGGGATTCGAAGACGCCAAAGTTATTGATGTGCGCGTCCCCACAAACGAAGGTGCGTCCGCCGCTGATGGGTTCATGGGACAGATCGGCGGCCATCACGGCGGCTGCCCCGCGTAGGAAAGCGAAAGGGTCTTGGGTCATGCGGTACATGCGCAGCGGCACTAGGTCTTGGACCCTCTGCTCGTTCTGTTGGGCCAGGATGCCAAGCGGGTCGCGCCCGGGCGCTGGCTTGTAGGTCCCCGCCAGCTCGAAGGGCACCTTCTTCCGCGCCTGCTTCCCGGCGGCGCGACGTTCTGCCTGCCAGTGCGGGGCCGTAGATGCGAAGGAAGCGTCCACGCCCTTGCCTTCCTCTTTTGCGTTCTCAACAGAATCGGGCTTGTCTGCAGTGGTTTGAGTCATGGAACTACCATAAATCCCGACGACAGGGCCCGCATAAGCAGCGCGGCTCGCTAAGGAAGAGCCGTGAGCGCAGACCGACGTGAGAGTCTCCCACTAGAAGACTCTCGATCCCCGTTGAACGACCGCACCGCCCTGCCCAGCGCAAGGAGGGTGGTCCTCAAGATTGGTTCTTCCTCGCTCACCTCAAGTGACGGGACCTTGGACGCCGGGCGGATCCGCCAGCTGTGCCATGTCGTTGCCTCCGCGTGGAACCGGGGCCAGGAGGTAGTGGTCGTCTCCTCCGGTGCGCAGGCAGCGGCAATGGCCCCGCTTGGCCTGCATAGAAAACCGCGCGTGCTGTCCGCCGCCCAGGCCGCTGCCAGCGTGGGGCAGGGGCTCCTCATTGCAGAGTATTCGCGGCAGTTTGGCCAGCTCGGATTCGTCGTCGGACAGGTGCTTTTGACTGCCGAAGACGTACTTCGCAAGACGAACTATAAGAACGCCCGCCGAGCCCTGGAGGAGTTACTCCGGCTTCGGGTGGTTCCAGTGGTGAATGAGAATGACACGGTGGCAACGGACGAAATCCGGTTTGGGGACAACGACAAGCTGGCCGCTCTCACCGCACACCTGGTCGGTGCCGATGCGCTCGTCCTCCTCACAGACGTGGACGCACTCTACGACCGGTCCCCGAAGAAGGCTGGCGCCCGCCGGATCGGAGAGGTCCACACTTTCGCGGAGGTTGAGGACCTTGACGTGGGGTCTCGGGGCTCGGACCTTGGCACCGGAGGGATGGTCACGAAAATGCAGGCGGCCGCAATCGCCATGTCTTCTGGAATCCCCGTCTTACTGACCAGCGCTGACAACGCGGCGGCCGCCCTCGCTGGAGAGGCGGTGGGGACGTGGTTTCAGGCGACCGCGAGCCGCCTCCCTCCCAGGCAACTGTGGCTCGGTTACGCAGCTGACATCAAAGGCAGGATCTACGTGGACCAAGGGGCGGCGTTGGCCGTGGCGCAACGGAACGCTTCGCTTCTACCTGCAGGAGTGGTCGCCGCGGAAGGGCAGTTCCGAAGGGGCGACGCCGTGGAGATAGTCGCACCAGGAGACATCGTTATCGCCCGCGGGATCGCGGGATTCCACGCGTCGCGGATCCCTGATGTGCGCGGCAAGTCGATGTCTGCGTTGGAAGCTGAACACGGCGAGGGCGCGGCTCACGAAGTTGTCCACCGCGATGAGCTGGTCGTGATGGCTCGGTACCGTCGATAGCCGCGTGGCACGCGGGTGGTGCGTCGCCGGGCCGTCCTCGACGGGGCCCAATCCCACGACCCGGTCGCACTGGCGTTCTGTGTCTCGCCGCCATAGGTTGGGGAAATGAGGAAAGATAGTCAAGTCACCGGATCCGCGGAAGATGCGGTTCGCAGCGCCGCGCAGCGGGCCAAAACTGCTTCTCGCACACTTGCCACGGCCTCGTCGGCGGTCAAGGACGCGGCTCTGCATGCGATTGCAGACGCCCTCGTCCGCGAAGAATCGCGGGTGTTGGAGGCGAATGCCAAAGACGTCTCCCGTGAGGAAGAACGCGGTATGAGCGCGGGTCTTCTGGACCGATTGACACTCAATTCCGAACGGATCGTGGGGATTGCGCAGGCGTTGCGCGACTTGGCGGCACTGCCAGACCCAGTCGGCGACGTCGTGAGGGGGTCGACGCTTCCCAACGGTTTGCGTCTGCGTCAAGTTCAGGTGCCGATGGGGGTCGTGGGCATGATCTATGAAGCCCGTCCCAACGTGACCGTCGATGCGGCCGGCATCGGACTAAAAAGCGGGAACGCGGTTATTCTGCGGGGCGGCTCGGCTGCACTGGAGAGCAACACTGCACTGGTGGGAGTGATCAGTGAAACTCTGGAGGCCGCGGGACTTCCTGGCGACCTAGTGCAGTCAATCGACGCCTATGGCCGCCCCGGAGCGGTTGCGCTCATGCACGCGAGGGGCCTCGTCGACGTGCTGGTTCCCCGGGGTGGCGCGGATCTCATTCGCACGGTCGTGCAGGAGTCGACTGTGCCCGTGATTGAGACCGGCGTCGGCAACTGCCACGTCTATGTGGACAAGGACGTGAACGAGGACGAAGCACTCGCAATCGTCATGAATTCCAAGACAGATCGCGTCGGCGTCTGCAACGCCGCGGAGACGATTTTGATCAACGAGGTCGTATCCGGAACCTTCGTTCCCCGTCTAGTGTCCTCTCTGTCCGAAGCCGGGGTAGTGATCCACGGAGACGAGCAAGTCTCCGCCCTCGCCCCGGTCGGCATTGAGATCATTCCCGCGTCTGATGAGGACTGGGCCAAGGAATATTTGGCCTTGGAGGTGGCGGTTGGCGTGGTCCAAGACCTGGACGCCGCCATTGCCCATATCCAAAGGTGGTCGTCCGGGCATACGGACGCCATCTGTACGACCGCTCTGGGTGCCAGTGAACGGTTCACGGCGGAGATCGACTCCGCTGTCGTGAATGTGAATGCCTCCACCCGCTTCACGGATGGAGGCCAGTTCGGGTTGGGCGCAGAAATAGGCATCTCAACCCAGAAGCTACATGCTCGCGGGCCGATGGGATTGGGGGAGCTAACCACCACAAAGTGGATTGTCCTTGGAGACGGTCAGACGCGCTGAATCAATCGGCCGCCTCTCCCCGCCTCAGTCCGACTCCGGGAAGGGGTCAGCGCGTTGGGAAGATGACCTCAAACGTTTCGACAACGACTTTGGCGTGAGGGTTGCTTTTCGGCCATTCTGTCTTCACATCCGTGTCGGAGATGAGCGCGATGGGTTGGCCGTTGCCATCGCAGATGATCGACATGTCGCCGTCTGCTGGCAGAGCGAGCCCTTGATCGGTGAAGTCCTTCAGCGGCGTGGTGAAGGAGGTCCGGGCTCCGGAGAGGACCTCCTGGGCCATCCGGGTGGCTTCCTCACGGTTGTCCGAAAACTGGAATGCCGGGGGAGTGAGTCCCACCTCAGTTTGTTCGCCAAACAGCGCGGAGTCGCTGTGGGCTTCGATCTGGTCGGCGGCCTCCGCCCAGAACATCGAGACGGCTTGAAGGTCGGGTGGCGAGGCAAGGTGAGAATTCTGCATGGGCCAAATCATAGAGGGTGTGGGCCGCGAAAGCGTCGTCGTATGTGCTTGGTGCCTGGCTCACGCGACGATCAATAGGACTTGTTCCTCTTTCCGGCATACCCCTTAGGGTGTAGCCTGGCTTAGTGGGCGCCGCCTGCGCGGCGATCTGCCCATCCGTTTGCGCGTACTGCATCAAAGGGGAAATTACGCATGGCCAACATAGTTGTGTTGGGCGCTGGGGTTTCGGGGCACACTGCTGCTCTGCACCTGCGCCGAATGCTCGGTAAAGAGCACAGCGTCACAGTGGTGACGCCCAATAAGGACTGGAACTGGATCCCGTCGAACATCTGGGTGGGAGTCGGCGACATGCCGGCATCGAAGGTTCTGTTCCCTCTTGCTCCGGTGTACAAGAGAAAAGGGATCAATTACGTCCAGGCCAAGGCGACGCAGATTTGGCCCAACGGTGAGGCCGGCTCAGAGCGTCCGTTCGTGGAGGGCGAATCTACGGCCCCTGGCAGTCAGGGTCGTAAGGTGCGGATTCCCTACGACTATCTGATTAACGCCACGGGCCCGAAGTTGAACTTCGCAGCCACGCCCGGCCTCGGACCCGATGAGGGGCACACCGTCTCTGTCTGCACCGCTAGCCACGCTCAGGAAGCCGCCAAAGAGCTGGACGCCCTGATCGAACGCGCGAAGCGAGGTGAGAAGCTCACTGCCGTCGTAGGTACCGGTAACGGCACCTGCACCTGTGAGGGTGCTGCTTTTGAATACACCTTTAACGTGGATGACACCCTGCGCAAGGCAGGCGTTCGCGACCAGGTGCGGTTGGTTTACTTGACGAATGAGGCGCAGCTCGGCGACTTCGGAGTCGGGGGGATGACCTTCGTGGAGAGAGGCTTTGAGACCTCGTCTGAGTTGTGGACAGCCTCTCTCTTCAGGGAACGCGACGTCGAAGCGATAACCGGAACGGCACCGAAGCGTGTTGAAGAGGGCAAGGTCACCTATGAGACTCTCGACGGGGAAACTCACGAACTAGAGTTCGATTTCGCCATGCTCTTGCCGCCCTTCTCCGGGCAGCCACTCAAGGCTTTTGACTCGGACGGAACGGACATCACCGACAAGATGTTCGCGCCCTCCGGGTTCATGAAGGTCGACGCCGACTATACACCCAAGCCTTACGAGGAATGGCGTGCGTCTGACTGGCCGAAGACCTACGAGTCGCCGGAGTTCCCAGGGGTCTTCGCCGTGGGGATCGCATTTGCACCCCCGCACCAAATCTCGAAGCCGCGCAAGAACCCGAATGGCACCATGATCGCTCCCGCACCGCCGCGCACTGGTATGCCGTCGGGCGTGATGGGCAAAGCCGTGGCTGAGACGATCGCTCGTCGCCTGAAGGACCCGAACGCGCCAGCGGTTTCGGCTTCGATGGCGGCGATGGGTGCGGCATGTGTGGCTTCCGCCGGAACCGGTCTGACGTCCGGTACTGCGGCGGCGATGACGATGATGCCCGTGGTCCCCGACTACGACAAGTACCCAACCGGGCGCGACATCCAGGACACGCGTGGAGAGATTGGCCTAGCAGGCCACTGGGTGAAACTGATGCTCCACTACTTGTTCATCTACAAAGCGAAGGCTAAGCCCTTCTGGTTCTTGATTCCGGAGTGATCGACATGGCAACTGACACGAAGACCGCCGGCAAGGCGGAGCTGGAAAGCAACCCGGTGGCGGACGTACAAAACGCTCCTCTTCCCACCAACAAGACTCTGCGGATGCGCAAGTCGATTCCCACGCAACTGTTCAAGTTCGTGGCCTTCGACCTGCTGATCATGAGAATGGTACTGAAGGGACACGCTTCCGACTGATCTGCAGCACTCAAACCAGATGAAGGTGGGATCCCGCGCACAGTGGGGTCCCACCTTCGTCTGAACACGTCGTGGCCCAAGCCACACCGGTCTCCCTATACCCGCCGGGGTAAACTCTGTGCAGGTCAAAGGGAAGGAGCGCGGAATGCGCGTAGTTGTCGTCGGGGGAGTTGCGGCCGGAATGAGCGCCGCTGCGCGCCTGCGGAGGCTTGACGAAGATGCAGAGATCATCGTCTTGGAGAAAAGCCCGTTCGTTAGCTACGCAAACTGCGGCCTTCCCTACTACGTGGGAGGGGAGATTGAGGAGCAGGACTCACTCCTCGTACAGACGCCGGAGCGGCTGAAAGAAGCACTGAATCTCGACATAAGGGTTAATCATGAGGTCATAAGCCTCGACGCCGCCGCCCACGAGGTGGTGGTGCGACGCAGCGATGCGCACCGCAGGGTGACAGAAGAAACGATGTCTTACGACGCACTTGTCCTTGCACCGGGCGCGCAGGCGATTCGCCCTGAACTGCCGGGCTTCGATTCCGGCATCGTATGGCACCTCCGGACCGTTCCGGATGCAGTGGAGATCCGGCACCGGGTGGACAGTGGCATTACCAGCGCGGTGGTGCTCGGAGCAGGCTTCATTGGGCTTGAAGCTGCCGAGGCATTGGCTGAACAGGGAGTCGAAACCACAATCGTGGAGCTGTCCCCCCACGTGCTTCCTGCAGCCGAACCGGAGCTCGCATCGTATCTTGCTGACGAGTTGCGCCGGCTGAAGATCAGGCCCATCGTGGGAGTCGGCGCACGCCGAATTGACGCCGCGGAAGGGTTCGGGAACGTCGTGCTCAGCGACGGCCGATCCATCCCCACCGACCTGGTCGTCTTGGCGATCGGGGTTCGTCCGGCCACCCGGGCTTTTGAGGGCTCCGGATTGGAGCTGCACAACGGCGCCATCGTCGTTGATGAGCATGGACGTACGAATCTGCCCGACGTGTGGGCCGGCGGAGACGCCGTGGCTAGTCACGATCCGCTCACGGGGCAGCTGCGGCCGGTTCCTTTGGCGGGGCCAGCCAACCGGGCGGGCCGACTGATCGCCGATGACATTGCAGCGGAAAAAAGTGGGGGTCCGAAGCCTCGCGCAATCGCCGAACCCCTTTCTTCGGCGGTTGTCCGAGTCGGCTCCCTTACGCTTGCGATGACCGGTGCCAACCGGCGCTCTCTTGATGCGGCGGGAAGTGAATACCACACCATCAACTTGCATCCGAATGATCACGCCGGGTACTTTCCTGGCGCAAGCCAGATCCACCTCGTGGTGCATTTCGCCAAGGAGGACGGTCGGTTGTTGGGTGCCCAGGCAGTCGGAAAGGCAGGTGTGGACAAGCGGATCGATGTTTTGGCCACGGCGCTTCGCTCGGGTGCGTGCATCGGTGATCTGATAGACCTGGATTTGTCCTACTCGCCCCCCTACGGAAGCGCGAAAGACCCGGTCAACTATGCCGGTTACTACGGGCAAGACGTGATGGAGGGTGTGACGCGGTTGTGGTACCCGCAGGAAGCGGGATACGCAGTTGAGAACTGTCTGGTGCTCGACGTTCGCTCGCCTGCAGAGTTCGCCACCGGCCACCTGCCGTGCGCCGTGAACATCCCCCACACGGAGGTGCGCGAGCGCCTGGATGAAATACGATCCGCCGCGGCGGGACGCCCGATACGCGTTAACTGCCAGTCGGGGGTTCGCTCGTATTTAGCGGAGCGGATTTTGGTGCAGGAAGGATTCTCCGACGTCAAGAACCTGTCCGGCGGGATGCTCACCATGCGCGCTGCCATCAAGGGTGGCCTCGTGAAGAATGTGGAGTTGGTTCGATGAGCGAAAAGCAAAGCCGACTGCCCGGAGGGTCCTGTGCCACGACGAAGGGCGATCGCCTCTTCTTCGCTGCCATGGCCGCAATCGTCGGGGTGATGGCTGGGTCAATGCTGACATCCGGGAACTATTGGTGCGGCATCCCGGCCGCGGTGTGCACGACGTTTCTTGTCATCGGCGCGCTGACGGGCTGGTGTCCGTCTCAGCTGCTGCGAAGCAAGCCGCGCCAGGAAGCCCCAAACATGGGAAGTCTCGGGATTCCAGAAGCTGAAGGGGTCATAGACCTCGACTCGACCCGCGCCAAGTAGTCACACGCAAGATCTGAAACGAAGTACCCAAGGAGGAGTCGACATGTGTTCACCCGTTCGCTGCAGCGTTTGCGGTAAGACAACCTGGTCCGGATGTGGCCAGCACGCAGACCAGGTAATGGCTTCTGTGCCAGCAGCACAGCGTTGCCCGGGCCATCCCAAGGCGAAGAAATCCGCCAGGTTCCTCAAGAAAGGGAAGTAGCCGGCTCAACAGACAAGTGAGGGAGAGCAGTCATCTGACTGCTCTCCCTTCTTCGCGTGACCTGTCTTGGGCCCGTTTAGTCCTCGATCTCGACCGTCACTTGCTTGGTCACAGACATCGCGCGAATGATCTGTGCGACACCAAGGCCGGCCAGGCCGAAGCCGACCAACCAGCGGAGCATTCCGGCGCCCCACACGGGGGTAAGCATAAGAATCACACCGATCGCGATGGCAACGATGGAATAAATCAGCACTCCGGTGCTGGAGGACCCGGACTGGCGCAGAAGCATCAGCGCCGTCGCGCCCTCTACCACCCACAGGATTCCCAGCATGATTCCCATGAGGTTGACGAGGACGTTGGAGGTGGCGCCCAACGACGTGAGCATGATGATGCCCACCACGACAAAGGCAACGCCGGCGATGATCCGGGTTGTGCGGCTTAGCTGGCTGGCGTCCGAGGCCCGGATCCCCATGTACACGTAGACGATTCCCGCCCCGATTGCGTAGAGGGCGATGATCAGGGACGCGAAGTTCACCATCTCATGAGGCCAAGCGAGGACCAGGATCCCCAAAACCAGCGCCACAATCCCGGCTATAGCAAATCCCCACCGATAGGTCGCTACCGTGACCTCCAGTTTTTCTGCTGCGGTCTGCTTACCCATGGTTCCTCCTCAGGTCGGGCACAGCGTTCTCCTGCGACAATGCTACTTCCACGCGCAGTCACCCGTCCCCTCGATAAGGGTCTAGCAGTAGACCTCGCGACCTTAGTGCGAGCACGCTCAGGTGTGCCTTTCCTTGCTTGAACTACCCAAAATGGTGCGGAAAACTCCAGGCATGATGTGGCTGAAGAACGCAGTGAGGCGCTACCCACTGGTGGGCGCCACCGTCCTCGTTGGAATCGTGGTTCTGCTTCTCTGGCTGGCGCACCAAGGGACGCCTGCACAGATCATCGCGACCGTCTACGTTTCCGGAATCATTCTGTGGACGGCCGTCGGAATGGTACGTGACATGGTGAAGGGCGAGTTCGGCCTCGACATCTTGGCAGTCGTCGCGATGGTGGCGACACTCCTGGTAGGCGAATACGGTGCGGCGGTGGTCATAGTTCTGATGCTCACCGGAGGCGAAGCCCTGGAAGACTACGCCAACGGCAAGGCCCGGAGCGCTCTCACCGCACTACTAGACCAGGCCCCGCAAACAGCCCATCTGCTGCGGTCGTCCTCCACCGCTGCGCATGAACAGATCGAGGACATTCCCGCAGATGACGTGAGAGTCGGCGACGACCTGCTGGTCCGGCCCGGCGAGGTCGTTCCCGTGGATGCAAAGCTCCTTAGCTCAACTGGAACTTTCGATGAATCGGCCATCACCGGAGAGTCCTTACCGGTCACGCTGCGTGCCGGTCAGGAAGTGCCGTCGGGCTCAGTAAACGGCGACGAAGCAGTGCGCCTGAGAGCCGTCCACACAACGGAAGACTCCCAGTACCAACAGATCGTCTCGCTCGTGGCCGACGCGGAGAAGCACAAGGCTCCCGTAGTGAGGGTCGCCGACCGCTTTGCCGTGCCGTTTACGCTCTTGTCCCTGACTATCGCGGGCGTTGCCTGGTGGATCTCCGGCGACCCGGTGCGGGCCGCAGAGGTACTCGTCCTGGCTACGCCGTGCCCGCTGCTCATCGCGGCTCCGGTCGCCTTCATGGGTGGCCTGTCGAGGGCGGCCAAAGCGGGCATCGTGTTCAAGGGAGGAAGCGTCATTGAGACGCTGGCCGCCGTGCGCTCCGCTGCCTTCGACAAAACGGGCACGATCACCGGTGGTCGTCCCCAGGTCGTAGAGGTGCTCCCGGCAGCAGGCTTCGATGACCGGCAGCTCTTGGAGTTGGCCGCTTCGGCTGAGCAGTACTCCGCGCACGTCCTTGCCGGCGGGATCGTCGCGGCTGCAGAAAAGCGTGGACTGAAGCCCAAGGCAGCCGGACACGTGCAGGAAGCCGCCGGCGCCGGGGTGAGCGCTGAAGTCGCGGGCAGGAAAGTCATGGTGGGCAGCCTCGCGCACATTGGATCATCTGGATCCATCGCCCCCACGCCCCAGCTTGGACCCGGACAGGTGGCCTCCTACGTGAGCGTGGATGGGAAGTACGCGGGAGCGATCGTTCTGGCCGACAAGATGCGTCCCTGTGCGCCCGCCCTCATCGGCTACTTGCGCGACCAGGGGGTGGAAACGATCGAGATGCTTACGGGCGACTCGGCGGGAACTGCCAGTGTGATCGCGCGGGCCGCGGGAATCGATGACGTGAAGTCAAGTCTGCGTCCAGAGCAGAAGGTCAAACTGGTGGCTGAACTGGAGCCTAAGCCGTCCCTGATGGTAGGCGACGGTGTGAACGACGCGCCCGCCCTGGCCTCCGCCAGCGTCGGGATCGCGATGGGCGCCCGCGGTGCCACGGCAGCTGGCGAGGCCGCCGATGCCGTGATTATCCCCGACAGCGTGTGGAAGGTTGCAGATGCACACGCGATCTCCAAGCAGACCATGAGGGTCGCACTGACCTCGATCTGGATTGGGATTGTCCTTTCGGTCGGGCTCATGCTGGTTGCAACCACCGGGATCATACCGGCCATCATCGGGGCGCTGACTCAGGAATTCGTTGACTTGGCGGCAATCCTGTACGCGTTGAGGGCGCTGCGCGGTCCGCTGCCGACGGCTCGCGGTTTCCTTGACGAGACACGGGGCGGCGATGCCCATAGCCACGACCCCGCTGAAGTGGGACGATAGAGCCATGGCTGAGATCACTATTGAAGGCAATGAGATTGAAACTGTCGGATTCCTCCCCGAGAAGGGGACGCCTGCTCCCGACTTTGAACTGGTCGGAAACGACCTGGGGGCCGTAAAGCTCTCCGACTTCGCGGGCAAGCGCGTCATCTTGAACATCTTCCCCTCGGTTGACACGGGCATCTGTGCCCTGTCGGTTCGCCGGTTTAACCAGATCGCCGCCGAACTCCCCGATACTGTGGTCGTCTGCGTATCCAAGGACCTCCCTTTTGCACTGGGAAGGTTCTGCGGTGTAGACGGCATTGAAAACGCCGTGACGGCTTCGGCGTTCCGGTCTACTTTCGGTGAGGACTACGGGGTGGCAATGGAGACCGGTCCGCTTAGGGGGCTCCTCTCCCGGGCGGTTGTGGTGGTGGCCCCGGACGGGAAAGTGGAGTACACCCAGCAGGTTCCGGAGATCAAGCAGGAGCCGGACTACCAGCTGGTTCTGGATGCGATAGAGCTGGACTGAACGGAACGAATCGTGAAGGAGGGGTAGGTGCTCGCCCACCCCTCCTTCATCTGTCGGAGATCACTGGGCAATCGCCAGGATGCTGATTATCAGAGCGGCGAGGGCCACTACTGCGCTTGGAACGGCAACGGAGAAGGCTGCGATTCCCCAGCTTCGTGCCACCTTGTCGGCCCCACCCAAGTGCCCTGCCTTGGACCCCAGTAGGTCCCGAGCCAAGCTGCCCGTCTCCGGGTTCCCGAATACCTCCAGGTCCTCCTCCGTCAGGTCACGCGCCGAGTAGGGGATCTGCCCATCCAGGGAATCGACGAAGTCGGCGGCGGCGCGCGCACTCTCGAACGTGTAAGAGGCAGTCTTGTCGGTCATTTCGACGGTGGCGGGAAAGTCCTTGCCGAGGGCGTCAACGTCCTCGTCGGAGAGGGTAATGGTTGCCGGCACCGAGTCGATCCGGAACTCGCGGGGAATGTTGATCTGCACGTGTCCTCCAATAAAGTAACCTCCCCAGTCTACTGACGCGTCCGCGTTTGCCGTTTCGCAGTCTGGTCTGACCAGCACGCGGGCGAGGACGAGTACGTACGCTCATCTCAACTCGAGGAGAGGAACTGTCGTGCCTGAGGAACCCAAAGGTCTGAACGTCGCCGTGGTGGGCGCCACCGGCCAGGTGGGCCGCGTCATGCTGGAAATGCTGAAGGAAAGGGGCTATCCGGTAGCTTCCCTTCGTGTGTTTTCGTCGCCGCGGTCCGCTGGAAAGAAACTCGAGTGGAAGGGGCAGGAATACACGGTCGAAGATGTAACGTCAAAGGCTCCCGATGACCTGAAAGGCATCGATGTGGCCCTGTTTAGCGCCGGCGGTGACGCCTCACGCGAGTACGCCCCAAAGTTCGCCCAAGCCGGAGCTGTGGTGGTGGACAACTCTTCGGCGTGGCGGAAGAACCCGGAGGTCCCGCTGGTCGTCGCTGAGGTGAATCCGAAGGACGCCCTCAACCGTCCGCTGGGGATTATCGCGAATCCGAACTGCACGACCATGGCCGCCATGCCTTCTCTCAAGGTTCTGGACGGATTGGGTGGTCTTCGAGCACTTCGCGTGACCACATTCCAGGCAGTTTCGGGAAGCGGCCTGGCCGGCGTTCAAGAACTTGCCTCCCAGGTGCGGAGCATCGTTGAGTCGGGCCAGCGGATCGAAGACCTTGCACTCGACGGAGGGGCTGTGGAGTTTCCCGAAGCTCGCGTGTACGCAGCTCCGATCGCTTTTGACGTCGTGGCGCAGGCAGGGAACTTCGTGGACGACGGGTCGGGGGAGACAGACGAAGAGCAGAAGCTGCGCAACGAATCGCGGCGGATCCTCGGGTTACCGGATCTGCGAGTGGCCGGGACTTGCGTGCGCGTCCCCGTCTTCACCGGCCACTCTTTGACCATCCATGCCGAGTTTGAAAACCCGATCCCGGTTCAAGAGGCCATGGCGGCGTTGGCCGTTGCCGACGGCGTGCAGCTCACGGACTTGCCCACTCCCTTGCTTGCAGCTGGCAACGACCCCACCTATGTGGGTCGGGTCCGCGTGGACCAGTCCGTGGAGGGCGGCCGCGGCTTGGTGTACTTCGTGGCTTCAGATAATCTACGTAAAGGCGCCGCTTTGAACGCGGTACAGATTGCCGAGTTGGTGGCGGCCGAACACGGCCTGATGTAGCTGCCCGCCACGGCAGGGGGGCGCTCGTGTGTGATCCTGGGAAGATCTAGAGAAGGTCCACGCCGGCGCCCAGTGCGTGCCGGCTAGAGTCGAATCCCTCGCCAAGGCCTGCTGAGACGAGACGGTCGATGGTCAGGTCGACAAGCGCGTTTTCCGCCTCTGAGTGCAGCACCGCCACGGTAGGGCCAGCGCCGGAGATGACCGCTGCCAGACCTTCGGAGCGAAGGCCATCCACCAGAGCCAGAGACCTCGGGTACAGCGACCGGCGATACTCCTGGTGCAGATGATCTTCCGTGGCGTCCCAAAGCAGCGACAGATCCCCGGAGACCGCTTCGACCAGGAGGGCTGTGCGCGCGGAGTTGGCTATGGCATCGGCAATGGGCACGCTCTTCGGTAGCGCCCCGCGTGCCTCCTCCGTTTTCAATGCCTGCCTTGGGACCAGTGTGGTGGCGCGAAGCGTCGCATCGGTGGAGCAGCCTTTGGCACGCCACCCGGCGGGGGAGCGCCACCCCACCGTGAGTCCGCCGTAGAGGGCGGGGCCGATGTTGTCTGGGTGGCCCTCCAGCCGAGTTCCCACTTGGAAAGCCCAGTCGCGGTCCAGTGCTTCCCCTGGCCGCACCAGGCCCCAGGCAAGCGTCAGGCCCGCTGCTATCGCGGCTGAGGAAGAACCCAGTCCGCGTGCCAGCGGAATGGTGTTGTGAGCCGAAAAACGCAATCCCGGAAGCTCCGCCCCGAGCGCCGCCGCCGTCTCTATCAGCGTCTTTACAACCAGGTTGGCACCGTCTTTGGGAAGGGTGTCCGCGCCCTCGCCCGTGATCTCCACTTCCAGTCCCCTTGGCAGGACGGTTGCGGTGGCACCGTCCCGCCAGTCCAGCGCCAAACCCAAGGAGTCGAATCCCGGACCCAGGTTTGCGCTGGTGGCCGGGGTGGCGACCGTGGCTGACAGCCCCGCGGGCAACATCCGGCTCACAGTCCCAACGCCTCTGCCACCACTTCCGTGTCCGCCGGGAGGACTTCGGTGACGATTTCGCGGCCGGCTAGGGCGGTGTCGATGTCTTTCAGGCCGTTGCCGGTGACAGTGATCGCGATGGTCTTTCCGGTGGGGAGCCGGCCGGCGGCATGCATCTTGAGCATTCCGGCCACCCCGGAGGCGGAGGCAGGTTCCACAAACACACCCTCTTCGGCGGCCAGAAGTGCTTGCGCCGCGAGGATCTCCTCATCGGTAACGGAGTCAATCAGACCGCCGGAGTCATCGCGCGCAGCTTCGGCTTGACGCCACGAAGCCGGGTTCCCGATACGGATGGCGGTCGCGACCGTCTCGGGGTCGGAGACCGGGTGACCAAGGACCAGGGGAGCGGCGCCAGCCGCCTGGAAGCCCCACATCTGAGGGAGTCTGGTCGACTTCCCGGCCTCCTTGTACTGGTTGTAACCCTTCCAGTAGGCAGTGATGTTGCCGGCGTTCCCGACGGGAAGCATGTGGATGTCGGGAGCATCCCCAAGGCGATCGACGATCTCGAAGGCGGCCGTCTTCTGCCCTTCGATTCGGTCCGGATTGACAGAGTTCACCAGGGCTATCGGATAGTTGGCGTCCAGCTTTCGCGCCACCTCGAGGCAATCATCAAAGTTGCCGTCGATCTGAACGATTCGGGCGCCGTAGACGATTGACTGAGCCAGCTTTCCACGCGCAATCTTTCCGGCAGGCAGAAGCACTACGGGAGTCATTCCACCCCGGATGGCGTACGCTGCGGCGGAGGCCGAAGTGTTGCCGGTGGAGGCGCAGACAACTGCCTTTGCTCCGCGTGCCGCAGCCATAGACACAGCGACTGTCATGCCGCGGTCCTTGAACGATCCGGTTGGGTTGGCGCCCTCGACTTTCACCCAGACCGAGTTCCCCACCTTTCCCGACAGATTCGGGCAGTACACCAACGGGGTCGCTCCCTCGCCCAGGCTGACGATGGGTCCGTTTTCTTCGATGGGCAGCCAGTCGAAGTATCGCTGGATCAAACCGGTTGTTTCGTCAGCCGTGACCAAGGTTGCCTCCATGTGCGTGTCAGGTCCCGCGGCGCGGCGGGCACGAGCCAAGTGTGCCAAAAGCCGGCTCCAAAAGGCCGGGGGGTCATCATGCGGACCTGCGTCGCCCTCGTCCGGTTCCGCCGGATTCAGGTGTCAAACTGCGGAT
>CAYFQC010000028.1:0-18016 GCA_964345155.1 uncultured Actinomyces sp.
CTTGCACCCAACACGCTTTCCAAGCGTGCGCCATAGGCCACTAGGCGAATCCTCCGGCGTTGGTCCGGCTTGTGGCCTACCAACGTAGGTAGCCTAGCGAAACCGTAGCGAATGCGGAAACCGAGGTGACTGTGGGATTGCACCCAGGGCCGCGCGCAGTGGGCGCCAGTGTGGACCTTCGCAGCTTGCCTATACGGGGAAGAGGAACGCTGCCATCATGTCGTGGAGGCGTCCAGCCAGCCCCGTTTCCTTATCCATCCGTTCGCGTGACTCCAGGGCCCAGTCGGGATGGTCCGTGATGATGCCGTCGGCGCCTTCGCGCAGGTACAGGTTGATGGATTCTTTCGTATTTGGTGTCCACACGAAGTACCCGAGCCCAGCTTCCTCTAAGCGCTGCTGCATCGTCGTGGTCGCGGCGCTTTCTTCTAACACCAGGAAGTCCGCAAGCGTGTCGGGGATGCCATAGCCGGCGAACGGCATGATGTAGCCGACGGTGAGGTCTGGCCGCAGCGTCTTGAGCTCATTGGCCGCGTTGTAGTCGAGGGTGTGGAATATGTGGTTCGACATCAAGCCGTTGTCTTCTAGCTCGTCGATTAGATCCTGGACGAACGTGTCTGTTTCCGCCCCACTGATTTTCAGTTCGATGAGAAGCTGCTGATCTAGCTCATTGGCCCGTTGCACATACTCCACTAGTGAGGGGATGGAACCGGTCATTCCGTCGGCCCGCACCGACATCTCTGTTAGCTCGTCCAAGGTGAGGTCCTTGACGTGGACGTTCTTCCCCGTTAGCCGCTCCAGGTTCGTGTCGTGCATGACCACGAACTTCCCGTCCTTGGTCTGCATCGTGTCCATTTCGACGATCTCAGCGCCCGCATCGTTGGCTGCCTCCAGAGCTTCGATCGTGTTTTCCACGCCGCCTTGGGTGAACCCCCGGTGGGCGAGGACGGTGGTTTCTGGGTGATCCGCCACCGCATACATGGTGGGCATCGCTGTGGCAGCGAGGGCCACTGACCCGGCCACGATAAGTGCCACCGACACGACCATCGGCTTCCCACTTAACTTGTGTGGGGCGTCGGGCGAGGACGGTGCGATCAAGTCGCTGTTTGCCTTCGTGTATGCGATGAGAACCCCGGCCAGCAGTGCGACGCCCAGCCCGGTAACTATCAGAACGAGGACGTTTGCGATTCCGAAGGAGGCCGCGGCGATGAAAGGCGAACCTGCGGGCCACCACATGTCGGCCAGCAACGTGGGCGCAAGCATGACGTAGAACATTGCCACGAGCACCACGAACAAACCAGCCACGATCACGGCAATCGCTGCGACGATAGTCCACGGCCGCCACCCACGGGTGAGACGCCAAGACGAAGCCATGGACCGCGTTCCGTCCTCGCCTGAGAACACAAAAATGGGCAGGGTGAGTGACCAGCGCAGACTTAGATAGGCGACGAGTATGAGGGCCAAGGAGAGCAGGATCCGGCCGCTTGTCTCCTTCTGCAACTCCCCGGTTATGAAGTTGGGGATAGCCACGGAGGAAATAGCAGCTGATGTGAACCCGAATCCGGACAGCGGCAGAATCACAAGGAGGTACACAGCCAGCAGCCCGCTCTTGGGGCTGAAGACCTTGCGGCCTATACGGTGGACTTCACCCAGCAGTTGACGCCATGTGTACTGCGGGTTGTGAAGGAGCAGCATGTACGCGCTGAACTGGAGAACCAGGAGCCAGACAATGAGTAAGCCGATGGCAATGAGGAGGGCAACCGTGATCGGGAACCCGCTGCCTATCCGCAGGTTTGCTGTGTCCAAGGCGTACATCCCGTCGGCTCGCAGAGCCTCTTTGATGGCCCAGTGGACAATCGGGAAAGCTATGAAGCTGAGGATGGCTTGGCTGGCAACAATAGTCAGCAGTAGCCGCCCGGAGACGGTGCGCATGCGCGTCCAGGTCTCCCGCAAGAGGGCAAGGGGTCCAGGTGCTTTCACCTGCGGGGATCGGATTTCGGTCGCTGCGCTCACCCCCTAACTGTGCCATCTTTCCCACTCCCGTCGTAGGTGAGGTTATCCGCATGCCCGTGTAAGCTGGCTTCGATCCCCCGTGCGACGGCATCACCTGAACCTCCCCAGGGCCGGAAGGCAGCAAGGATAAGGTCGCTCTGTCGGGTGCGCGGGGGATCGCTCTATACCTGCACCCGTGCGACTGTCCCGTGCGGACTTGTCGAACCGCCAAAGTGATCAGTTTCTAAGGTCGGACCGTGACAACTGCTTTGTACCGCCGCTACCGCCCTGACACTTTCGAAGAAGTGATCGGGCAGGACCACGTGACGCATGCCCTGCAGGCGGCGCTGAGTAGCGACCGCATCGCGCACGCATTCTTGTTTTCAGGACCCAGAGGTTGCGGAAAGACGACCTCTGCGCGGATCCTGGCGCGTTGCCTTAACTGCGCTGAGGGTCCAACGCCGACGCCTTGTGGAAAGTGCGCATCCTGCGTGGAGCTGGCCTCCGGCGGTCCGGGGTCCTTGGACGTTATGGAGATTGATGCGGCCTCGAACCGAGGTGTTGAGAACGCCAAGGACCTACGCGAACGGGCTGAGTTTGCGCCTACGCGGGATCGGTTTCGCATCTTCATCCTGGATGAAGCCCACATGGTCACAAAAGAAGGTTTCAACGCTCTCTTGAAGCTGGTGGAGGAACCGCCGGAACATGTGAAGTTCATTTTCGCGACTACGGAGCCAGACAAGGTGATGTCTACGATCCGTTCGCGCACCCACCACTACCCCTTCCGGTTAGTGGGCCCCGATGTTTTGGTGCCGTACCTGAAGGAGGTGGCACAGCAGGAGGGCGTGACGCTCGAAGAAGGTGTCTACGCGCTCCTCGTCCGTGCAGGTGGCGGGTCAGTTCGTGACACGTTGTCGGTGATGGACCAGCTCATCGCCGGATCCGGCGGACACACCAGTGTGGCGCAGGCTCAGGCGTTGCTTGGCTACACGGATGCGGCTCTGCTGGAGAGGGCCGTGGACGCCCTTGGGTCCGGTGACGGTGCGGCGACTTTCCAGATCGTGGAGGAAGTAATAGGTGCCGGCTTAGAGCCGCGGCGCTTCGTGGAAGACCTGTTGCAACGGCTGCGGGATCTGATGGTGTGCGCCCTGTCCAGAGAGCGGGCCGCCGATATTCTCCCGGAGATCCCGGAGGACCAACTGGTGACGATGCATACCCAGGCGGCTGCGTGGGGTCCGCGCCTCCTCTCGCGGCAGGCCGACGTGATTGAGGCCGCGCTGCGGGAGATGTCTGGCGCGACCGCGCCAAGGCTCCAGTTGGAACTTCTGATGGCGCGTCTTCTGGTGGCCCAGCAGTCCTCGCTGGGCGCCGCTGCTCCGTCTGCACCTGACAACCCCGTTGCCCCTGCGGGTCCGGCTGCACCCTCGTCTCCCCTCCGCGGCGAGGACGGCGGAGACACCTCACCGGGAGGGAGTGGACAGCCGGCGGCCACGCCTCCACCTTCGCTCTCGCCTGCCCAGGAAACGAGCGGAAAGGAAACCGCCATCGAAGCAGGCTCTCTTCGGCCGGCGGTGCCGGCACCCGGTGTCCCGACCACTGACGAAGTTCGAGCCCAGTGGGGTCGCCTGCGTGAGATCGGCCGTTTCGGCGCCGCGCTGCCCAGCATGCTGACAGGCGTTCGGGCTGTGGAGCCAGTGGGGGATCACATCTACTTCGCCATGATCGAGGTGAAAGATGTCGTCCGTTTTCGCAAGTGGGACGGGGAGAAGCACCTGTCAACGGTGCTGACGGAGATCTTTGAGCGGCCGGTGTCCGCGCGGGTGATCGCCCTCGATGACAAGGAGCGTTTGCTTGCGGGCGAGGACGTCTGGAGCCCCGTTCTTCCCGGCCAGGCAGCGCAGACAGCTGCGGGCGAGGACGCCGAAGCGGACCGTGTCCTGCAGGCAGCGGAGTTGGCGTCGGCACCTGAGACGAGGGGGTCCGCCGCCGAGCCGCCCACCGTTCGCGTCACCCCAAAGCCGGCGCCCGAAGTCCCCGCGCAGTCCACGTCACCAGAACGGGTGGCACCGTCTACGGCGCCCGGGCCTGAGCCGAGCGTTCAGCCGCCCTCGCCCGCCGTCGCGGAGGGTACAGCGGCCAGCCGCTCAGCGGCTGACGCGGTACTGGACATTCTGGGGGGAGTCGTAGTGGCCGAACGGATCGTGGAGGACCGCACCGCGGCCGCGGAGATTCCGCCGGACGATTCTGTGCCGCCGGAGGGATACGAGGAACTTGACTTCGGGGATGGACAATGAGCGGTTTTGAGGGGTCAATTCAGGATCTGATCGACAGCCTGGGCGCGCTGCCGGGGATAGGCCCGAAGAGCGCGCAGAGGCTCGCGTTCCATATTCTTGGAGCCGATTCGGAGGAGATTTCGGAGCTGGTCGCTGCCATCCAGGCGGTGAAGCGTGACGTCCACTTCTGTTCGGTGTGCGGGAACGTTACGGAAGGTGAGGTCTGCGCCATCTGTTCGGACAGCCGTCGGGATCAGACGACTCTGTGCGTGGTGGAAGAGGCCAAAGACATCAACGCTGTTGAGAAGACCAGGGCCTATCGGGGTAGATACCACGTTCTTGGAGGAGTCATCGACCCGTTGGCCGGTGTTGGGGCTGACCAGTTGCGGATGCGGGAGTTGTTCGCCCGTCTGGCGGATGGGACGGTCAAGGAGGTCATCCTCGCCACGAACCCCACGGTGGAGGGGGAGGCGACGGCCGCCTTTATTGCGCGCTCGGTGGCGCCGATGGGAGTTGAGGTCACGCGGCTCGCCTCAGGGCTTCCCGTCGGCGGAGACTTGGAGTACGCGGACGAGGTTACGTTGGGGCGCGCGCTGGAAGGACGACGCGCGCTGTAGCGTGGGCCGCGTCGCCTGCGCGCCGTAGACGTGAAAACCCCGCCGGCCTTCCGGTTGTGGGAGGCGCGGCGGGGATCTGACGCTTGCGTGGAGGCTACTTGCCTTCCTGTTCCTCAATCTGCTTGCGGACTTCGTCCATGTCCAGTTCCCGGATCTGCTTGATCAGGTCCTCCAGAACCGGCCCGGGAAGCGCGCCCGCCTGGCGGAACACGGCAATACCGTCGCGGAATGCCATAAGTGTGGGGATCGATGTGATCTGCGCCATCGCGGCCAGTTCCTGCTCCGCCTCCGTGTCGACCTTGCCGAAGATGATGTCTGGGTTCTTTTCCGACGCCGCCTCATAGACCGGAGCGAACTGGCGGCAGGGGCCACACCACGCGGCCCAGAAGTCCACCAGCACGATGCCGTTCTCAGTGACCGTAGACTCGAAGTCCGACACAGTCAGGTTCTTGGTGCTCATAATTTCTCCTCGAAATCGAGATCCGTCATGCCAGCCCCGTTCGAGGCTTCCGTCCCCCACACTACTTAGTTGCGCGAGCAATCGGCAGGGCAAACAGCATTTATGTGAAGGGAGCCGCTCCGCTTATAGCGATACGGGTGAGGGTATCCACAATTATGGGGCGATTGGTGGGAATCCAGGGCAGGGACAGGGCGGCGTCCAGGTCAACCCATTTCAACGATGTGTGGGAGTCTCCCGCCCGGGGCCGTGGCGCGCCCACCGCGACCTGCGCTAACCACACCCACATCACCCTCCCCTGCAGGATTGGCCAGGGGTCGAAGCCCGGTGACGTGGTGCGCTCACCCTCGCGCGCTGGACCCGGGACCGGCACCCCCAAAGTGAGTGCTGTCCCCAGTTCTTCCGCTATTTCGCGGGCTAGGGCGACTTCTGGGTTCTCCCCGATCTCCACTTTGCCGCCGGGCAGTTCAAAGAGTCCAGCGAGCTGCGCGGGATAGGACCGTTCCGCTGCGAGCAGCCGGGTCGGATTCGTTAGGGAATCCAAGATTGCCGCCGCAACTACCGGTCTGGGTGCGGGCCGGAGATTCGTTGGTCGGTTGGGGCCTTGAGTGGAGGGAACTTCCAACAAGGGCTGGCTCCTTGCTCGGCTACCCAGCCGGAGTGGACTTTGCTAGTATGTTCGACGTCCTAAGGACGCGCGGGCGTAGTTCAATGGTAGAACTTCTGCTTCCCAAGCAGACAGCGCGAGTTCGATTCTCGTCGCCCGCTCCACATCTTTCTTATGGTGCCGATTCCTCAGCCTCGGTTTCGCTTGGTTGGGGCCCTCTTCCGGAGCGGGTAAGTTGCTCCCATGAACTTGCCTGCCCCTGCTGATCCGACTCCCAGTTCCCGCGCCTTTGCCTCCGACAACTACGCGGGAATCCACCCGGAGGTGCTCGCAGCCATATCCGATGCGAACACCGGTCATGCGAGGGCGTACGGGGCTGACTTGTGGACGGAGCGCTTTGATGTGCTCTGTTCGGAGATCTTCGGACTGGGCGCTCAGGGTTTCCCCGTGTTCAACGGAACCGGCGCGAACGTTACCGCCCTTATGGATACGGTCCCGCATTGGGGTGCCGTGATCTGCGCCCGTTCCGCCCACATCTTTTCCGACGAGGGCGGTGCCCCAGAGAAGGTCGGTTCGCTGAAACTCCTCCCGGTCGACGCCCCGGACGGCAAGCTCACTCCCGAGCTTGCGGCGAAGGAGGCGTGGGGCTTTGGTGACGAGCACCGTGCGCAGCCGTCGGCCATCTCCATCTCGCAGACCACGGAGCTGGGGACTTGCTACACCCCCGAGGAAATCGCAGCCCTAGCCGATTTTGCGCACGAGCGAGGAATGGCCCTACACATGGACGGCGCCCGCATTTCCAACGCCGCCGCGTACCTGGGTTTGCCGTTGTCCGCCATCACCTCAGATGTGGGCGTGGACATCCTCAGCCTCGGCGGCACCAAGAACGGTGCGATGGGCGCGGAAGCCGTCGTTGTCCTCAACCCTAAGTACTCCGCCGCGCTGAAGTACCTGCGTAAGGCGAACATGCAGCTCGGCTCTAAGTTGCGGTTCATCTCCGTCCAGCTCTTGGCGTTGTATGAGGGTGACCTATGGCTCCGCAACGCTGCGCACGCCAACTCGATGGCGCAATTACTGCATGAGGGTCTGGATGGCCACGTAGACATTCCCTACCCGACGCAGTCCAACGTCGTGTTCGCGCGGCTGACTGAGGAGCAGAAGAGACGAGCCCGAAGGCAGTTCTTATTCTACGACTGGCCCGGGGAGCCCTCTTTGGCTCGCCTGATGTGTTCCTTCGACACCACAGACGAGGACGTCGCGGCACTGGTCGCAGCGCTCCTGGGTTAGGTCACGGCGCCGGTAAGCCCGTCACTGCCGGCGGCTGCGTGGGATGATTGGTGGATGCTGCTGAGTGACCGCGATATCCGCGCCGCCCTAGATCAGGGGCGGATCCGCCTGGAACCGTTGGACCGCGCCCTCGTGCAGCCCGCCAGCATCGACGTCCGTCTGGATCGGGTGTTCCGCCTGTTCGACAATCACAAGTATTCGGTCATAGATCCGGCCTGCCCGCAGCCGGGGCTAACGCACCGCGTGGAGGTGCCGGACGAAGAGCCTTTTGTGCTGCATCCCGGGGAGTTTGTCCTGGGCGCAACCATGGAACGGGTGACGTTGAGCGATGACCTGGCGGCGCGCCTGGAAGGGAAGTCGTCCCTGGGCCGCCTCGGGCTGCTGACTCACTCCACTGCGGGGTTCATCGACCCGGGCTTTTCGGGGCACGTGACGCTGGAACTGTCGAACACGGCAACCATGCCGATCCTTCTCTACCCAGGCATGAGGGTCGGGCAGCTCTGCTTCTTCCAACTCTCGAGTTCAGCGGACTCCCCTTACGGTTCCTCGGAGCTGGGATCCCACTACCAGGGTCAGCGTGGCCCCACGGCGTCCAGGTCATACTTGCGCTTCGACCTCGCCCACGTCCCACCGGCGCCACCCGAGGACGGCGAATGAGCGGCCAACGTGGCGGTGCGCCGCTTCGAAAGTCGGTTCGGGAGCGCATGGCAGCCCTTGCCGCGGACCCTAATCCGCTCGTGGAAACTGGTATTGACCTGCTGAATGTACCCGATGATTCGACCTCTACCTTCTCAGTCGCATCCACGGGTGAACTGGTCTTGGATGACGCGATCCCCCTGCCGATCTCAGCCGAAAGAGAGGCTCCTCGCGGGCAACTGGACGAGTTAACAGCCTCCGCTTACCACCTGCTCCTCCTGCCGGAGACGGCAACGCCCGAGGAGCTGGAGGCGCTGGTCATCTCGGTGTGGAACGAAGCCGGATGGTTGCAGCCAGGCATCCTTGGACTTCAGAGTTCGGTCACGTTGGAGGGCGCATGGGCTCTCTCGGAGGAAACGGCAGACGCTTTGGGTGTGCCGCCTGAATGGAAGAATGTTTGGCTGCTCCGCTGCCCGCCGGCCCGGGGTGCGGCCCCGGCGAAAACCGTTCAAGACTTCGATGAGTTGGCCCGCGCCTTCCCGGAAGGGATGCCGGTTGGGGTCGAACTGAAGACGCTGGAGGTTCTGAAGCGAGTGGCTCGCCGGCTGGGGGGCGCTCTGCGGATTGCCGGCAGCGGGCATCTGATCGTGCCCGAGGAAAGTCCGGCGGTTTCGCTGCGCGTCTACTCGGATCAGTGGTTGAACCCGAAACAGCTGCAAGCTGACCTGGAGTACCACTTGGAGGCGGTCTCCTTCCCGCAGCCGCCACCGGAGGTACCTGGCAGCCCGTACGCGCTACTGGTGTCAGTATCGCCCTCGTCCCAGGTCCTCATAGGCGTACGTCCGGAGCACTTCCCACCCAGGGCGTTGCGGTACGAGCGGTGGATTAGTCGCACCCTCTTTGTGTACGAGGTCGTCTGGGTTCCTCCGCCCGACCTGACCCCCTCCTCTGGCGTGCCCAGCAGGAGAGCCCGCTTGGAACGTGGCCGCGCGCTACGGATCGCGGAGACCTCCGCCGCGGTGATTGCCGCCTCCACGGATCACGCCGCGATCATTGATGACGATGGGTTCCTTCTTGCCCTCGACGAACCCCCTCAAGAAGAAGGACGGCCACGTCCTTGATCTGAAGATCTGCTTCGGTGGGTACCGCCGAGTCGAGCATCTGAGTGCAGAACGGGCACGCTGTGGCAACGGTCGTGGCGCCGGTGGCGAGCGCCTGCCCAACCCGCGTCGATGCAATGCGCGTGCCGCGATCTTCTTCCATCCAAGCCCGCGCCCCGCCCGCTCCGCAGCAAGTCGCAAGTTCCCGGTTCTGCTTCATCTCTACCAACTCGATGCCCGGTTCGGATCCCAGCAGCTCCCTAGGAGGCGCGAACACCCGGTTGTGGCGGCCCAGGAAACAGGGGTCGTGATAAGTCACCTTCTGGGCGTCCTCGGGCGAGGGCGGCACGGGTACCAGCCGTCCCTCCCGCACCAGGCGGTTCAGGAGCTGTGTGTGGTGGACGACCTCAAAATGGCCGCCGAGCTGCGGAAACTCGTTCAAGATGGTGTTGAAGCAGTGGGCGCAGGTGACGACGATCTTCTGTGCTTTCACTTCCTGAAGTGTTTCGATCGACGCTCCCGCCAACATCTGGAAGAGGACCTCGTTGCCGGACCTTCGCGCCGGATCTCCAGTGCACCCCTCGGATGATCCCAGGACCCCGAAAGTGACGCCGGCGGTGTGAAGAAGCTCGGCAACGGCGGCTGTGGTCCGCTTCGCCTTCTCGTCATAGGCGCCGGCGCAACCAACCCAGTACAGGTAGTCAAGACCGGTGGCATCCGGCACGTCCTCACCCACCACGGTCACATCGAAGTCTAGGTTCTTGGCCCACTCCAGTCGCTTGCGGGGCGACTGGTTATAAGGGTTGAGCTTCGTCTCCATGGCGCGGAAGGGGCGCTGAAGTTCGCGGGGGAAGGCCGACTCCATGAGCACCTGGTAGCGACGCATGTTGCCGATATGGTCTATGTGGGAGATGTCCACCGGGCACTGTTCTACACAGGCCCCGCACATGGTGCAGTCCCAGAGGACGTCGGCGTTGACGACGTCTGGGACCAGCGGCCCCGCCGTGGGGGACACTCCGTGCGGACCGGAAGTTTTTGCTTCCGTCAGAGCTCCCAAGACATCTGCGGTATCAGCTTGGTGTTGCCCGGGAGCCGTAAAGCCGCTGGCGGCCACCGTGTTGTCGCGGAGTGCCATCATCAAGAGCTTGGGGGAGAGCGGCTTCTGCGTGTTCCACGCGGGGCACAGGTCCTGGCAGCGCCCGCACTCGGTGCAGGACATGAAGTCAAGCCGGTCTTTCCAAGTCAGGTCCCACGTGGCGCCCAGGCCAATGACGGGGGAACGCGGCGCGCCTTCGTCCTCGCCGGCGGCGTCAGCATCCGCTTTGGCGGCGTAACGTTCTTCAGCTGCCGCGAAATCCTCCTCAATATTTCCGCTGGGGGTGCCGTCTACCAGAGGCAGGGCGAGGGCGCCCAGAGATTTCTTCCCATCCGGGTAACGCCCGGCGGCGAGATTCACGGGTGCTAGGAATCGGTGCCATGAGATGCTCATCGCCAGATCCAGGCCGACCACTGTCATCCACGCCATGGACACCAGAATCTTCACGGTGACAACCACGACGATCCAGTTCGCGAGGTCGGCCGGTGATCCCCCGGCCCAGAGCGTTCCCAGCCAGGCCGTGAGCGGGAAGTTGGCGGCAGAAGGAGACAGGCCCGTCGCGTCCTCGTACGCGAAGGTCAATGCGTGGTCGACGAGTATGGCGGCGGAAACCACCGCGATCACGCCTTCGACGAACCAGGCTTGCCAGCGGGTGGAGCCAAAGAACCGGGACGAACGCGGGCGGCCTGACCGGAGAGCTCGGGCTCGAGTGGCGCTGCGAACCCCGAAAAGGGTCAAGATCGACAGGAGGCTGGCGGCGGCCAGTAGCTCAACCAGCCAGTTCCATGGCGGGAAGTGTCCGAGCAAAGGTAGCTGGAAGCGAGGCGAAAAGAGTTGGCCATAGGAAGCCACAAGCGCGAGTATCAGCAGGAAGAAGGCAACCATGATTAGCCAGTGGGCAGCTTTGACTACCGGCCGGTTCCTGAACGTTTCGTGGCTGAGGGTGAGGCGAACCGCCGTCCAGAAACGCTGCCAAGGGTGATCCCAACGGCCCGACTCCGGTGCCCCTTCGCGTAGCACACGTACGATTCGGAGGACTCCACGGCCAAGGAAAAACACTCCCGCAGCCGTTGCCAGGAAGGCGAGCGTCACACAGACGTAGGTCACCGCCTCAGAAGCCATGGGCACCTTTCCCGATCTCGCACAGTAAGCCTCGCCATTATCCCCCGAGTTAGTCAGCCGCCAAGAAGGACCGGAACCCCGCCAGGTAGAATCTGAGAGACCCGATCAGAGAGGACCTCCCGAGCATGATGATCCTGCTGCTGGTGCAGTTCGCGGCAGCGTTATGCGCACCACTGCTGGTTCGCTGGTTTGGGCGGAACGCATTCCTCATTCTGGCCCTGGCCCCTGCCTCCGCCGTGGTGTGGGCCATCGCGCTGGGTCCGGCCGCTTGGAATCAGGAGACGATCGAATCCGTCCCTTGGATTCCCGCCTTGGATCTGGATCTCGTGTTCCGAATGAACGCTCTTTCCTGGCTGATGATCATGGTCGTCGGGGGGATCGGGTCCATAGTTCTTATCTATTCCTCCAGATACTTCGCGGCTGATGCCCACGGTTTGACGCGTTTCGCCACGTTCTTCATGGCTTTCGCAGCCGCCATGTTCGGAGTGGTGCTGGCGGACCAGACGATGGTGATGTACACGTTCTGGGAGATGACGGCAATCTTGTCGTACATGCTCATAGGGCACCACGCAACCCGTAGACCTGCGCGCGCGGCGGCCAGGCAGGCGTTTCTCATCACGGGTTTCGGCGGCTTGGCCATGTTTGGCGGGTTCGTCATCATGGGACTCGTGCCGGGAGGGTCATTTCGAACCTCGCTCCTTGTGGACTCACTGATCGCCGGAGAGGTCGACACCCACTCACCGCTCGTCATAACTGCGGCAATGCTGATACTCATCGGCGGCCTGTCGAAGTCGGCGCAGGTACCGTTTAACTTCTGGCTGCCGGGTGCGATGGCCGCCCCGACCCCGGTGTCCGCATATCTTCACGCCGCCGCAATGGTGAAGGCGGGAGTGGTGTTGCTGGCACGGTTCACCCCCGGTTTCGCCTACATTCCCGGGTGGTCTGCAGTCGCGGTGATCATCGGTTTGTACACCATGCTGCATGGCGCGTACCGGGCTCTCAAACAAAGGGACCTGAAACTGATACTGGCCTACGGGACACTGTCGCAGCTGGGGCTGATGATCGCAGCTGTTGGTGCAGGCAGCGCCGCAGCGATGGGGGCCGGACTTGTGATCATGGCCGCCCACGCACTGTTCAAGTCTTCCCTGTTCTTGACTGTCGGGACAGTGGAGACGGCCACCGGCACCCGTGATCTGTGGGAACTGACCAATCTCAAGCGGAAGATGCCGGTATTGGCGGGCGCAGCAGGTCTGGCCGTTCTATCGATGGCCGGCGTGCCCCCCACCTTGGGCTATCTGGGTAAGGAAGGGTTGATCACGGCACTGTGGGAGGGGATCACCGTCCCCTGGCTGAATGCCCCCTGGGTCGCGACAGTGCTTCTGGTTGTGTTGGCATTCGGGTCCATGATGACTTTCGCCTACGCCTGGCGCTTTTGGTGGGGCGCATTCGGCACTAAGAAGATCACGATAGATATGAAGGTGCAGCGGGTGTCCCCGCTGATGCTCGGGCCGGTGGAGGTGTTGGCGGCCGGAGCTTTCTTCGGGCTGGCTCCCGGCTTCTTCGAAATGCTCATGAATGGCGGCGGCAGCCCGACTCGAGGGTTACCCGGCAGCACTCACCTCAGTCTTTGGTCAGGTGTTGGCCCGGCTCTCATCACTTTGGCGATCCTGGCTGGAGGCCTGCTTCTGGCGCGCTTCCGCCCCCAGGTCTCAAGATTCCAGCGGGCTTTCGAATTCCCGCTGTCAGGTGTACGCGTGTACGCCTGGTCTCTGCGGGAACTGGAGATCTTTGCGAACCGGCTGACATCCTTCATTCAACGCGGCTCACTTCCAGCGGAGCTAGCCAAGATCATCCTCTCCATGGTCGTCCTAGCCGGCTACGGGCTGCTCATTGCGAATCCTCCGACGAAGCTCCCGAAAATCTGGGATTCCCTGCTTCAGGGCGCGGTGATCCTGGTTGGAATAGTGGCGGTCGTGATAACCGTTAGAGCCCGGAAGCGCTTGCGGGCGGCCCTGGGGTTGGGCGCAGTCGGAATGTCGGTTTCCTTGTTGTTCGCCATTCACGGGGCCCCGGATTTGGCCCTCACTCAGCTTGCAGTGGAGGCCGTCAGCGTAGTCGTGTTCATCCTGGTATTCAGGAAGCTACCCACCTACTTTTCGACGCGTCCGTTGGCGTCCAGCCGGTACTCGAAGGTGGCCATCGGCGCCCTGGCTGGCACGGTCACTGCGGTTGGGGGGTATTACGCGTACTCGTCGCGGATCCACGCCCCGGTGTCTGAACTGATGCCACGAGAAGCGCTGGTCTTCGGCCACGGACAGAACATCGTGAACGTGATTCTGGTGGACATTCGCGCGTGGGACACAGTGGGGGAACTGTCCGTGCTACTGGTGACTGCGACCGGTGTCGCCTCGCTGATCTACGTCATGTCCCGCTCCGGGCGCATCGACCGGATCAAAAACAAGTCCGGTCGCCCCGGACGATTCCTTCCCGGGGCTTCTGCCTTGGAGCCGCAGAGGCGATCCATGGTCCTTGAAGTGACTACACGCGTCCTGTTCCCAACCATGATTGTGCTGTCCATCTGGCTGCTGTTCATAGGGCACAACAATCCCGGTGGCGGGTTCGTGGGGGGCGTGATCGCCGGTCTGGCTTTTGCCCTGCGCTACCTGGCGGGCGGCCGGTATGAACTTGGTGAAGCGATGCCAATCCCTGCTGGGAACTTGCTGGGGACCGGTCTGTTCGTCGCCGCATTTGGTGGACTACTGCCACTCCTGTACGGACGCGACGCGTTCCAATCCACCCCTTTGGACCTTCACCTGGGGCCTTTGGGTGACCTTCACTTCACCACGGCCATGATTTTGGACGTGGGTGTCTACATCCTGGTTCTTGGACTGGTGATTGATCTGGTGTCGGCACTTGGCGCAGAGGTGGACAGGCAATCAGACCGGGCCGTGCGCGGGTACCAGCCGGCGCCTGGCTCCCCGCAGCGGCCCGCGCAACCCGCAGTGACAGGCGCTCGGAGGAAAGCCCCGGAGACGCGGGTGCGCAGTTCAAGTGGGGGAGGTGCATAGTGGCCTCCCTAGCCGTGTTCGTATTCGTGGGTGTCCTCGTCGGCTCTGGCGTGTACCTGGCGCTGGAGCGAACGCTGTCCCGCATATTTATTGGACTGGGCCTGATCACGAATGGCCTAAACCTCTTGATCTTGGCGATGGGTGGTGCCGCTGGGCTGCCTCCCCTGATTAGCGGCGACGCAGAGGTAATCGTCGATCCGATGCCCCAGGCGCTCATCTTGACGTCGATAGTGCTTTCTTTGGGAACCACGGCGTTCGGCTTGGCTTTGGCGTACCGGCAGTGGCTGCTCACTGGGAACGATGAAGTAGTGGATGACGTCGAAGATCGCCGCGTGGCCCGCAAGTCGCGGCGCCCGGGTAGCTTCACGGTGAATGACGACTCCTATGCGGAGGGAACAGAGGACGCGGAGATTTTCTACGACAGGGAGGACGACTGACATGGACCAGTCGCTGCTGCCTGTCTCTCCGTACGCGTGGATGGTGCCTCTTCCTGTCCTGATCCCCCTTCTGACGGCGGGACTGGCCCTCATAGTGCGTCGGCGGCCACGGATTCAACAGGCGGTCGCCCTCGCCGCCATGGCCGCCTCCACCGTGGTTGGTTTCGTGCTGGTCTTCGCAGCAAACTCGGGACCGATCGTCCTCGACGTGGGTTCCTGGGCGGCGCCTATCGGCATCACTTTGGTCGCAGATCGTCTCTCATCGTTGATGCTGGTGGTCTCACAGGTGGTTTCCCTCGCCGTGCTTTTGTACTCGATTGGGGAGAACGCTTCCGACCCGACGCCGGCGTCCCCCGTCTCCGTGTTCTATCCGACGTTCTTGATCCTTTCGGCGGGTGTTTCCAACTCATTCCTGACCGGGGACCTCTTCAACCTGTACGTGGGCTTCGAGATTCTGCTGGCCGCGTCTTTCGTGTTGATCACACTGGGGGGCACGCGAGGGCGAATTCGGTCCGGAACCGTATACGTAGTCGTCTCATTGATGTCCTCGGTGGTGTTCCTTGCCGGGATCGCGTGGATCTATGGGGCCACCGGCACGGTGAACATGGCTTTGTTGTCTGTGCGGATGGCCGAGCTCCCCGCTAACACCACGCTCTTTATGCAGGGGATTCTGTTGGTCGCGTTCGGTGTGAAGGCTGCGGTCTTCCCCCTTGCGGCTTGGCTGCCAGATTCCTACCCCACGGCGCCAGCTCCGGTGACGGCCGTGTTTGCGGGTCTGCTGACAAAGGTGGGTATCTACGCGATCATTCGCCTGCAGTTCGTGATCTTTCCCGGCGACCGCCTAAACGTATTGCTCGGTGTGATCGGCATCTTGTCGATGCTGGTTGGGATCTTGGGGGCAGTGGCCCAAGATGACGCTAAGCGTCTGCTTTCCTTCACCTTGGTGTCGCACATCGGGTTCATGATGTGGGGCATTTCCCTGGCGACAGTCCCCGGACTGGGTGCCGCCATCTACTACGCGATGCACCACATCATCGTTCAAACTGCTCTCTTCTTGATCGTCGGTTTGATCGAGCGTTTGCGTGGCACCACGTCCTTGTCTCGCCTCTCCGATTTGGCGAGGACGAAGGTCGGCCTGTCCATTCTCTTCATGATTACCGCTTTGAACCTGGTGGGAATGCCTCCGCTGACAGGTTTCATCGGAAAGCTCGGCTTGGCTCAAGCATCCGTGCTGGTCGGAACGCCGATGGCATACGCCCTTCTGGCAGCCGGTTTGGTCACTTCGTTCCTGACGTTGTATGTGGCAATCAAATTCTGGAACCGGGCCTTCTGGCAGCCGAAGAAAGTCGAGCTGGACGACGTTGCCCTCCCCGCTCCCGGCGAGCATCTCTCTGGCAGGCAGGAGCGGCGCCTGCGCAAGCTCCAGCAGGCGGAGAAAGAAGTGCGGGCGGCCGAGAAGCTCCAGCAGGCCGCCCGGACCCGCGCAGAAAGGGAGGCGGGACGGTCCAATGTGCTCATGTACGGGGTGGTTATAGGGCTGGTTGCCGTGCAGCTTCTGGTCGCAGTGTTTTCCGGACCGATCTACCAGTACGCGGTGGATAGCGCGGAGAACATGATGGTGGGGGACAGTTACGTGCGCGCGGTTCTGGGCGAGGACGGACGCGGCGGCGGGACCTCCAGCGACGTCACTCCGGTTCCGGGCGCCCCATATTTCGGCACCGACGGGTTCTATAAGCCACCGGCAAACGAGGGGACCATCCCGCAGGTGGGAGGCGATGATGACCAGCAGAGTTAAGCGCCACGTCTCCATTTCTATGAGCGCCTGGCTTCTCCTGGTGTGGGTGGCAGTGTTCGGCTCCTTGGACCCATTGGTGGTGGTAGGCGGCCTTGTGATTGCCGTTGCGGTTCAACTTCTGTTCCCTCTCCCAACTACTCCTCACCTTTGGCATCTGCGGATTTTGCCGTTCCTATGGCTCCTTATCCGCTTCAACTGGGATCTTGTCACGGCTGGCATCCATGTGGCTTGGGTGGTGGTGTCCGGGAAGGACCATAGAGATGGAATCGTGCGCTGCGATCTGCGTACGGACAACCCGGTCTACATGACAATCGTTGCGGCAATGACCTCCATGGTGCCCGGGACCATTGTTGTGGAGGCTTCGAAGTCGGAGAAGGCACTGTTCTTGCATGTGCTGGACCTAGACGCCCAAGGCGGTGTGGAGGGCGTTCGAAAGAGCGTCGCCCAGCAGGAAGACCGCGTGCTCTGGGCCGTGGCCCCCAGCGATGTTCTGGTCGAATCGGGTCTGAAGGGGGTGAAGGGGTAGTGTTCGTCACCGCAATGATGATCACAGCGGGGGCACTGCTGGTTGTGGCGTTGCTCCTGTCCCTCTACAGGCTGGCGAAGGGCCCGACCGCGTTGGATCGGGCCGTTGGGGTAGACGTATTCGCTTCGTCCATCGTTGGTTCCGTCGCGGTGGTGATCGCGGCTCGTAATCGTTCCGACTTGGCGGCGCTGCTTATCGTTTTTGTTCTCACCGCGTTTTTCTCCACAGTTTCTGTAGCGCGCTTCATGAGCTCAGGGCGAGGGCGGAAGCCGCGGCGCCGCGTCACGCCCACCGTAGAGATTGAGGCCGTTGCTGAGAGTGAACCCCCGGCTGGCGCAGTCGAAGTGAGGCGGGGGGACGCGGACTCATCCACAGGGGCCAAGACCACGGCGGAGGGCACGTCGGACTCAGAGAGGGAGGTGCGTCCGGATGCTTGAGATTCTTGACGCTGTAGGTGCGGTCATGATGGTTCTGGGTGCCCTATTCACGGCCATCGCCGCATTGGGCTTGGTGACTTTGCCGGACCTGCTGTCCCGCACGCACGCGGCGGCGAAGCCGCAGCTGCTGGGACTGATGCTGTTGATGGGGGGCCTCACTCTGACGATGCGCACCTGGTTCTGGTTGGGCATGAGCCTGGCTGTTCTGGCCATTCAGATGATTGCTGCCCCAGTGGCATCCCACCTTCTGGGGCGGGCGGCTTACCGTAGCGGCCTGGCCAAAACTACCTCACTGGTCGTAGACGACCTGCAGGAACCCTAATCTTCGTACTCAGACCACGCGCTGCGTGCCGGTTCCGGCTCCCACTTCGCGTCGTCCCACTCTTCTTCGTCGTCATCGATCACGTCCTCTGATTCCACCTCAGAGTCGCTTGTAGACGACAACTCCCGCTGCAGTGCGTCAAGGTCAGTCTCAGGACTGTAGTACTTGAGCCTGCGCGCCACCTTCATGTGTTTTGCCTTTTGACGGCCGCGCCCCATGGCGTCGACCCCCTCTAACTCTTGCGGGT
>CAYFQC010000029.1:0-15946 GCA_964345155.1 uncultured Actinomyces sp.
CCCTGGACCCACAGATTAAGAGTCTGTTGCTCTAGCCAACTGAGCTAATGGCGCTCCGCCAGCGGGCGCTGCGGCACCAACCGACATCCAGAAACTTTAGACCACCCGCGTCCCGAGCGGCAAATTCAAGGACGCATGAACGGTGTGAACCTGGTCCTACGACTCCCTGACTGCCTAGCGTACTGTTTCGCCTGTGGAAAGGAGTCCGATGACCACCCAGACTGAGACCAAACCCCGCACTTTCGGGCCCTGGCCGGGAGCGGCAGTATTCCTGTTCTCCCTCTTGGGGATTCTGGCTTCGGTGATGCTCCTACAGTCCGAGTTAGACCTGCTGCGCAACCCGGACGCAGACCTTCTCTGCGACGTGAACCCCCTGGTCGGCTGCTCATCGTCCCTCCTGACCCCGCAAGCGCATCTCTTAGGAATCCCAAACTCCGCTGTGGGTCTGCTGGCCTTCGGCGCGCTGGCGGCACTCGGCGTGGTGCTCGCCCTAGACGGCCGACTACCGAAGCTGGTCTGGTGGGGCCTAGTCGCTGGGGCGCTCGGGGCGCTCGCCTTCGTCGTGTACTTCGTATTCGAATCGGTGACGACCTTCAAGGCCCTCTGCCCCTACTGCATGCTCACGTGGGTGGCAGCACTGGCGGTGATTCCCCTGTTGCTCGGGGGCGCGGCGACCTCGGGCGCACTCGGTGAACCGGCGAAGCCGGTCGGCCGCTCCATAGTCAGGTACTCCTGGGCGATCACTCTGGTGTCCTACCTGCTGATCGTTCTGGTTGTCGTCCTGACCATGTCGGACAAGCTCGCCCGGGCCTTCTGACTGGGCCTTTCGACTGAGCGAGGGCGGCGCCTCAAAACGTGTCGGGCGACTCCATTCGCATTGGCAAGTGAGCAGTGTGCCCAAGGCGGCGGAGTGCGTCGCGGAGTGCGTGTCCGGCTTCGTCGAGTTCCCGCGGCTGCGCGGGCCGGGCATTCGCCAACGAAATCGCCTCCTCGTTCTTCGCGGGGATCACGTGAACGTGGGTGTGCGGGACCTCAAATCCCGCGATCACCACGGCGGTGCGTGGAACCCCGAATGCTTGCTCCTGCGCCTGTCCAATGATCTGGGCAACCCTCATCACGTGGTCGAGGACGGACGGCTGAAGGTCCGTCCACTTAGACACAGGCTCCCTGGGTATCACCAGTGCGTGACCTGCAGACACGGGCTCGATAGTCAGAATCGCGACGCAAACGTCGTCGGCCCAGATGAAACGGCCGGGTATATCTCCCCGGATAATCAACTCGAATACGGTGCTCATGTTCCCATTCTCACCCATTCCCCGCGCCCCCTTGGGAAGGGGAGCTCCACGGGTCCTGAGATAACCTAGATCCCGGCATTTCTTGTCGAAAAGGAGAAACCATGGCTGAGGCCTCGGGCGCCGCGTCAGACGTCCCCAAGTTCCGTTACGACGCTGCAATGGCTGCTCAGATCGAGTCTAAGTGGCAGAAGATCTGGGACGAAGAGGGTGTCTTCAACGCTGACAACCCGGTCGGCGAATTGGCTGGCCCGCGTTCTGAGCTTGAGCCGTGGTTCGTGATGGATATGTTCCCCTACCCCTCGGGGGCGGGGTTACACGTAGGACACCCCCTCGGGTACATCGCCACCGACATCCTGGCCCGTTACCAGCGGATGCACCGAAAGAACGTTCTGTACACGCTCGGCTTCGATGCGTTTGGACTGCCTGCCGAGCAGTACGCGATTGAGACCGGGCAGCATCCGCGCGTCACCACCGAGAAGGCGATGGAGATCTTCACAGGGCAACTGGGGCGCTTGGGACTGTCTCACGATGAGAGGCGGGGCATCGCCACGATCGACGATGACTACGTCAAGTGGACTCAGTGGATCTTCCTGCAGGTGTACAACTCGTGGTTCGACCCAGAGATGCCGAACGGGGAGGGCTCGGTCGGGAAAGCGAGACCCATTGCGGAGCTCGTGGAGCAATTCAAGTCGGGCGAGCGGCCAACCCCTGACGGGCGGCCGTGGTCCGAACTGAGCGAGGGAGAGCGAAGCGACTTGCTGTCCGAGTACCGCTTGGCCTATCTCTCGGACTCCCCTGTCAACTGGTGCCCTGGTCTGGGCACCGTCCTCGCTAATGAGGAGGTCACCGCGGAGGGCCGAAGCGAACGTGGGAACTTCCCCGTCTTCACGCGCAACCTGCGTCAGTGGAATATGCGGATAACCGCGTACGCAGACCGGCTCACGGAGGGACTGGACACGATCGACTGGCCGGAGAAGGTCCGGCTGATGCAGAAGCATTGGATCGGCAAGTCCCGCGGCGCTACGGTGATGTTCCAAATCCCGGGGATTGGGGAACTGAAGGTCTTCACTACGCGCCCGGACACGCTGTTCGGGGCCACGTTCATGGTGGTCTCCCCCGAGCACCCGATTCTCTCCGAATCGAACCTGCCCACCCAGTGGCCGGCCGGGACGCGAGAAGCGTGGACTGGCGGAGCGCCGTCCCCCACGGAAGCGGTTGCGGACTACCAGGCGAGGGCAGCGGCCAAAACGGAGGCCGAGCGCCAGGAGGAAGCCGGGGAGAAGACCGGCGTTTTCACAGGCCTGTTCGCCACCAACCCAGTGAACGGTGACAGCATTCCCGTGTTCGTTGCCGACTACGTGCTCATGGGCTACGGGACGGGCGCCATCATGGCTGTGCCGGCCCACGACGAACGCGACTTCGCCTTCGCGAATACCTTCGACATCGACATTGTCCAGACGATAGACCCAACCGGGATTGAAGGTCTGGAGGTCCCTGAGGACTTCTCTATCGAGGATCAGGCATGGACCGGAGATGGCACCATCATCAATTCGGCGCGCGGAGACTTTTCCATCAACGGACTCGGAAAAGAAGACGCCATAGAGAAGATGATCGACTGGTTGGCCGCGCAGGAAATCGGCGAGTCCACGATCACTTTCCGGCTACGCGATTGGCTCTTTTCCCGCCAGCGGTATTGGGGTGAACCGTTCCCCGTCGTATATGACGAGGAGGGCCGCGCTCACGATCTCCCAGAGTCTTCACTGCCCGTGCTGCTCCCGCATCTAGATGACTTCTCGCCCGCCACCTATGACCCAGAAGACGCCGGGTCCTCACCGGAGACACCACTCACGCGCGCCACCGAGTGGCTGAACGTCGACCTGGATCTGGGCGACGGCTTGAAACGCTACCGCCGCGACACGAACACCATGCCGAACTGGGCGGGTTCTTGTTACTACGAACTGCGCTACGTCGACCCCCACGACCCTGACCACCTCATTCAGAAGGCCAACGACAACTACTGGATGGGCCCGCGCGAAGGAAAGACTTCAGGCGGTGTGGACCTGTACGTCGGCGGCGTTGAACACGCGGTCTTGCACCTTCTCTACGCCCGGTTCTGGCAGAAAGTGCTTTTCGACCTTGGCCACGTCACTTCTCCTGAGCCTTTCCACCGCCTTTTCAACCAGGGATACATCCTTGCTTACGCCTACAAGGACGCCCGCGGCGTGTACGTCCCAGCCGAAGACGTCGAGGGCGATGAACAGACCGGCTTCACCTACCGCGGAGAGCCCGTCACCCGTGAGTACGGAAAGATGGGCAAGTCGCTGAAGAACTCGGTGACTCCGGACGAGATGTGCGACCGGTACGGAGCCGATTCTTTCCGGCTTTTCGAGATGTCAATGGCGCCGCTGGACCTGTCGCGTCCGTGGGACACTCGTGCCGTCGCCGGCTCCCTAAGGTTCTTGCAGCGACTCTGGCGGAATGTCGTGAGCGAGGAAACTGGCGCGGTTGTCGTCTCCGACGAACCGGCCGACGAACCGACAAAGAGGCTGCTGGCCAAGACCATCGAAGAGGTCACGGAAGAGTACGACGGCATGCGTATCAACACCGCGATCGCCCGCATGATCGTCCTAAACAACCATCTGACCGGATTGAACGTGGTCCCACGTGAGGCGGTTGAACCCCTGGTGCTAATGGTCGCGCCAGTCGCCCCGCACATCGCGGAAGAGCTGTGGCGGCGGCTTGGCCACAGCGAGCCGCTGGCACGCCACGATTTCCCCAAGGTTGAGGACCGATCTCTCCTTGTCGAAGATACCGTCACCTGCGTGGTCCAGGTCAATGGAAAGCTCCGCGCCAAGATCGAGGTGGCCGCGGACATAGACGAAGCGGAGCTGGTCGCGATGGCACGCCAGGCCGAGCCGGTGAAGCGCGCGCTTGGCGACCTGGAACCTATGCGCACGATCGTCCGGGCGCCGAAGTTAGTGAACTTCGTGGCGCCACCGGCGAAGTGACAGCCGGAGAGCAGAACCAGTGCCGGAAGGACACTCTCTGAGACGCCTCGCACTTGCATTCGACGAGTGGTTTGTCGGAAGCAAATGCCAGGCCTCTTCACCCCAGGGCCGATTTTCGGTGGGGGCAGAGCAGATCAATGGTCTGCGCATGTCGGAGTCCCAGTCGGTTGGGAAACACCTCTTCCTCCGTTTCGACCGGCCTGAAGGCGACCCCGCATGGCTGCACGTGCACCTGGGCCTATATGGGTCGTGGCGCTTCTACGGCAGTCCGGGGGTCGATGTTCCGCCCTCGATCGGCGCGCCGCGGCAGACGTTCGACGGCGAGGACGCAGGCACAGACGCTTTCCAGATGATTCGGGCGGCCGCCCAGGTCGGGTCAGACTCGAACGAGGGCGTGCGCCTTGCCCCGGATTTCGGAGAGGAGTCCGCCGATGGGCCTTGGTCTCCACCTGCCCCACGCGGCGCCGTCCGGCTGCGCCTAGTTACCGACCAGGCAGCTGCGGATCTGACTGGCCCAACGCAATGCGAGGTCCTAGACGCCGGGCAGGTCGAGGAAATCCTGGTGAGGTTAGGGCCGGACCCCCTGGACCTCGACAGTGACGCTAATGCTCTCCGTCAAGCGTTCGTCACCCGCGTACGGGCTAGCCGAAGACCGGTCGGTGAGTTGGTGATGGATCAATCCGTCGCAGCGGGCGTTGGGAACATCTACCGGGCCGAGGGCCTGTTCCGTCAGGGGATATCACCCTTCCGCAAGGGCGCCGCCGTATCCGAGAAGAGGTTGCGTAACCTGTGGGATGACTTTGTGACGCTACTTCGAGCGGGCGTCGAACAGGGACAGATAGTGACTGTGGAAGACAAGCGGGTCAATGCGACGGTGGCAGTGGAAGACCCGGGGGCCCGTCGCTGGTTTGTCTATAAGCGCGCCGGGCAGCCGTGTCTGGTCTGCGGACGGCCTATCAAGACGACCACGATGGCGGGACGTAACCTGTTCTGGTGTTCCACCTGCCAACGTTGAGTCCACTGGGACGTCACTCCGGCTCTGAGAACCCCAGCGCTTGGTATAGGTGCAGTGCCTCCGGGGACTTCTTCATGTCCAGCTGGAGTGCCAGATCGTCATAACCCCACTCCCCCACACGGGATGCGAGTTCGCTGACCAGCGCACTTCCGATTCCTTGCCTGCGCGCCTTGGGGGCAACCATGAGGTCGAGGACGAAGGGCCCGCGCGGCACGCCCTCGAACGGCGCGTCCAGGACCCCGAAGATAGCGCCTACCAGCTCTCCGTCGAGCCACGCCCCTACGAATGAGTCGTCCCTGGGGGCACCGAAAGCTCCGTCGAAGTACATGCGCATTTCGTCCGTGGCTTCCCAGAGGCTTTCGGCTGTCTGTGGATCGCCGTAGGCCTTAGTGGATAATGCCGCGAGCGCGGGGATGTCGTAGAAAGTGAGGGTGGCCAGTTCCAATCCCTCACGGCGCGGCTCATCGGGTATCGCACTGGGGTCCGCAGTAAGTGTGAGTTCACTCATGTTTCAAGGTTAGTTCAAGACGCTTGGAACCCAACCGATTTCTGGGGGCGGTTCGGAGGCCGCAGGCGCCAGGCGGGGCTAGTGGGTGCAGCCCACCCGGCCGGGATGCTTCTCTCCCACCAAGCGCGCTGGAACTCCTACAGCGACCTTCCCGTCTGGAACGTCTCTGACGACCACTGCGTTAGCCCCAACTTTTGCGTCTGAACCGATGCTGACTGGTCCCAGAATCTTGGCGCCGGCCCCGAGGACGACCCGGTCCCCAACCGTCGGGTGGCGCTTACCCGGTTCCGTGGAAGTACCGCCCAGGGTGACCTGGTGGTAGATCATCACGTCCGCGCCGACCTCCGCGGTCTCGCCGATTACGACGCCCAAAGCGTGGTCTATGAAAAGTCTCGGGCCCAGCTGGGCTGCGGGGTGAATGTCAACCCCCGTGAAGAATCGGGTCGTGTTCTGGACGAGGCGCGCGGGAAAATGGAGGCCTTTACTCCACATTGCGTGGGCAACGCGATGCCCCCAAACGGCGTGCAGGCCTGGGTAGGTGAGAGCCACCTCAAGGGGACTCTCAGCCGCCGGGTCCCGGGCGAGGGCGGCTTGCAGATCGTCCTGCATCGTAGACAGCATGCGTGTGAGGGCGTTGCTCATCTGCCTCAGTTCCTACTAGTCGTGGGGGCCGAAGCTTCCCCCTCCCGGGAGGGGGAAGCTTCGCACGTCAGTCCATGTACTGTTCGTACAACTTCGTGCTCAGGTACCTCTCTCCCCCGTCGGGGAGCACCACCACGATAGTCTTTCCGGCGTTCTCAGGTCGGCTCGCCACTTCTTTTGCTGCTGCGAACGCTGCACCGGAGGAAATGCCCACCAGCAGCCCCTCCTTGGCGGCGAGTTCACGACTTGCCACCAACGAGGCTTCACCTTCAACGTCGATGACCTCTGTGATCACGCTTTGGTCGAGGATGTCCGGCACGAAGTTCGCGCCGATTCCCTGAATGATGTGCGGTCCAGCCGTCCCCTTCGTGAGCAGTGGTGAGTCAGCCGGTTCAACGGCCACGATCTGAACCTCCGGGTTGCGTTCCTTCAGCACCTTGCCAACCCCGGTGATCGTCCCGCCGGTTCCGATCCCGGCGACGAAAATGTCGACCTTCCCGTCGGTGTCAGCCCAGATTTCCTCTGCCGTGGTTTGGATGTGGGCTTCTACGTTCGCCACGTTTTCAAACTGGCGGGCGAGGACGGCTCCTTCGTGATCGGACACGTACTGCTGGGCGGCCGCGACAGCACCTTTCATCCCTTCGCCAGGCTCGGTCAAGATCAGCTCTGCACCGTAGGCCCGCATGATTGCGCGCCTCTCCTTGCTCATGGATGCTGGCATGCACAAAACGACCTTGTAGCCCCTGGACGCACCGACCATCGCCAGTGCTATCCCGGTATTCCCAGATGTCCCCTCAACGATCGTTCCGCCCGGCTTCAACTGGCCGGAAGCCTCTGCAGCGTCGATGATCTGACGCGCGATGCGATCTTTGACGGAGCCCCCCGGGTTGAAGAATTCGACCTTCGCCAGAACCTCGGTCCCCTCGGGAGCGCAGCGGTTCAGCTTCACCAGCGGCGTGCCGCCGATAGTCGAATCAACGGTCGGGTAGGTCTTGCTCATGCCAATCCTCTTCCTGATTTATTTGGAAAGCGACCCTTGACCTAAATTACACGAGCCGTCAAGTATCTGGTTTCTCCCAGCCGACTATCCACTGGTCCAAGACGGTTAGCGGCACTCAACAATCCGGTCAGGAAGGCGCACCAAATCGGGTTCGGAACGAAGCCACTCGGCCAGCAGCCGTGTGACTTGGTCCTCTTGAGACTGTGACACAGTGAACTCGAAACTCACGTGCCGCCCCCAATCCTGACCGCCCAGCTCCCACCCGCGCCTGCGCATTTCCGACTCAACTCGCCCCGCAACTGCCGGGGATACTGTCAGGCGGAAAGCGTGTCTGGTCTCAAGAGAGACCACGCGCGCCTCCCTTAGCGCTTCCCCCACCGCTCCGGAGTAGGCCCTCACCAGTCCGCCAGTGCCAAGAAGTGTTCCTCCGAAGTACCGCGTAACAACAGCAACCACGTTCACCAGGTCGGATCCCTGGAGAACCTGAAGCATGGGGCGTCCCGCAGTCCCGGAGGGTTCACCGTCATCCGAGAAATGCGTCCGTGGAGTGCCGCCCTCGCCCGCCAAAACGAAGGCTGAGCAGTGATGGCGGGCGTCGGGGTACCGGGCTTTCTGTTGGTCGATTACGTGGCGGGCCCGTTCCGCCGTGTCGACGGGGGCTAGGACGGTTAGAAAGCGAGAACGTTTGACCTCGGTTTCCGCCCGCGCAACTGAGCCTGCAGCAAGCGTTCGCACCCCAGGATTCTCCCACGCAACGTCGGATCTCACACGTGCAGCGGGACCTGAAACTGGCGCCCGCGCGGGACTGCGTGGCAGACTAGGGCAGTTCGATAAGGACGGATACGTCACGTCCGCGCGCCTGAAATAGCAGAACACGTTATTTTTGGCTCGGAGCAATCCGCAAGAGAAACTGGAAGGAGCGACTCGAGCATGGCAGTCCCAAAGCGCAAGATGTCGCGATCTAACACCCGTACCCGCCGCTCTGCTTGGAAAGCCAAGATGAGCAGCCTCCAGACCGTGAAGGTCGGTGGACGTGAGATCACCATCCCACGTCGGCTCACCAAGGCCTACCAGAAGGGCCTCCTGGATGCGGAGGACCTGGCTTAGTCCTTTCTCTTCGTGCTCCAAGGGAATTGCCAGCAAGTCTGGCCCAAACCGCTTCGATAGAAAGTAAAGAAAATGAGCACAGACATAATCGCACAGGCACAGAACAAGCTGAAGGTCGCCATGGGCGTCTTCGGGCTTGTGACACTGGCCGCTGGTATCGCCATCTTGGTGTGGCCCACCAAGACTGCCATGATCGTAACCGGCATATTCGCCGTCTACGTCATCGTTGCGGGCCTCGCATACGTAGGAGCCGGGTTCTTCAGTTCCGGAATGGGATTCGGTGCACGGCTGTGGAGAATCCTGCTGGGCGCGCTGTTTGTCGTCGCCGGCATCGTGGCGCTGGGAAGCTTGCAGACCACCTCTGCCTTCTTCTTCGTCTTCATGTCCATCATGATCGGCGTGACATGGATCTATGAGGGTTTCTTGGCATTCGCCACGATGAGTTCCTCCTCCTCCAAGGGTTGGAGCGTCTTTTTTGGAATCATCTCGATCGTCGCTGGTTTCATCCTGATCTTCTCCCCCATCGTCGGCGCAGTGAGCCTGTGGTGGGCAATCGGCATCGTGGCCGTCGTGTACGGCATCGTGCAGATCGTCCAGTCGTTCACCAACTGATCGACACTGGGAAAGGAACCCGGTCCCGAGGGGGGCCGGGTTCCTTGCTTTAACCGGCACCTGTGCATTCGGCGCGGCCATCCCCAGACCCGGCCGCCGCCGAGGGCGATGCCTGCCCCTTCTCCGTAGCTTTTCGTGATACCGCCAGTCCGGCGGCTGTGTCACGCGAAAGGTTAGCGAGAACCATGGGAAGAATCGGTAGAGGACAAGGACGATGGCTGGGGGCGGGCGCCCTCGCCGTTATTCTGTTCGCGCAGCTGCAGTTGGGCGTCGCCTCGGCCAGCGGCGTGGACGCGGGCGAGGGCCGGGGTGAACGGGAAGAAACGGTCGTCTCCCTCGAGGCCAGCCCGGGCGACACGCTTGATGAGGACAGTCCATCCACTGCCATCAGCGAATCGGCTCCAGTTGTCCACGAAAATGGTGTGGCCCGCGGGGAAGCCCAAAGCCCGGAAGGGGAACGCGCCGCACAGATGGGGTCCGGCGCGAATTCTGGGTCTGAAGATGTCGATCCTCCGGCACTGGCGTCTGACACTACGGGATCGTACAGAGACGAAGACTTCCAGAGTCTGACGCCGTACGACGTATCTCCTGCGGAAGGGGGCGGCACGGCCCGCTCGGGGATCACCTCTTGGAACTCGTCCCCCGGCCTCCCGCGGCTGATGGCTTTGAGCGCGGAAGCAACGATTACTGCCTCCGTCAGCCCGGCGTCAGGAGACGTAGGGGATGCGTCCCCCCGGCTTCGAATTGACTTCTCCTTGCCGGCCAACGCCGCGCCAGGGGACACCTATCGGATCAGCCTTGTAGCCCCCTGGGTGTTCGGCTCTCAGACTGTTGAGGTCAAAGATTCCGCCGGAAGAGTGTTCGCCATTGCGAAGCCCGTCTTGGCGAAGTCACGAGGGCTACAAAGCAGGTTCGACCTGGAAATAAAGCTCACTGACGAGGTCTCTGGGCGCGCAAACATAAGCGGCTTTCTCGATCTTCCTGTGGGCTATTTTCTGCGCAGAGAATCGCAAGTGTCGCAGATCGAAGTGAAGCTGGACGGAAAGCGCATCGCCCTTTCGGAAGACTGGCGGCTCCCGGCATCACCGCCGGAACTGCAATCTACAAGCGTCAATCCCATAACGAATGACGGCAAACCCGCAATCTCTCCGTATATCCGGATTCCCTTCTCGATGATCGAGGACGCCGGCAAGTGGACCGTCACCCTGTCGAATCCGGCAGCCGGCCTGGTTGCACCCGCATGCACCGTGTCCTACACGTCAGACGTGGTCAGCGATCAAGGCTGGGTGACACACGTGTACTACCAGCGGACTCTTGACACTGGATGTTCCCCACATGTGAGCAGGTTTTCAGTCACCGCAACCTACGAGGAACTGCGGGCGGCGATGGGGCTGAAGGCCGGGGACATGGTAACAATGCGTCTGTCCTGGATCGCCTCACAGCCGGACACCAGCTACAAGATAAGACTGACCACCTCCCTTTGGAACGCTAACGGAGGCGTCGTTGCGAACCTCGAGGGCAAGTCCGGGATCCCCGCGTCCGCTGGAGCGTCTCACCAGGGCCTTTCGACCACAAAAACGGCAGCGATCAGCGGCGCCCAAGGGGCGCGCCCGGCAACCATCGGGGACACAATTGAATACAAGATAGAAACAGCACCCACCGCTGGGAACACGACTGCCATTACCGGTTTGGTAACGACCGACACCCTGCCTGAGGGCGTGGAGTTCATTTCTGCCAGCGGCTCCGCGTCTTTTGACCCCGAGACGCGTACCGTCCGCTGGGGTCCGCGAGACCTGAGTTCAACGGGCAAGTTCACTGACACGGTCAAAGTTAAGGTGGGGGCTTCGGCCACTCCGGGAAAGCTAACCAACACCGTCACCAACTCTGCAGAGAACGCATGCACTGAGGACGACACACAATCGACGTGTTCGGCCGAGGTCGAAACTGCCCTGGTCCTGCCCTCCTTCAACCTCAAGAAGAGCGGATCAGCCCGAGACACAAATGGGGACGGCTGGATCGGCAATGCCGGCGACGAGATCGTCTATGCCTTCAAAGTGACCAACACCGGCAAGGTGCCGATTGACCGGCTGAACCTAAGTGATCCGTTGCTGAATGTGGAGGGCGCGGAATGCCTCGGAGGGACAAGTCTTCAGCCCGGCGTAACAGTCGCGTGCAAGGGGGCCTTCAAACACAAGATCACATCCTCAGACGCGCAGCGCGGAACCGTGACCAACTCTGCGTCGGTCTGTGCCGACCCGCTGTTGCACGTCCCCTGCGCGACGGACGAGGTCGAGGTAAAGACGCTCGACCCGGCCTTTGCCTTCGAAAAATCGGTGACCAAGATAGTGGACCCCTCAGGCAAAACGGTTAAGGGTGGCGTTGCTGCAACCGGCGACACCATCATCTACGCGTTCGAAGTTAAGAACACCGGCAACACGGCGATCGAATCTGTAGTCATCACGGACAAGAACCTCGGCATCATCGGGAAGCAGTGCTTCCCCGACGGACAGGCACTTGAGGTCGGAACATCCAAACTGTGCTCGCTCGGAACGCAGGCCCACACAGTCACCGACGAGGACGCGGACAAGGGGGCGGTGAAGAACACCGCTGTCGCCAAGGTTGCGGGTCTGTCAGAGCAGACTTCTTCAACCGAAACGCCTGTCAATCCGCGCGTGCCCACGCCTCGCCTGCCGGAGACGGGAGCCGGTGGAAAGACCCCACTCGTCCTCGCTGGCACAGCGCTTCTGGCGTCGGGAGCTGGGGCGGGAGCCTTCTCGCTCGGCCGACGACGAGCGCGGCGCAGCCCCCAACCCCGCACGTGAGGGTCCTCCACCCACGTCGACGCATCAACCCGAAAGACCACCCGATACCAAGGAGTACAGCCAATGAATAACATCCACAAAGTGGCCTGCGCGGCCGGAATAGCGGCTGTCTTAGCCGCCCTGGCAGGTCCAGCAAACGCTGCAGACCCGGTAATTCCCGAGGGAGCCAGCGGGACCCTCACCATCCATAAGTTCGAGCAGCCGACCGACTACGGCACACCTGCTGCTGGCATGGAGCTGCCTTCGTCAGCCACGCAGGAGCTCGCACCGCTCGAGGACGTGCAGTTCCAGGTTCGCCAGATCGGAGAGATTGACCTGACTACACACGCGGGTTGGCGCGCAGCGGAGAGAGCAACCACCAAGTTCGATCCGAAGAACCCCGTGCAGTCCCTGGAGACCGCTGGATTCGAGGTCCTCGGCGCTCGCGGCTCCAAGACTGATAACTCAGGGATTGCCACGTTCACTGACCTTCCTGCAGGTCTGTATCTGGTTCAGGAAACGGGGACGCCGCCTGCAGGCACGGGCAGAGCCGTCACGCCCACGATGCCCTTCCTGGTATCGGTCCCTTTGACTGACCCACAGGACCGACACCGCTGGGTGTACGACGTGCATGTGTACCCCAAGAACGTCGTGTCCACAATCACCAAGGAGATCAAGGACTCAGAGGCGCTAGCTGCGGGCGACATGGTGCGGTACAAAGTGAGCGCCACGATCCCGGGAGGCGCCGCGACCACCAAGTTCAACATCATCGACCGCTTCGATTCGCGCCTTAGTTACAAATCCGCAGAGGTATCCATCGCAGGAAAACGAACCACCGACTTCAAAGTCACACAGTCTGACAATGTGGTAACCATTTCCTTGGGCGCCTCGGCGCGCGCGGAAGCCTTCGCTTCCCTGCGTTCGAACGCGCAATCCACGGTCGACGTCACTTTCGTCGCCCAGGTACTGAAGGCAGGAGAAATCTCCAATAGCGCGGAACTCGTTTTCGCCCGGGACGGCGAATGGGAGACCGCCGTGGATTCGGCTGAGGTTCAAACGAAGTTCGGCGGCATCCGAATCAAGAAGACAACTTCGGCTGGGCGTCCTCTGGCCGGAGCCACATTCGAAGTTCGAGCGGCCACGACCAGTGACTTCACGGCAGCACGTAAGGTCTCCATCTCCGGGAAGGACTCCTGGGCAACAGGCTCCGACGGGACCGTGACCATAGACGGCCTTCGGTATTCAGCGTGGGCTGACGGCACCGCTGCCGCCAAGGACTCGGGAAAGCACATCTTCTACTGGCTAGTCGAGACCCAGGCTCCGGATGGCTACGAACTACTAGCCGATCCGGTGTCATTCCTCGTATCGCAGCAGACGTCGGCGGCGCCCTCGATGGAAATCGTTAACACGCCCCACAACTCGGGTGCCCGGTTGCCCGAAACGGGAATGAGTGGGAGCATCACCGCTGCAAGCGCTGGGTTCCTGCTACTGGCCGGTTCGGCGGCTGTCGTGACCGCGCGCAGGCGCCACACCGGGCTTTCACGCCACTGAGGCCCGTGTCGTTTCCTGGCCGCCACAGCGGCAGACACGCGAGTAGCAGGCGGGCGGCCCCCCGGCATCGGGGGCGCCGCCGCGTGTCTGTCGCCTTTGCATGGCTTCTTTTCCTGGCTGGCTCCGCCACCCTCTCATATCCGCATGTAGCTCAGTGGTGGAACAAGGGCCAACAGCAGGACGCGCTGATTCGCTACTCTCTGTCGGTGGACGCCACGCAACAAGAGAAGCTGAAAACCGCTGTTGCGGAGAACTCGACAGGCGACACGGCGGCTGCGCTTGACCAGATCCGGGTAGCAGGCACGGAAGTGATCGGTCAGATAGCGGTTCCGTCGGTCGGAATAGACCTACCCATCTATCCCACCTCGGAACCTGACGATCTTCAGCGGGGCGCGGGTCACTTGGAAGGCTCAAGTGCCCCGGTGGGAGGGTTGGGAACTCACGCCGCGATAACTGCTCACACCGGAATGCCGACCGCGGTCATGTTCGACCGCCTAGTCGACGTACGAAAAGGTGACGTGCTCGCGCTGAGCGTCCTCGGTGAGGTTCTGACGTACCGGGTCATCCGTACGGCCGTTGAGACTCCTGAGGAAGGCTGGAGCTTGCTCGAAACCCAGGCAGACAGCGACCTGTTAACCCTGATTACCTGCACGCCCTACGGTGTCAACTCCCACCGATTACTCGTAACCGGCGTCCGCACTGAAGAATCTCGGGATGGCAGCGAGCGGGGAGCTCCCGTACGCGTCCAGACCCACGGGGGTCTTCCCGCCCTCGCAGCGGTCTTGGCGCTGAGCGTGGGGGCCGTCGCCGCATTTGTGGCGCGCCGAGCCATGCACGCCAGGCACCTCTAGAATCACCATGAGATGGCCGCCGAACACCACAGACCGTGCCCAGACGGGGGTGAGCTGCGTTCCTTTTCTCCATCCGCGGTGACCCGTGTCGTTTCCTCCCTCCTCGCGAAGACTAAGGAAAAGGCCCAGAGAAACTGGTTGGCGGCTGTCGCCACGCGCGTGGAGAGAGCGCGTCCCGATCTTGCCCCGGCACTCGACGCGGTACTGGGACCGCGGAGATTGAGTCAAGACATCCTTGATGGGCGCTCGATCGGAGAGATCAGCGTCTGCTACGAGGCTCTCCTGTCACAACTCGACAGCAGCGACCGCCGAGACTCCGGGCAGTACTTCACACCGGACGACGCCGCACTCTTCATGGCCAAGCAGGCCGCCCAGTTCCCGCCAGGCAGCTGGACAGACCCCTGTTGCGGCGTAGGAAACCTGGCCTGGTACCTGACCCTGGTGCAACCTGACCGGGGCCACTTTCTCCGCGACGGCCTTCGCCTATGCGACGTCGATGACACCGCACTGCGGACGGCCGTGGCCCTCCTGAGTTGCCAGTACGCTCCCCACGGGGATGTGGAGACGATGCTGTCTCTCTTTGCCAACTCCGAATGCCGGGATTTCCTCGGCTCGGACTTCGCCCTCCGCACCGACTATGCGATAGCCAATCCTCCATACGCGCGTGTACCACCGCGAGAGGAATTCGAGACTGCAACGACGCGAGAATCTTTCGCCTACTTCATGGAAAAGATCGCCAAGGGAACGCGAGGCTTCGTGGTCGTCACCCCCTCGGCTTACCTGTCGGTGCCAAAGTACCGCCACCTGCGCACAGTCCTGGATAAGAACGCTCCCGGCGGCAGCATATTCGTCTTTGACAATGTCCCTGACACTCTTTTCCGCGGCTACAAGTTTGGCTCAACCAATAGCTCCACAACCAACTTTGTTCGTGCAGCGATAACCGTGTCCCCACCCGAGGCGAAGTGCTGGGAAGTGACTCCGATCCTGCGCTGGAAGTCGAAGCATCGCAGCCAGATGCTCAGCCAGGCCCCGTCTCTGCTCACTCCCCGCCGAATAGGCCCCGGGGGCCAGTGGGTGAAAATCTCTCCCCACCTGGCGAGGCTCTGGGACCGACTGAACCAGTCGCCCCGAACAATCCGGGATCTGACCACAAAGCACGACACTCCGTGGGCCCTCACCGTGGCCTCCACGCCTCGCTACTTCATCTCGGCTGCCTTCCGGGACCTTCAGAGAGCCTCGAAGGTGAGGCTTTTCTTCCCCAGTCGGGAGAACCAGGAACTCGCCGCTGCCGTACTTAACTCTTCCCTGCCCTACCTATGGTGGCGCTCCCTAGATGGGGGCCTGACGCTGTCTGTGCGGATACTTTTGTCTGTTCCAGTTCCCCGGCTTTCGGCTCCCGCGGACCTCGTGGCGCGTCTGCGCGCTGAGGAAGAACTGCACCTGACAAGAAAACTGAACTCCGGGCGCATCAATGAGAACGTCAAGCGCCCCGCAGACTTAGTCAGAGATCTTGACCGGGCCATGCTTCCGGACTGCGCGCCGGACCTGGAGATGCT
>CAYFQC010000030.1:0-3268 GCA_964345155.1 uncultured Actinomyces sp.
GACTCATGCCACTATCGTAGCACGCGTGCTACACGTTGAAACGAAATTCAACCACATCCCCATCGGCCATTACGTAGTCCTTCCCCTCCATTCGCACCCGCCCCTTTGCGCGTGCCTCCGCTATGGATCCGTACTCCATGAGTTCGTCATAGCTCACAACTTCAGCCTTGATGAAGCCCTTCTGGAAGTCCGTGTGGATCACTCCAGCCGCTTCGGGCGCTGTGTCACCTTTGCGGATTGTCCATGCTCGAGCCTCCTTAGGACCGGCAGTCAAGTACGTCTGCAGCCCTAGAGTGTCGAAGCCGACCCGGGCCAGTTGATCTAGACCCGACTCTTCCTGGCCAGTTTCGGCCAGCAGCTCCCTGGCTTCCTCCTCCTCCAAGTCGACCAGTTCCGCTTCCAACTGTGCGTCCAGGAAGACCGCGTCCGCAGGCGCGACAAATCCGCGCAGCTTCGCCTGGAGTTCCTTGTCGGCGAGGCCGTCCTCGTCCATGTTGAACACGTAGATAAAAGGCTTCGCGGTCATCAACTGGAAAGAACGCAGAGCGTCCTGGTCCAACTTCGCGCCCTCGGGACCAGAAAGGAGCTTGCCTTCAGACAGCAGTTTCTGGGCCGCAAGCGCCGTATCCAAGACGACCTTCTCCGTCTTCTTCCCCCGAACTTCCTTCTCCAGGCGCGGGATCGCCTTCTCGATAGTTTGGAGGTCGGCCAGCATGAGCTCCGTGGTGATCGTCTCAATGTCTGCTGCGGGATCTACGCGGCCATCCACATGGACCACATCCCCGTCGGAGAAGACCCGGGTCACCAGACAGATCGCGTCTGCTTCCCGGATATTGGCCAGGAACTGATTGCCAAGGCCCTCCCCCTGAGAGGCGCCACGCACGATCCCCGCGATGTCGACAAAAGACACCGTGGCGGGAACGATCTTCTGCGAGTCATAGAGAGCTGCAAGCCTCCCCAGCCGGGCGTCAGGGAGGGGGACCACTCCCACGTTCGGCTCGATCGTTGCGAACGGGTAATTCGCGGCGAGGACGGTGGCGCGCGTCAGCGCGTTGAACAAGGTCGACTTGCCTACGTTGGGCAGCCCGGCGATTCCAATAGTCAAAGACACGCCCCAAGCTTAGGCGCAACCCGCCCTGGCCCGTTCCGCAAGAAGCAGACGTGTGCAGACCAGGCCGGGAAGCAGGTCAGCGAGTGTGCCCGGGAGCCGGCGCCCTCCCCTTTACATGCAGAGGCAGAAGACCCTTGTTCTGCAGATCGTTCTTGAGGTTGCGAGGGAGAGCAAAAGTGATTGTCTCCACCTGCGTGCGAACCTCCTCAACCTCCCCGAAGCCGTGGTTTCGCAGCCAGTCGATGACGTCTTTCACCAGCACTTCCGGCACAGACGCGCCGGAGGTCACCCCCACAGTGCGGGCGTCTTCGAACCAGCTTTCCTCCAGTTCGGAGGCCTTGTCCACACGGTAAGAGGCTCTCGCCCCATTTTCCAAGGCAACTTCAACCAGGCGGACAGAATTCGAGGAGTTCGCCGATCCAACGACGACCATCACGTCCGCGTGCGGAGCGATCTCCTTGACGGCTTCCTGCCGGTTCTGGGTGGCATAGCAAATGTCGTCGGAGGGCGGATCCAAAAGCGCCGGAAACCGCTCTCGAAGCCGCCGGACCGTCTCCATCGTCTCGTCTACGCTCAGTGTCGTCTGCGAAATCCACACCACGCGCTCCGGATCCCGCACCACCACCGAGTCCACCTCTTCCGGGGAGCCGACGATCTGGATGTGACTGGGAGCCTCTCCGTGGGTGCCTTCCACTTCCTCATGCCCACGGTGGCCGACGAGGACGATGTCGTAGTCCTTTTCCGCGAACCTCACCGCTTCCCGGTGCACCTTCGTGACGAGCGGGCACGTCGCGTCGATCGTCCGCAGATTTCGAGCCGCCGCGTCTGCATGGACCTGAGGGGAGACACCGTGGGCAGAGAAGATTGCGAGGGCGCCCTCCGGGATCTCGTCCACTTCCTCCACGAAGATGGCACCTTTTTCGATCAGTGTCTCCACCACGAACTTGTTGTGGACGATCTCTTTGCGGACGTACACGGGGGCACCGTGAAGTTGTAGTGCCCGTTCTACGGCCTCGACTGCCCTATCGACTCCGGCGCAGTACCCGCGGGGAGCGGCCAGGAGGATCTTCTTGGGTTGCCCTTCGGTCATGGGTCCAATCTAGCGAACGCGCCGCCCTCGCCCGGTGCGCGGTCGGACACAGCAGGCGAGGGCGAACGGTTCCGGCGTGTACCGGTCTATATAAGGCGTGTACCGGTCTATATAAAAGGGAACGGGGGACAGACCTCGAAGTTCCTGTCCCCCGCCTGGCGGATTCTCCGCTTACTTCATGTTTTCCTCGATGAGCTTGGTGCGCTCAGGATCATTCGCGAATACTTCAACGAGGTTTTCGGCGGTCACGACGGTCGGCTCCAGAGCGTAGACGCCAACCTCCTTCACACCGTTGTCCACCATCTCGGTCGGCTCGGGCATACCTTCACCCTTTTGGAGAGACTCGATGATCGCAAGTGTCTCCGCAACCAGATCCTGTGTCGGCTTCGCGACTGTGGAGTATTGCTTGCCCTGCGCGATCCACACGATTGACTCGTTCTCAGCGTCCAGACCAGAGACGACGGGCTGAGGCTGGCCAGCCTGCTCTGCCGAGGTCAGGATCGCGCGAGCGATGCCATCGTTCGGGGAGAGGACGCCGTCAATTTCCTTGTCGGAGTAGTTACCGGCCAAGAGGGAGTCCATACGAGTCTGGGCCTTGCCGTTATCCCAGTCCTGAGTGGCTGCCTGAGTGAAGTCAGTCTGTCCGGAGACAACGACCAAGGTTCCATCGTCGATCTTCGGTTGGAGGACCGACATGGCGCCGTCGTAGAACAGTTTGGCGTTGGGGTCGGCAGGTCCACCAGCGAAGAGCTCGATGTTGTAGGGGCCATCGCCCTTTTCTGCGGCCAGGCCGTCAAGCAACGCCTGACCCTGCAGTTCGCCGGTGCGGACGGAGCCGAACTGGACAACGCCGTCCACCGCTTCAGTGTTCTCAATCATCCGGTCGTAGCCAATGACGTAGATGCCTTCAGCTGCTGCCTTCTCAAGAACAGAACCCAACTGGGTGCCGTCGATCGGGCCGACAACCAAGACCTTGGCTCCCTGCTCAATCATCGACTCAATCTGCTGCTGCTGCTGAGGGACCTTGTTGTCGGCTGCCTGCACAATGGGGGTAAACCCGGCCGCAG
>CAYFQC010000030.1:3368-15773 GCA_964345155.1 uncultured Actinomyces sp.
TGCTGAGGGACCTTGTTGTCGGCTGCCTGCACAATGGGGGTAAACCCGGCCGCAGCAAGATCGCTCTTGAACATTGATTCGGCCTCTGCCCAGTTCTGGGTTCCCAGCCAGGGCAGAGATACTCCGATGGTGGCGTCCGCCGCGAACCCGGCATCCGCACTTTCCGTGGCTTCCCCGCTGCCGGATTCCGGGGCCTCAGTGGTCTCCTCGGTGGCCCCACGGCCCCCGCCACAGGCGCTCAGCGAAAGGGCCGCGGCCGCTGCAACTAGACGTGCTCCGACCAGCGTTTACTTGTTAGATACAACTTGCGCTTGGCAGACAGTCTCGTGAATACAACGAAGCCCCCGCGGGGGATCACCCCGTCAGACCAAGCGCGGGCAGCCTCACGCAGCCAGCGATTTGGGGGGCCACGCTGGTAATCTGGCCGAGTGAGTGTCGGCCCCGGATCCCAAACTTCACTGCGTGAAGCCAATGCTGCACGCGTCGTGGAGGCAGTGCGGAAGTACGGGCAGCTCACCCAGGTAGAGCTGACCGCGGCAACGGGCCTCTCCCCTGCCTCTATCTCCAACATCGTTAAACGCCTCGCCGCGGACGGAGTCCTTGAGGTTAAGGGGACAATCCGCTCTGGTCGACGCGCTCAACTGGTGTCCCTGGTCAGGAGATCCGGCCTCATCGCGGGCGTGCAGATTGGGCGAAGGGAAATGTCGATAGCCATCTCCGATCTGTCTTTGGAGATCCAAGAGCGCATCCGGCTCCCGTTGCCCCCGAACCATCGCTCAGACACCACGCTGGACCGGGCCGCAGTGATAATCGCGGAACTCTTGGAGCGCATGGGAGCGCAACCGGGGTCTCTTCTCTCCGTAGGCGTGACGCTGCCGGCACCGGTGGACCCGAACACTGGTCTTGTATCCGTCCCCGGCGTTATGCCCAGCTGGGAAGACGTGGACGTCGCCCACGTCTTGTCGCGCAGGCTAGACCGCTCGGTGAGCATCGACAACGACGCCAACGGAGCGCTCCTGGCCGAGGCGCGGATAGGCGAACTCCGCGGGGTCGACAACGGATTATTCCTCCGAGTCTCACACTCCACCGGCGGCTCGCTGATGGTCAACGGTGAAATCCACCGGGGCAAGCGAGGAACGGCTGGCGAAATCGGACACGTCCAGGTCGAGCCCACGGGTCTCATTTGCCAATGCGGGAGCCGCGGATGCTTGAACACCGTTGTGGGCGCTGACGTCCTCGTGGAGTCACTAAGGCTCACCCGCGGGGATCTGTCGCTGTCTGACGTGATCACTTTGGCGCTTGAAGACGATCCAGGTTGTAAGCAAGTGATCGCCGATGCAGGAACCCAGATCGGAACTGTGCTGGCGGACTTCGCGGTTGTCACGGAGCCCAGCCGGATCGTGGTCGGAGGCGAGCTGGCGCAGACCGGGGAGGTACTCCTCGGACCGATGAGGGACGCGCTGAATTCCCGTCCCATTCTGGCGGGGACAGTCGAGTTGGAGCCGTCGAAACTTGGCCAGGAAGCAGAGCTCTACGGGGCCCTCGTCCTAGCGCTTATTGAGGCAGAAGAGGCTGGAATCGGAAGCGCAGACACTCAGAGTGGATATGTCGCGCAGAGCAGGAGCATCTCATGACGCGTAAAGCTGTCTTAAGCCTGGAAAACGTGAGTAAGTCGTTCGGCGCGGTGCAGGCCGTGTCCGATGTCTCCTTCGACGTCTTTGACCACGAGATTGTTGCCCTGGTCGGAGACAACGCAGCCGGGAAATCCACGGTTGCCCGGATGGTGGCAGGCGCCTACGCGCCGACCAGCGGAACGATCCGACTGGGTGGGGAGGCCGTGCAGATTTCCTCTCCGAAAGAGGCCTTCGAACTGGGAGTCGCGACGGTGTTTCAAGAACTTGCGCTCTGCGAAAACCTGGACGTGACAGCAAACGTTTTCTTGGGACGGGAGCAGCTGGAGGCGACGCGGTTGCTGGATGAGAAAGACATGGAACGGAAGGCACGAGAGTATGTGGATCTGCTCGGCGGCCGGATCCCGGACACGCGAGCGCCCGTTGCCCACCTCTCAGGGGGCAGAGGCAATGCGTGGCGCTGGCGAGGACGCTGGTCGCCAACCCTCGCCTGCTGGTTCTGGATGAGCCCACGGCGTCCCTGTCGGTCGCTCAGACGGCGGATGTTTTGAACCACATTTCGCGGCTTCGAGCGATGGGTAAGGGCGTCATTTTCATCAGCCACAACCTGCCGGATGTGAGAGCAATCGCCGATCGAATCATCGTTCTGCGCCACGGCAGGATTAACGGTCAGTTCCGGGCCGCTGACGCCACCTACGAAGAAGTGATTGCTGCCATAACGGGGCTCACCCGCGCAAACTGAAGCAATGGCGCACTCATCCACATCCGCGGACTTGCGCGCGGCCCGCTGGCACCAAGACCAACACGATCGAGGACGAAGAGGAGGGACGATGGACAGCTCTAGGATGGACCAGGAGTTCCGGGCGCTGGTGGACTTCGCCCGTGGCGCACGGATCGAAACCGGATTCGGAACCATGGACGCGGAAGGCTCCGTGGACCCGAAAAGCCCCGTGGAACTGTGGATTTCGGCTCGCATGACCCACGTCTTCGCCCTCGCCCAGATGTACGGGATAGAAGGACTGGAAGACTATGTCGAACACGGCGTGAACAGTCTCAAGAGGTACTTCGAAGATCCCCTACACGGGGGCTGGTTCGCGTCCATTGAGTCCCAGCCCAGCGCCGATGACAAGGGAATCCCGGTCAACGACCGGAAAGAAGCCTACGCTCAAGCTTTCGTCCTGCTGGCAGCCACCTCAGCCGTCGCAGCCGGCCATGACAGCGCAAAACCTCTGCTGGAAGAAGCGCTACACCAACAGGTCACCCACTGGGTTGAGCCCTCAGGCTTGGTCTGTGAGTCCTGGGATCGCGCCTTCAGTGAGCGCGAAGACTACAGGGGAATCAACGCGAACATGCACACCGTGGAGGCGCTGCTGGCAGCTGGAGACCTTCTGCGGGATCCTCAACTCGTGCAGCGGGCCACGCAAGTCCTCAGGTTCGTGCGCGACCGCGCTGAAGAACACGGGTGGAGGGTGCCAGAGCACTACAGCGCGCACTGGGAAGTCCTGCCCTCTTACAACCACGATGCCCCTGCTCATCCCTTCCGACCCTTCGGTGTGACACCCGGCCACGCTTTAGAGCTGTCGCGCCTCATGCTGCATGCCCGAGCCTCGCGGACAAGGCTGGAGCTACCTGAGGAACCCTGGCTCCTCGAATGCGCCTTCAACTTAGGCGACAGAGCTGTGGAAGACGGATGGGCGGTGGATGGAGCGCCCGGCTTCGTTTATACGACCAGTTTCCAGGGAGAGCCCGTGGTGCGCCAGCGCATGCACTGGGTGGCGTGTGAAGCGATTGGGCAGGCACTCGTCCTCGCCCGAACGCTGCGGGACCAGGGAGACCTTGAGGGCAGCCGTAGGGCGGAAGCGCGGGCGGAAGAATGGTGGACATACGCCGAGCAGTCTTTCGTGGAGGAGCCTGGGCGCTGGACTCATGAACTCAACGCGGACAACTCCAAGGCTGACGGGACCTGGAGCGGCAAACCCGACGTGTATCACGCCGCCCAAATGACTCTGCTAACAAGGCTTCCCACCTCCCCTGCCTTCGCGGTTGCTCTGAGTGAGGGCAAACTGGAGCAATGACCACGAAGAAACCGGCCCGATGGGCGGCAGAAACGACGGCGGACAATCCGTGGCCGCTCCGACTTCTGACCCACAACATCCACACCTACGTCGACAAGATGTCCGAAGTGTGGGTGGAGGGCCAGGTGGTGGAATACAACCGCCGCGGCAGTACCAGAACCTCCTTCTTCACCCTGCGGGACCCCAACGAAGACGTCTCAATGACTGTTACGGCTTTCGGGAACCTGGTGGAATCCGCAGGCTCGGGCTTTCAGGAGGGCGCACAGGTCGTCGTCCGCGTGAAGCCCTCCTTCTGGGAGAAGCGGGGCTCACTTTCGCTCTTTGCCAGAGAAATCCGCGTTCAAGGTCTCGGTTCCCTCCTGGCCCAGATCGAACAACTCCGACGCCGTCTAGGAGCCGAGGGCCTTTTCTCCCAGGAACGCAAACGGCCTCTCCCCTTTATCCCCCGGAGAATAGGCCTCGTCTGTGGGCGCGACTCCAAGGCGGAACACGACGTTGTCCAAAACAGCTTCGTTCGTTGGCCCGCAGCACGCTTCCTAATCCGCGAAGTAGCAGTTCAGGGCCAGTTTGCGGTGGAGCAAGTCAGCGCCGCAATCATGGAGCTGGACGCAGTAGAAGACGTGGACGTGATAGTCGTTGCCAGAGGAGGAGGCGCGGTCGAGGATCTCCTGCCGTTCTCCGACGAACATCTGGTGCGGACCGTCGCGGCGTGCACCACCCCGGTGGTGTCGGCCATAGGCCACGAAACGGACGCGCCTCTCCTGGACCTCGTAGCCGACTACCGTGCTTCGACTCCCACTGACGCCGCGCGGCGCGTAGTGCCCGACTTCCGGGAAGAATCCGCGGACATCGATCATCTGCTCGCGCTGATCACGAACAAGATAGGCCGCCTGATTGCTCGGGAACGCGAGTTGCTGAGCCTGATCCTCTCTCGGCCGGTCCTGACCAAACCCACGGCGGCACTCGAGCAGCAACGCGCGTGGGTAGGAGAGCAGAGCACAAAAATCTCCGGCCTAGTCCGCAGCGTCCTGGCCACGGAACGCAGCGCAATAGGGACCATGGCCGGTGCCCTGGGAGCCCTTTCCCCGCAGGCAACGCTGGAGCGCGGCTACTCCATTCTCCGTCTGCCATCTGGGCAGGTAGTCACAGAAGCCGCCCAACTGAGGCAGGGACAACTCGTGGAAGGGATGTTGGCGCAGGGCACGTTCGTCGCCTCCGTGGTCGGGGCCAACCCTGAAGGATCATTCATTTCCAAGCCAAACAAAGCTGCAGAGGAGAAGATGTGAACGTGCGCGATGACGGCGAAGATACGAGCACCCCGGTCGAATCAATGAGCTACGAGCAGGCTAAGCAAGAACTCCGGCTCGTGGTGCAAAGGCTTGAAGCGAACACGGGGCCACTAGAAGAGACGCTGAGCCTGTGGGAACGGGGGCAGCTGTTGGCTGCTCGGTGCAAAGCGATCCTCGACGCAGCGGCGCAGCAGGTGGAATCGGCTTCCGCTTCTCCCGCGCAAGGGGAACAGCAACCGTTCTGACCCGTTCGAACGGCGCAAAGATCTGAGGGATTGATTGGAGGAACGAAGTGAGCCACGAAACTGCCAGCCCCTCCGTGCTGGTGATGGGCGAAGCCCTGATCGACCTAGTCATCGACCCGCGTTTGAATGCGGGTGACACACAGGCGGTTCCGGGTGGCTCACCTGCGAACGTGGCTCTTGCCCTCGCCCGCCTCGGATTAGACGTGGACTTGGTGGCCTGGCTCGGTCGCGATGACTTCGGAGAGATGGTACGCGAACACCTGGAATCCTCCAACGTCCGAATAACCCCGGAATCGTACGGCGCGTCGTCCACGCCGACCGCGGAAGCCCGCCTCGATGCCACCGGCGCCGCGACGTACACCTTCGACCTGGAATGGGCGCCGCCCTCACCGATCACCGTCCCCGCCTCGGCGCAGATAGTCCACACCGGCTCAATCGGGGCGGTCCTCCAACCGGGCACTACGGCCGTGCTGGACGCTTTCCGGCGAGGACGGAGACAAGCACTCACGTCCTACGACCCCAACGCGCGTCCAACCCTAATGGGCGAGGTCGGGGCGGCGCGCCGCGTGGTGGAGGATTTCGTCCGGCTGAGCGACGTCGTGAAAGTCTCGGACGAAGACCTGCAGTGGCTCTACGAAGATTCTGAACCGGAGCCGGCAGCGAGGCGCTGGGTTCAGGATCTGGGCGTCTCACTACTGGTAATGACCCGCGGCAAAGAGGGGCCGATAGCGTGGACGCGAGGCGGCACGGAAGCCTCCGTAACGCCGGCAAAAGTCACCGTCGTAGATACGGTCGGTGCGGGCGACACGTTCATGGGGGGCCTGATCGACGCGCTGTGGCGCAGGGGGTTCAAGGGCCCAGGCCAAGACAACGCCCTCGCCCGTCTCTCCCAGACCGGCTTGACCGCGATTCTGGAGGACGCCAGCGAGGTGGCCGACGTCGTAGTTCAAAGACGGGGCGCCAACCCTCCCTGGGCGCGGGAGCTGGGACGCTGATTCAGCGACCCATCCTGCGTTCGCGCTGCTCATAGGACCGCAGTGCCCTGAGGAAGTCGACCCGACGGAAGTCGGGCCAGAAAGTTTCGCAAAAATAGTATTCAGAGTGCGCAGACTGCCACAGGAGGAAGCCCGACAGCCTCTGTTCGCCTGAGGTGCGGATGATCAGATCTGGGTCCGGCTGACCACGCGTGTAGAGGTGCTCTGTTATGTCTTCGACACTGAGCGTCGAAGCGACGCTCTCCAGGTCCCTTCCCTCTGCGGCGGCGTCGGATAGAACGCCCCGGACGGCGTCTACGAGTTCCTGGCGTCCCCCATAACCGACTGCAATGTTGACCTGGAGTGTTGAGCTCATGGAAGAACAGCGGCTAGCGGCTTTCGCCAGACGCTCCCCGACCTCTGCGGGGAGCGTGCTGAGGTCGCCGACAATCTGGACGCGGTACTTTCCTGACGCCACCAGTTCGTCAACAAGGTCCCCAATGATTCCCAGTAGCTCTTGGATCTCGTCCTGGGATCGGGCTAAGTTCTCAGTCGACAGGAGCCACAGCGTCACGATCTGGGTTCCCACTTCATCAGCCCACTCGAGGAACTCCGTTACCTTGCTTGCGCCCGCGCGGTGACCCTCTCCGTCCGGAGTGCCAGAGGCTCGCGCCCAGCGTCTGTTGCCGTCAAGGATGACCCCAATGTGCCGGGGCAGACGCGACCGGTGCAGCGAACGCTGCAACCTGTACTCGTAGAGCTCATAGAGTAGTTTTCCCTGCAAGGCCCCTCGCTCTCGCCGGCTTAAGATCACTCTACCCAACCAGTCCAAGCACGCGATGGCCGATTAGCGCGTCCGAGCGGGCGCGGGGTTGATGTCGGAGCTAAGTGGTGGGGTACCCTAATAAGCCGGAAAGGGTGCACATGCCAATTGCCTCCAGAAAGCCCGTCGAATGGATTCCCGGACACCCGGTTGCCCGGAAGCCACGCCTTCGCGGTTGGGTCCATTTCATCGCGGCTCCTTTGTCCTTAGCAGCCTCCATCGTGCTGGTGGTGCTCTCCCCCACCCCTGAGCTTGCCTGGGCATCTGTCGTGTACCTCGCGGCCTCGTTCATCTTGTTCGGGGTATCGGCGCTCTACCACCTTTTCTATTGGCGACCGAAGATAGAGAAGGTCCTCAAGCGTCTGGATCACTCCAACATATTTCTGCTCATCGCGGGCACCTACACCCCGATAACGGTGGGCACGCTAACCGGCACCAGCGAAGTGGTGCTGCTGAGCATTGTGTGGGGTGGCGCGGTCATCGGAATCGCCGTGAACCTCTTGTGGCCCACGGCACCGCGCTGGCTATCCACCCTCATCTACGTTGTTCTCGGATGGACGGCCGTGTGGTACCTGCCGGAGCTGTGGGAAAAGGGCGGCGCGGCCTTGGTCATTCTCGTCATCGCGGGCGGGGTGCTCTACACAATCGGAGCCGTTGCCTACGCTTTGAAGCGACCCAATCCTTGGCCGGAGTGGTTCGGTTTCCACGAGATTTTCCATGTGTTCACTGTCCTCGCCTGGGCGTGTCAGTGCGTCGCCGCGTACATTGCCGTGCTCACCTGACGCACGTCTGTAGGGCGCCGCATGGGCGCTCTCTCTACCCCGACCTCCGGCACAGACCGAGGGCTAGGTGTTGTGGCCCGCGCTATCCCCTGGGCGTATGCTCTTCCCCATGGCAGAGAAAACTTGGCTCACGCAGGGCCAGTACGACAAGCTCAAAAATGAGCTGGATCAGAGGCGTGACGTTCGCCGCCCAGAGATCGCACAGTTAATTGAGAACGCACGGCGTGAGGGCGACCTCAGTGAGAACGGCGGCTACCAGGCAGCCCGCGAAGAGCAATCGATGAATGAGACGCGCATCCTCCAGCTAGAGGAGCTTCTCCGCGACGCAGAGGTCGGGGAAACCCCAGAGGACGACGGGATTGTCGAACCAGGCATGGTGGTCACCGCAGTGATTGCTGGTGAGGAAGAGACATTCCTATTGGGAGCCCGCGACGCCGGGGAGGGGCTGGCCATGCGTGTCTACTCACCCACTGCGCCCATCGGCAAGGCCATCATCGGACTAAGCGCGGGTCAGGAAGCCGCGTACGACGCGCCTTCCGGGGCCCGGATCAAAGTGAAGATCGTTTCGGCGACCCCATACCGGGCCTAGCCGGGATCGACAGGCACAGCTCAACGAACGAAGATCCTGGCCGCCACGGCGGTCAGGATCTTCTGTTTGATCTGGGCGCCAGTAGGCTTTCCACTACCCAGAGGCTCCCGGCTGGTCTGCACCATTCCGTTGCTGCGCGGCTTCGTCACCTGCCACGTCCTCGTCCAGTTCTTCGGTGGTGACCGCGACGGGGTGCGAGGGGAAAACCTCCACCCGCCCACGGTCCGCGTTGCCCGTGTCGTCCTTGGAGCGGCGAGCACTCATGTAGGACGCCTCAATTTGGGCGTCAAGGCTTCCCGGCGGCCCGCCCGGTCGCATCGGATCCGTCGCCAACTGCGGGTACATGTCATGCCCATGCAGGTACATCACAGTCACGTTCAGGAATGCCAGCAGGGGCACCGCGAAGATGGCGCCGACTATTCCCGCCACAGACCCTCCCGCGGTCACGGCGAGGACGACGACCACCGGGTGAAGCGAGACCGCTTGGGACATGAGCCAGGGTTGCAGAACGTTACTCTCCAACTGCTGAACGGCCAGCACGATCACCAGCATGATGATCGCGGAGGTGAGTCCGTTGTTCACCAGAGCCAGTAGCGTCGCCACCGCTCCTGAAAAGAAGGCGCCGATGATCGGGATGAACGAGGCGAAAAATACGAGGACGGTAATCGGCATCCAGCCGGGAACACCCAGCAGCAACGCGCCTAGGCCGATACCGATCGCGTCGATGGCCGCCACCTTCAGCTGCGTTCTGATGTACCAGCCGAGGGTCACCCAGCCGCGAATGCCAGCCTCATTGGCGGGGTTGCGCCAGTCTTTCGGCAGCATGCGCATGAACCAGATCCACATCCCGCGTCCATCCCGGAGCATGAAGAAGAGCACAAACATCATGATCAGAGCCGACGCCGCCAGGCTGGCCGCGGAAGACGCGAAGGTCCACGCCTCGGATGCAATGGTTCCAGCGTAATTACGCAGGATCGTCACCAGGTCAGATTGGAAGTTCTCCAGGTAGTCGGTGACCTGGCCCAGGTCCATTCCCAAGGGTCCGGTCGTTGCCCATTCCACCAGGTCATTCACGCCTGCAAGGGTCTGGTTTGCGATGGTGGGAAGCTGCTCCACCAGGCGCCCAAGAGCCAGTCCGATGAGGCCCAAGACGATGACGATACCTGTGACGAGGCCAATCGCGGCTGCCAGCGTCTTGCCCATGTGGAGCTTCCTGCGCAGCAGGGACACAAGGGGCGCGAGCAACAGAGCAAGCAGCAAACTCACCAGGCAGGCAACCACCAGCGACCGAACAGGCTTCAAAACCCACAGGATGGCGGCCAGTGCCGCGAGTACAAACAGGAAACGCCAACTCCAAGCAGCCGCCACCCGAAGCGGGCGACTTACGCTTGCGCGCACACCCTGAACCGAAGCATCCTTCTGACCGGTGCCTTGACCAGTGGCCGAAATAGGACTGTCCTGCGGTGGTGTCTCCATCTGCCCTCTCCCCACTGAGGCCTACTCATGCGATGATTACCGACACCTGTTCAACCGAACGATCGGAGCTGGTGGTGACGGAAGCAATGTCAACGGAGGCGGCGCGAGCCCGCGTTGGTGGCAGTCTACCGGCTGGGCAGCACGACGAAGTAATCTACCTGGCTGGCGGGTGCTTCTGGGGGGTCGAAAAGTTCCTGCGGGCCGCAACGGGGGTCCTCGACACAGAGGTTGGGTACATGGGCGGGACCGCCGCTTCGCCCTCGTACGTGGAAGTGTGCAGCGGTACCACTGGGCACGCGGAGACAGTGAAGGTTACCTATGATGCGGCCAAGACAACGGCGGCGGAAGTACTGGCAACTTTCTTCGAGATTCACGACCCAACGCAGGTGAACCGCCAGGGCAACGACGTCGGAACCCAGTATCGAAGCGAGATCTGGACCACCAGTCCGGAGCAGTATGCGGAGGCGCTGGAGATCAAAACCCAGTACGACAGCAAGCTTCGTTCTCTTGGGTATGGGCCCGTCGCCACTACCGTCAACCCTCCGCCGCACGAACCCTTTTACCACGCAGAGGAATATCACCAGCGCTACCTGGAGAAGAACCCGGGGGGCTACTGTAACCACGGCTTTAACGGAGTTGCCTGCCCCCGAGGAGTCCTCTGAGGCAGGCAAATACGCTAAGGAAGCTACTTACGAGCGGCCACTATGTCCGTGACGAAGACCAGGGTGTCGCCGCCCTTGATGCCCGCCTGCGGCACCCCGAACTCTCCGTAGCCGAGGTGCGGTGGGATGGCTAGGAGGACCCTGGAACCGACGCGCTGGCCCACCAGGCCATCATCCCATCCAGCGATGACCTGTCCCACGCCAATCTGGAAGTCCAGGGGCGCTCCCCGATCGTAAGAGTTGTCGAATACCTGGCCGCCCCAGACCTGACCCAGGTAGTCGCACACGATCACGTCGCCCGCCTCAACTACGGGACCGTCGCCTTCTTCGAGGACCTCGACTAGGAGCTCCTCCGGCGGCTGAGAATCAGAAAAGCTCAGTGCCGGTTTCGAGCCGAAATCTCCGGATACGGTTACGTCTTTCATCTTTCTCTCCTGCATCATCTAGTTCTTAGTTCTCGGGGCCGCTGCCGCGTTCGATCTCCCGCGGTGACGTTAGCGCGACTGCATCCTGGAAAGGATGTTCAGGATCTCCACGTAGAGCCAAACCAATGTCACCATCATCCCGAAAGCGCTGAGCCAAGCGTACTTGGCGGGCACACCCTGACGGACTCCCCGCTGCACCTGGTCGAAGTCGCTGATCAGGCAGATCGCGCCGATGAACACCGCGAACACTGAGATGACCACACTCAGCGGGATGCCCGCAACCGAAGGGCCTTCCACCCCGCCGATATTCACTCCAAGCAGCGACAGTCCCCAGATTGCGAGGCGAGAGAAGATCAAGCCAAGCAAAGAGATCAGCGCGAACTTCTGCATCTTCGGAGAGTTCCTGACTTTCCCCGACGCGAACAGGGCGAGCGTGACGCCGAACACGGCGAAGGTTGCGACAACGGCCTGCAGGACAACCCCGGGGTAGAGCGTATTCATCACCAGGCTCAGCGCGCCCAACGCGGCGCCCTCCAATGCGGAGTACAGGAGGACGAGTCCCGGCCGGATTGTGCGTGAGAAGGTGTTTACCATCGCAACCGCGAAGCCGCCAAGAAGACCGATCCACAACGCAGGAGCTGCAATGCCCGGGTTTGCCGATGAGGCAAACCAAGTGACAGCGGCCACCACTATCAACAACCCCAGGTTTAGCCCCGTCTTAACGATCACATCGTCATAGGTCATGCGCCCCATGTCGACAGCATCGGCAGCCGGGCGCTCGTAGGCCGCGCGCGCTTCCTCGAACGCCTGCTGGTCGTACATTGGCGGTTGGTTTGTGCGCGACTCCTGCGCGACGGCGCTCTCAGCGGCCCACTGGCCTTCCATGCGGTTGAAGACGGGATTAGACATGTGCTCCTCCAGAGAGTACGTAAAGACTTTCTAAGCGTCTCATAGGCGGTTGAACGGCCTCTATGCCTTCCGCTTAGAGCGAGGGTGTAATCCTCAAACCCCACCCCTCCGGGTCTTGGAGACAGACCAACCAACCCTCGCGCGCCCCACGCCCCACCCGACTCACCCGACAACCCACCCGACTGTGATGTACTTCACTCCTGGTAAATCCATCCTGGTCGCAGCGCATTTATAGCCGTATCTTTCCGCAAAATGGCGCCATATTCGAACGCGCGACAGACATCATGTCCACACATCAATCGCTTATCAAGGTCATTGTGCTAGGCGAACTCCTGCTAACGAGGGATGTGAAGCAGATAACAACCCGTGGGATAGGGGGTGGCGTCATGAGACTCGTTTCCCGAGCCGCGATTGCGTTGTTGGGAGCCTCGCTGATGGTGTCCACGGGGTCTATCGCCGCCACGGCGGCCGCGGCCGGACTGGACCCTGTAACGCTGACTGCAGCCGCCCAGAGTTTCGCACAGT
>CAYFQC010000031.1:0-15704 GCA_964345155.1 uncultured Actinomyces sp.
GGGGACGCTCAGGGATAAATCAGCGGGAGCACACACTGGAGTGTCCGGCCAGACCAAGGTGGAGCGGCGCTTGCCCGCATTGGACCTAGACTGACCTGGTGAATCCCCGCCAACGCGCAGCCGTAACCAGTGTTTTCGTTGCTTTCATCGGTGCGGGAGTACTTCAGGCGACATGGGCGGCCCGAATTCCCCAGATGAAGGAAGCACTGGGATTGGATCCCGCGAAGTGGGGCTTGGTCCTTCTAGCGATGGCGGTGGGCTCCGTTTCCGCGCTGCCCGTGGCTGGCTTGATCATTGAGCGCTTCGGTGAGAAGCAGACAGTCCGGATCTTCTCGGTGATCACGGGTCTCGCCCTCGTCTTTTTGGGCCTCGGTTATGTCTACGGGGTCGTCCCAGTTGTCATCTCACTGTTCATAATGGGCTTCGGCTTCGGCGCCTGGGACGTGGCGATGAACGTGCAGGGCGCCTTCGTGGAACACGACCTTCGCCGAGTCATCATGCCCCGGTTCCACGCGGGCTTCTCCGTGGGAACGGTAGCCGGTGCTCTCCTGGGTGCACTGCTAATCCAGTTCGGCGTAGGCGTCACGGCGAATCTGGTTGGGATCGGGCTGCTGGTGGGCGGAATTGTCGCCTGGAGGGTCAGCGGATTTATGACGCCACCGCCCCCAAAGACGGGTGACGGGGTCGCCGACCTGCTGGAAGAGGCGCAAAGCTCCCAGCCCACCGAGCCGCCGAGCAAACTTCGGTTGGGCGAGGCATGGAGGGAACCTCGCACCGTCCTCATCGGTCTGTTCGTCATGATTTTCGCGTTCGCGGAGGGGACGGCGATCGACTGGATCGGCGTAGCCATGGTGGGCGACTACGAGACGAGCGCGACGGTCGGCACTCTTGGGCTCGCCGTGTTCTTGACGACGATGACTCTGGCAAGGTGGTTCGGCTCAGGACTTATTGACCGGTGGGGTCGGGTCCCGGTTCTGAGAACTCTATCCGTGGTCGCTTTCGCCGGGGTGCTGCTGTTTGCTCTGTCGGGAAGCGTGGTGTGGGCATTCGTGGGCGTAGCGCTGTGGGGCTGTGGGGTGTCGTTGGGGTTCCCCATGGGAATGTCAGCCGGGGGCGACGAAGCGTCAGGTTCCGCCGTGCGGGTTAGCGTAATCGCCACCATCGGCTACGTTGCGTTCCTTGGAGGACCGCCGCTGATCGGGTTGCTGGGGCAGAACCTGGGCGTTCTAACTGCCGTTTTGGCCGTCGCCGCTTTGCTGCCAGTCGCGTTCCTGATTGCCGGATCCGTCCGCGAACCCAAACGCGCGCCTCTGCCCACTGCCTGACGGGCGAGGGCGGGGCTCAGTGCGTGAAGTGCCGCCGACCTGTGAAGTACAAGGTGATCCCCGCCGCCTGCGCCGCAGCGATGACTGCCGGATCGTTCCGGGATCCACCCGGGGCCACGACTGCCCGCACCCCGGCTCGGATGAGAACCTCCAAGCCGTCGGGGAAAGGGAAGAAGGCATCGGAAGCCGCGACCGATCCGCGGGCGCGCTCTGGCACATCGCCGTCGGCTCTCTCCCCCAGGGTGTTCGCTCGTTCCACGGCCAGCTTCGCCGCGTCAACCCGGTTTACCTGCCCCATTCCGATGCCCACGGTGGCCCGGTCCCTCGCTAGCAGGATGCCATTTGACTTCACGCTCTTCACCGCCTGCCAGGCGAACTCCAGGTCCGCGGTGACATCAGTGTCGGCGGGGCTGCCGGAGACCAGTTCCCAAGCGGTGATCTTGTCCTCTTCCGCAGGCAGGTCGGAGTCTTGCACCAGGAGGCCGCCGCTGAGGGGCTTCAGAGTCCAAGGCTGACGGGCCGGAGTGACCTGCAGGATTCGCAGGTTCTTCTTCTGTCGGAGGACCTTGAGGGCGGCCGGGGTGAAAGAGGGGGCAAGGACCACCTCGGTGAAGATCTTCGTGACTTCAGAGGCGACGTCTTCGTCAAGTTCCCGGTTGAATGCCACGACGGAGCCGAAAGCCGAGAGTGGGTCGCAAGCCAGCGCCTCGGTGTAGGCCGCGATTGGGTGTTCTGCTTCGGCCAGCCCGCATGGGTTCGCGTGCTTCACTATTGCCACTGCCGCCCCCTCAAAGTCGCTGACGGCCGTCATAGCGGCTTGGGCGTCTTGGAAGTTGTTGTAGGACAGAGGTTTGCCGCCGAGTACGACGGCGCCCGCCAAGTTGCCCTCTCCGGCCTGCTGGGACTGGATGGTTTGCGAGGGGATGCCCTCCGTCTGCTCGTAAAGGGCGGCCCCTTGGTGCGGGTTCTCTCCGTACCGCAGCGTGGCTTGGCGTCGGTAGGAAAGCCCTAGCCAGCCCGGAAAGGCTTCCTCTTCTCCCGAGCCGACCAACTTGGGGGAGTTCATCCAGTTGGCGATGGCCAGGTCATATTCGGCCACGTACTCGAAGGTTTGACGTGCCCAGGCGAGGCGCTGCTCCAACGTGGTTCCGCCTTCATTCAACGCGCACAGGAGGGCTTCGTAGTCGGCCGGATCGCAGATCGTGGCGACGGAACCGTAGTTCTTCGCGGCGGCGCGTAGGAGGGTGGGACCCCCAATGTCGATCATCTCAACACAGCCGGACACGTCCGCGCCGGACGCCACCGTTTCCTCAAATGGATACAGGTTCACGACCACCAAGTCGAAAGGTCTGATGTTGTGTGCCGCTAACTCCGAGAGGCTGGCTGGGTCGTCCTGACGTGCCAGCACTCCCGCGTGAACGCGGGGATGCAGAGTTTTGACGCGCCCGCCCAGCAGCTCAGGGAAGCCGGTGAGGGAAGACACCTCCTGAACTGGGACTCCCACGTCTGTCAGGGCCCGGGCTGTTGAGGACGTGGCAACCAGTTCCACGCCTCTGGCGAACAGGGCTGTCCCCAGTTTCCCCAGGCCGGTCTTGTCGGAAACGGAAAGGAGCGCGCGTCGTACTGGCTTGCAGGCCGGAGCAGTCATGAGAACAGTTTCTGCCAACCATAGGGCGCGTGTGTGTCTGTCTCAGCAGCCAGTTGGGAGAGCGGAGAGAACGGAGATGGCTGCCTCAAAGCTGCGTTGGTAGGCGGTGTTGGCCGAGTCCTGGAAGACCTGGCTGGCGTCCGGTTCACACAGATCAGAGACGGCACGCAGAGACACCCACGGGACGGCGAAAGCCCAGCACACCTGGGCGCCTGCAGTCGTTTCCATGTCCGCGGCAAGTACACGTGGGAAAAGCGCGCGAACCGCTTCCACCTTCTGACCCGACACGAATGAATTCGATGCGCTCACCGAACCGCGGTGGAAAGGAACCCGGCTGGATTCCAAGGATTCCACGACGTGGGCCAGCAGCACCGTGTCCGCCTCAAACCGCGCCGGCATTCGAGGAATCTGCCCCGGTTCGTACCCGAACTCAGAGGCGTCAGCATCGTGGTACACAGCCGCTTCGCCCGCGACGACGTCCCCGATGCGTACCTGTCTGCCTAATCCGCCGGTGGTTCCCGCGAAGATGGTTAGCCGCACCTTGGTAGAGGACATGACGAAGGTTAGAGCGAGGGCGGAGTTCGTCATCCCGATCCCGGTCATTGCCACTATGACCGGCTGGCCCGCGAGCCGTCCCGAGTGGAGCTGTAGTGGCCCCCTGAAAGACTCCGGCAAGGCCGGAAGGGAGATGGTACCCCGCCCCTCAAGCGCATCGAGGAACGGCGCTGCCTCCTCCTCCATTGCGCAAGCAATCAAGATTGGGTCTGTCACTGGACAACGTCCCATTCATCGCGCGCTGCCAGGAACCGCCGCACCGCCGCCTGCGCTCCCTCCAACGAGTGATTCGCCCCCCACCCGCACTGCACTTCGTTTGCGGCGGGGACCGATGATGCTGCGAGGAGATCCTGGAAGGTCTTTTCCAAAATGTCCTCAAACTCGGGCTGTTCGACGTCAACCAGGAGAGCATAGAACCCGGTCTGGCATCCCATGGGGGAAAAGTCGATAAGGGCGTCGGTGTGGTCACGCATCAGATGCGCCGTCAGGTGCTCAATGGAATGGGCGGCGCTCATCGGCAGGTGCTCCACGTTGGGCTGGGTGAATCTAACGTCGTATTTCACCAGCACATCTCCGCCGGGCAACCGCTTGCGGTCAGCCACCCGCACGTAAGGAGCGCGCACAGACCGGTGGTCCAAGTTGAACGACTCCACGTTCAGGTCCCGGTCGATCATTTCTTCAGTTACTGCCTGTTCCCTGTCCATCCTCCGAGGATAGGACCTGCTCCGCCTCCGGTTCCAGGAAGGCTACCGGCAGCTGTGGATTCCCGAGACGTCTGCGCATTACATCGATGGCCTGGGGGTTTGAGTCGATCAGGAGGAAACGCCGGCCCAACTGTGCGGCTGCGGCACCCGTGGTTCCCGAGCCCGCGAAGAAATCGAGGACCCAGTCCCCGGGGCGGCTGGAGGCTTGGATTATGCGTCGGAGGACGCCCTCGGGCTTTTGTGTCGCATAGCCGGTCTTCTCCTTGCCTGTGGGAGAGACGATGGTGTGCCACCAGACGTCGGTGGGGAGCTTGCCGCGAGCCGCCTTCTCCGAGGACACGAGGCCGGGCGCCATGTAGGGTTCCCGGTCCACCGCTTCGGAATCGAAGTGGTACAGGTTTGGATCCTTCACGTAAACCAAGATGTTGTCGTGCTTGGCTGGCCAGCGGCTCCTGGATTTGCCCCCGTAGTCGTACGCCCAGATGATCTCGTTCAAGAAGCACTCGCGTCCAAACAGGGCATCTAGCAGGACTTTCGCGTAGTGCACCTCCCGATAGTCCAAATGGACGTACAAGGTCCCAGTGGGTTTCAAAAGCCGCCAAGCTTCTTCCAGCCGCGGTTCCAGGAACGCCCAGTAGTCCTCAAAAGCATCGTCGTAGCCTAAGACGCTTCCCTTCACCACTTCGTACTTCTGCCCCTTGAATCCGACTCTCCCGGATTCGGAGCGGGTCATCCGCATGTTGCGGCGCTCCTGCCTGCGGCCCGTGTTGAAGGGCGGATCCACGTAGATGAGCTGGAAACTGGCGGGCGGGAGGGATCGGAGAACCGGCAGGTTATCGGCCAGAACAACGGTGTCTGGTCCGTCCTCGCACCACACGTTCCCGGTCTCCACGGGTTCAGGGTAGCCGACGGGGATTTCGGGCCGGCTGGGAGACAATGAGGCATGAGGAAATCGGGTTCACCCCAGAGTCCGGGCAACCAGCTGGGGGTAGCAGAGATGTTCACGGTGGGAATAGGCCCGTCGTCCTCGCACACTGTTGGCCCAATGCGGGCCGGCCGCGACTTCGCTTCTCTCCTTGACCGGCTGTGCCTGGCCCCGGTTCGGATTCGCGTGACTCTGTTCGGCTCCCTAGCTGCAACGGGGATCGGCCACGGCACGAACCGGGCCGTCCTCCTTGGGCTGGCAGGCGAGAGACCCGAAACTGTGGATGTCGCCGCGGTAGACGCGATCATTCCCGAGGTGGTCAGGAGCGGCCGGCTGCCGCTTCCGGGTGGAAAGCACGTACCTTTCGATTTGTCCGCGGACCTGCTGTTTCAGGCTCGACTGCGGCCTGAATTCCACGTGAACGCCCTGTCCATCGACGCATGGGTGGATGCGCGCGGGGCGAGGACGGGCGGCGGGCCGGCGCTATCTCGCACCTACTATTCGACGGGCGGGGGGTTCGTCGCCGTTCAAGAGGGAGAAGCTGATCCCGTCCCCCTGGAAGAGGAGTCTGAGGCAGAGGCTCGCCATGTTCTCTACCCGTTTCGGTCAGGGGAAGATCTCTTGGAGAGGTGTGCATCTTGCGGCGGGAGCATCGCTCAGGTGGTGCGTGCGAACGAGGGGCGGGGGCGGGCCAACGCCGACGTGGATACCAGACTTGATCTGATCCTCGACACAATGTTCGAAGTGGTGGCGCGGGGCGCGCGCACTGAGGGCGTTCTGCCCGGGGGTTTGGGTGTTCCCCGGCGGGCGGCCGCGTTGAGGCGGCGCCTAAGTGTTGATGGCGGGGATCCCTTGCTGCTGATGGACTGGGTGACTCTGTACGGCCTTGCAGTCAATGAGGAGAACGCGGCCGGGCACCGCGTGGTGACCGCGCCGACGAATGGGGCGGCTGGCATCATCCCGGCCGTCCTTGGGTATTTCCTGGTTTACCGGGCGTCGCAGGAGGTTGGCGGACTGGAGCGCCTGAACGCTCGTTTCGACTTGTCTGACCTGGGCTCTTTGCTGTCCACCTTCCCCCGGTTTCGCCCCCTCTTGCGGGACTTCCTATTGGCTGCAACCGCTGTGGGGTCCATCATCAAGGTACGAGCCTCCATTGCGGGAGCCGAAGTTGGTTGTCAGGGAGAAGTGGGCTCCGCGTCGGCAATGGCGGCGGCAGGTTTGGCGCAGGCGCTGGGTGGCACACCCGCGCAGGTGGAGAACGCCGCGGAGATCGCTATGGAGCACTCCTTGGGTCTAACTTGTGACCCGGTTGGTGGCTTAGTGCAGATCCCGTGCATAGAGCGAAACGCGATCGGGGCCGTGAAGTCCATATCCGCAGCGCGAATGGCTCTGTATGGGGATGGCCGCCACCAGGTATCGCTGGACGTTGCTATCGAGACGATGCGGCAGACGGGCGCGGACATGCTGGACAAGTACAAGGAGACGTCCATCGGGGGACTGGCTGTCAACGTCGTGGAATGCTGAGCTGCGACACGCCGGGGAGAAGATCGAATTACAAGCTTGTCATCCACAAGCTGGGGACGGCCGTCCTGACGTTATGCACAGGCTGAATCAACGGCGCCATCCCGATCCGCGGCGCGTGATCACTGCTCTGTCCACAGGTCTTGTTCGATCCGTGCACAGGGAAGTGCAACACCACATCTAGGGGTTGGCCGTGCCAGCGACCACAAGGTGTAGTGTTGCCCGGGCAGAAGAAGTAGGATTATTTGGCAAGTGACACGGGTGTAGTTCGATTCCGTGAAAAGGTCCTGACCGTGGAGGGAAGGATCCAAGTGCAGGAGGTAGCGGAAATGTCCGTCATGGTTTACTCGAAGCCGCGTTGTGTTCAGTGTGACGCCACGTACCGGGCGTTCGACAAGCACGGGGTGGACTACACCGTCGTTGATGTGACCGTTGATTCAGACGCGCTGGCCTACATCCTGGGGCTTGGGTATTCACAGGCCCCCGTAGTGGTGTTCGGGGAGGAGCACTGGAGCGGGTATCGTCCTGACCGCATTGCTTCCGTGGCGGCGGCGTTGCTGCGTGCAGTCGCTGCCAACTGAGGCGCGCGACTTACCGGGCCAGCTGGTGGAAGGGGAAGATGCGGGAGGCGAAGCGACGCCCTCGCCCGTGCCTCAACTGGTCTATTTTTCATCGGCAACTGAAAACACACGACGATTCGTTGAAAAGCTGGGCTTCCCGGCCCAGCGCATTCCTCTGCGTTCCAAAGATGAGCGCGTTGAGGTTAGTGAGCCATACGTTCTGGTCGTCCCCACCTACGGGGGCGGCTCGGAGCGGGGGGCCGTTCCCAAGCAGGTGATTAAGTTCCTGAACGATCCGCGCAATCGCGGCCTGTGCCGCGGAGTGATCTCCTCTGGGAACACGAACTTTGGGACCGCATACTGTAAGGCAGGCGACATCGTCGCCAGGAAGGTCGGGGTTCCCCACCTTTACCGTTTCGAACTTCTCGGGACTAACGAGGACGTTTCGCGAGTACAAGAAGGACTGATGAAGTTTTGGTCGACAATTTCACCGACACAGGACTAGAACCCGCGTTGGCGCCCGAACGGGACTATCACGCCCTGAATGCCCAGCTGAACCTGTACGACGCCGACGGAAGGATCCAGTTCGACGCGGACAAGAAGGCCGCGCGGCAGTACTTCTTGCAGCACGTAAACCAGAACACGGTGTTCTTCCACGATCTGGCTGAGAAGTTGGATTACCTGGTGGAAGAGGGCTACTACGAGAAGGAAGTTCTGGATCAGTACTCCTTCAAAGACATCAAGAAGCTGTTCCAGCAGGCTTACGCCTGGAAGTTCCGGTTCCCAACCTTCCTCGGCGCGTTCAAGTACTACACCTCTTACACGTTGAAGACTTTCGACGGAAAGCGGTACCTGGAGCGGTTTGAGGATCGGGTATGCATCGTCGCTTTGTATTTGGCGCAAGGTGACATTGAGATGGCGCGGCATCTAGTCGATGAGATGATGAGCGGCCGTTTCCAACCTGCCACCCCAACATTCCTGAATGCGGGCAAGCGGGCGCGCGGGGAACTTGTTTCCTGTTTCCTGCTGCGGGTTGAAGACAACATGGAGTCGATCGCTCGTGGAATCAACGGCGCGCTGCAGCTGTCCAAGCGTGGCGGTGGCGTGGCTTTGTCGCTTACGAACTTGCGTGAGGCCGGCGCCCCGATCAAGAGGATTGAGAACCAGTCTTCCGGCGTGGTGCCGGTGATGAAGCTCCTGGAAGACTCCTTCTCCTACGCGAACCAGTTGGGTGCCCGTCAGGGCGCAGGCGCGGTCTACCTGAACGCACATCACCCGGACATCATGAGCTTTTTGGACACTAAGCGTGAGAATGCTGATGAAAAGGTGCGGATCAAGAGTCTGTCCCTCGGTGTCGTCATTCCCGACATCACGTTCCACCTGGCGAAGAAGAACGAGGACATGTACCTGTTCAGTCCCTACGACGTGGAGCGGGTCTACGGGAAGCCGTTCTCCGACATCTCGGTGACGGAAAAGTACTACGAGATGGTGGACGATCCCCGCATCAAGAAGAGGAAGATCAGTGCGCGCCGCTTCTTCCAGACCATCGCGGAAATCCAGTTCGAGTCCGGATACCCGTACCTCCTGTTTGAAGACACGGTGAATAACGCGAACCCCATCAAGGGGCGAATCTCCATGTCGAACCTTTGTAGTGAGATCCTTCAAGTCTCAGAGCCTTCGGAGTTCTACCCGGACTTGTCTTACAAGCACGTAGGCAAGGACATTTCCTGCAACTTGGGATCGTTGAATATCGCGAAGGCCATGGATTCGGGAGACTTCCGTTCTACGGTGGAGACGGCCATCAGAGCGCTCACGGCCGTTTCGGATCTGTCGGACATAGAGGCGGTGCCCTCCGTTGCGGCGGGGAATGCGCGTTCTCACGCGGTGGGCCTGGGCGCCATGAACTTGCACGGGTATTTGGCGCGCGAGGGGATCCACTACGGCTCCGAAGAGGCCCTCGACTTCGTGAACATGTATTTCATGTCGGTGGCGTATGAAGCGATCCGCGCGTCCAACAAGATCGCTAAAGAACGTCAGGAAACCTTCGATGGCTTCCCAGAGTCTAAGTACGCCTCCGGGGAGTATTTCCGCAAGTACATAGAGGGGGACTGGACTCCAAAGACTGAGAAGGTGAAGGAGCTCTTCGCGAAGTCCACTGCGCACATTCCATCGCCGGAGGACTGGCAGCAGTTGGCGGCAGACGTGGCTGAATACGGGATGTACAACCAGAACCTCCAGGCCATACCTCCCACGGGGTCTATCTCATACATAAACCACTCCACCTCCTCAATCCACCCGATAACCGCGCGCATTGAAATCCGCAAGGAAGGGAAGATTGGCCGCGTCTACTATCCGGCTCCCTACATGACCAACGACAACTTGGAGTACTACGAGGATGCGTATGAGATCGGGCCGGAGAAGATCATCGACACGTACGCTGCCGCCACTCAGCATGTGGACCAGGGCTTGTCCCTGACGCTCTTCTACCCGGACACAGTGACCACCAGGGAACTCAATAAGTCTTACATCTACGCCTGGCGCAAGGGCATCAAGACCCTGTACTACGTGCGGATACGCCAGGTTGCCCTGGAAGGCACGGAAATAGAGGGCTGCGTGTCCTGCATGTTGTAGGGCAGCCGGTTTGCAGATGTGGCTGGAACCGTGCAGCCAGGAGGGGGAGGGCCGCAAGCCGTCCCCCTCCGCGACTTAGCAATCCGCTAGTGAAGGCAGAGCCGCTGGTCGTGCAAGACCTCCAGAAGCGGAGCTTTTTCCGAGGGTCCGTTGCCTGGCTTCTTCTTCACCTGGTTGGTGTAGGAATCCTGCCTCCTACCGCCTTCTCGTAGGTCGTAGTAGGTCTGGATGACCTGGTCGTACGCCTTGGCTGCGGCCACGTACTCAGCAGCGTCCACGTTCGGATACGTGTCTACGTGAACTGTGATCTCACGGGGGAGGCGCGGCTTCTTCTGCGGCGCCTGCGCGGGGTGACCAACTAGGAGTCCGACTAGAGGGAACGTGAACTTGGGCAGCTGCATCGCTTCGATGAGGGCTATCGGGTCCCGCCCGATGGAGCCCAGATAGCAGGTTCCCAAACCCAGGCTTTCTGCGGCGACCACCAGGTTCTGTGCGGCGAGCAGTGCGTCCTCGACCGCCTGGACAAATGCGGTGGCGCGCTCCAGGGGTTCTAGCGACAAGCCTGCAGCTTCTCGGATGCGCGCCATGCGGCTGAGATCGGCAACAAAAACGAACAGTTCCCCCTTGTCCCCTCCGACGTACGGTTGCCCCGAGGACTGGTAAAGGACTTCGCGGATCGCGGGATCCTTGATGCGCAAGATGGTGAAGGCTTGATAGAAGCTGGAGGTGGCAGCGTGCCTTGCCACATCTAGAAGGGTGGATACCGTCTTCTCATCCAACGGCTCCTCGCTAAACGCCCTGATGGTGCGGTGGTCCAGTTGAGCTTCGATGGTGGAGTTGAGTATCAGCCCTTCGGGTGGAGGAGCTTCCTCCGTGATCTCTGGCAAGTTCGTCAAATCCACTTCCGATGTCATCTTCTCCATGCCCCAACCCTATGCTTCTGCTCTGGCTGTCCCCTCAGCTTTCGGACGATCCGAGAACGGCTATGTCCAGAGCCCGGTAGCGGTTGACCGCCGCCGCGACGTCCACCATGCGCGGTCGCGCCATGAACGCCGGGTACCGCCGCGCTCCGTACTTGGACAGCGCGTCCAGGCCCTCCCGGTCCAGACGTGCTTGGAGCTCTTGGAGGAGCTGGGGCAGGGGCTTCTTCCCGTCTGCGAGGTCCTGCAGGATGCCACGCAGACACCAGGCAATTGCTTCGGTCTGGCCGGGGTCAACAATCTGCTCCACATCCGAAACGTCGACAGCCTGACGATCCAAGGAGATGGTGTCTAGGCCAGAAGACTTCGTTTTCGGTCGATCTCCGCCGCTCTTGCCGCGTTTGGGTGCCCGCTCCGTGAGGACGGGGAAGCCGGGGATGTCAGTCTTGAGGCGCGGGGTCTCAATGCAGACCTGCCGGGCTTTCTCGGTGACGTCTTCACACTTGTAGGCGTCCATTTGCAGCACGCGGTCAGCCACGTCCAGGTAAGCGCCGGAACCGCCCATGACGAGGATCAATGATGTCCCACCGTCGCCTGGTCCGCCTCCGGCCAAACCTTTGATCCTGTCGATCAGCGGCGTTATCGGCTCTTGCGCCGCCACGACCAGTTCCCGCATCCGCTCATCGCGGATCATCAGGTTTGTGGCTGAGGTGTCTTCGTCGATGAGAAGGAGAGGAGCGCCGACTCCAAGAGCCTCAATCACGGAAGCAGCCTGAGAGGTGGAGCCTGAGGCGTTCTGCGTCGAAAACTCCCTAGTGTGCGCGCCGGTGGGCAGGTGGTTGATGAACGGGGAGACATCCACCTTGGTCACCGGCCGTCCATCTGCTGCACGGATCTTCACAGCTTCGGGAAGTGCAGCCACCAGCTCCCTGCCGTCGCCGGGGACATGGGCGTAAACCCCGCGCTGAATCGCGGACAGCAGCGTCGATTTCCCGTGGTACCCGCCGCCGACGATGAGTGTGATGCCCGGCTCGATTGCCATTCCCTGGACTTCACCGGCGTGGGGGAGGACAACCTTCTGGCGCAGTGACGTCGGAGACTCGAATGGGACCGCCCCATCCATCGGAAGCTGAGAGACACCAGAGCGGCGGGCGAGGACGGCGCCGTCGTTCAAGAACGCCACCCATCCGCGTTCTACAAGGGCCTGCTGGAGTGCGACGTGGTCCTCGTACGTCCTTACATGGGAAAGGAGTTCTGCCAGGTAGTCTTTGGCGTCCTCGGACCAAAAGTCGAAAGTCTCGTTCACGGCGTCGGGGAGCTCCACGTCGAAGATCGTTGCCGCCTTGTGGCCCTGGACGGTGCGGCCGCGGGCTGGAAGCTGGATCTGGATGCGCAGCTCAACCTTCTCCGGTGTCACCACGGCGGCCGAGCGGTCCAGAATCTCCTGGCCGGTCCCCACGATTGACACGTTTGAGTAGCGGTCCTCGCTTCGGATCGCTCTCCGGAAGGCGCGGACCAGGAAATCCCCGGTTGCGAGCTGCTGTTCAGGCGTGCTGAGCGTCTCAGGCGGAAGGCCCATCTTCAATGGATCGGCGACAACGCGCGCTGCGGACGGCGGCGCATACGGGTCGGATTGAATCCGGTCCAACATCACCTTGAAGCTGCCAAAGTCCCACTCTCCCACCGCACGCTTGTACGCCCCGTAGGACGAGCCATCGATGCCGTGGAGCAGGGCCAGCAATTCCTTATCGGTCCCATGCTTAGGTTTGTCGTCGAAGCGCCGCCCACCGGAGGGCCGGCCGTTGCGTCCGCCGCTGAACCGTTTTCCACCAAAGTTCTTATCAGTCATGACAAAACTGTAGGTCTGTGCTGCGCCAGGTGCTCGCCAGCGTGGCAACTATCATCGGGGCATGACGATTACCGCTGCTGTGGATGGTTCCGCGCTAGGCAATCCGGGTCCCGCTGGCTGGGCGTGGGTGGTCTCCGATGAGGCTTGGGCGGCGGGCGGATTTGACCGCGCCACCAACAACGTCGGTGAACTCACTGCGTTGCTGATGCTGCTGCGTGACACGCAGAAGGCGGGTCTGGCCGACGAACCGCTAATCGTCCTCGCCGACTCTCAGTACGTCATCAACTCGGTTACGAAGTGGATGCCTAACTGGAAGCGCCGGGGTTGGAAAAAGGCCGATGGGAAGCCGGTTGCGAACGAAGGGTTGATGAGGGACTTGGACGCAGCCCTCGCCGGCCGGGACGTGAAGTTCAACTGGGTGAAGGGCCATGCCGGACACGAACTGAACGAGGCCGCTGACCTGCGTGCTCGCGCGGCTGCCGAGGCCCACAAGAACCGCCAGCCGGCGCCCTGCGGACCGGCGTTCACCCGGACCATAGGGTCGGCCACCGCTACGGCGGAGGGGATGAGACGCCCGCGAAATGCTGCGCCGCCCCGGGAAGAGGTGCTGGCCAAGCCGCAGCGTCCTACGCTGTCCGTCGTCTCCTCCCAGGAAGCGACCGAGAGGTGGGAGGAGGTAATGTCCGCCGCCGCGGAGGACCCGGTTACCGTTACGCGCTCGGGCCAGCCGCCACTCCTCCTGCTGGACGCTGACTTGGCGTGGCGGGCGTTGGCACTGTTGGACGAGGACGAGGTGGCAGAGGGCACGCTCTTTTGAGCTCGTAGGTTGGCGCGCCAGAATGGAGTCATGCACACCGTCACTTACACGCAACATTCCTGCACTGTCCGTGAACACCGGCTTGACGTGCCCCTGGATCCCACCGGAGGGGACTTCAAGGGCCGGAAGATCGAGGTTTTTGCAAGGGAGATAGTGGCCCCGGGCGGGGAGGACCTGCCCATGCTCGTTTTCCTGCAGGGCGGGCCCGGTGGTGCCGGGCCGCGTGTGGGTGACTTTAGGGAGGGGTGGACAGGCGCCGCCCTCGACCGCTACCGGGTTCTTCTGCTGGATCAGAGGGGGACCGGGCAGTCCTCTCCCCTCACAGCGGATGTCATAGCGGGGGAGGAGCGACCCGCTGACTTCTTGGCGCTCTTCACTCAGAACCAAATCTTGGCTGATGCGGAAGCGTTTCGGGCAGAAATACTCGGGGAGGAGAAATGGGCGACGCTCGGGCAGTCATACGGAGGCTTCCTGACGCTCGGCTACCTCTCGCAGTACCCGGACGCGATTCGCGAGTCATTCATCACCGGGGGTCTGGTTGGGCTCACTTCGATTGATGAGATCTACCGGCGCACCTACCCCCTCACCGCGCGGCGCAACAGACAGTACTTCCGACGCTACGCGGAGGATCAAAGCACCATCCGTCAGGTGGCAGCCCATTTGGCAGGCCACGACGAGCGGCTGCCGACCGGTGAGCGCCTCAGTCCGACCAGGATGCGTTCCCTTGGGCTGGCCCTGGGAGGAGCCATGCGTTTCGACACGCTTCACTACCTGTGGGAGGGGCCGTTTGTGCACAGGGATGGGGAGAAGAGGCTCAGTCAGACGTTCCTGGCGGAGGTCGGAGCAGCGCTATCTTCGGGCGCCGCCCCTCTCTACTGGCCTCTGCAGGAAGCGATTTACGGCCAGACGACGGCGGATACAACTGGGCGAGGCACACGTTGGGCAGCAGAGAGGCTGTCGGGAGAGTTTGAGGGGTTTGCTTTGGACGCGGATCCTCTGGACACCTCTGCCCCGTACTACCTGACCGCCGAGCACACGTTCCGGGAACTGATATCCGAAGATCCCGCCACGTCCGCCTTCCTCCCCGCCGTAGACGAACTGGCCGAGCGGACGGACTGGCCGGTCACCTATGACGAGGACGTCCTCGCCCAGGTGGATGTGCCCGTGACCGCACTCGTCTACTACGACGACATCTACGTTCCCCGCGCCCTGTCGGAACGGACTGCGGCGATACTTCCGCGGGCGAGGACGTGGGTGACGAACTCGTTGCAGCATGACGGATTGAGGGCCGACGGCACACGGGTGTTCAACACGCTGTGGGACTTATCCAGGGATTGATCGAGTCGGTTCGGGCCACGGCGGCCGCTAGAGTTGCTCCCAGTAATCCGAGCAGAAAAGACCAATAAGGGAGTAAATGTGGCTGCCGAACACAGCGGTATCTACGAGCCGGTGAACTGGACTGAGGTGGACGGGAAGGAAATTTTCCGCGCGATCAACTGGAACAAGATCGAAGATGAGAAGGACCTTGAAGTCTGGGATCGACTGACGGCTAACTTCTGGCTGCCGGAGAAGATTCCGGTGTCCAATGACATCCCTTCCTGGAAGACCTTGACCCCCGAAGAAAAGACGATGACTAATCGGGTGTTTACCGGGTTGACGTTGCTTGACACGCTGCAGGGAACAGTGGGGGCGGTGAGCCTGCTGCCATCTGCCCGGACGCAGCATGAGGAAGCGGTCTACACCAACATTGCGTTCATGGAGTCGGTGCACGCGAAGTCGTACTCGACTATCTTCTCCACGCTCTTGTCCACACCGGAGATAGAGGAGACTTTCCGCTGGTCCCGTGAAAACGAGCAGCTGCAGCGCAAGGCGGAGATCATCAACTCGCACTATGTTGCGGGGGACGCCCAGAAGAACAAGATCGCCTCGGTGATGCTGGAGTCGTTCCTGTTCTATTCGGGTTTCTACGCGCCTTTGTACTGGGCGTCGCACGGGAAGCTGACTAACACCGCGGACATCATCAGGCTCATCATTCGTGATGAGGCGGTTCATGGCTACTACATCGGGTACAAGTACCAGGTGGCGAACCGGGACGCGGGTCCGGAGCGGCTTGAGGAGCTAAAGGACTTCACTTTCTCCCTGCTCCTGGACCTCTACGACAACGAGGAGATCTTCACCGCTCACCTTTACGACGAGCTTGGGCTAACGGAGGACGTAAAGAAGTTCCTGCGGTACAACGCGAACAAAGC
>CAYFQC010000032.1:0-14891 GCA_964345155.1 uncultured Actinomyces sp.
AACACGGGTTCAAATCCCGTTGGGAGTACGGATAAGCCCCATGTCGCTAGCAAACGCGGCGTGGGGCTTCCTCATAGCACCCGCAGACCAGATCGGACTCGGCCCGCAAACCCCGGATTTCGGAGCACCATGAAGATCGTCCACGTATCTGACGCATTCGCCCCGGTAATGGGGGGAATCGAAACCCAGGTCTCCCGGCTCGCTTCTGAGCAGGTGCAGGCTGGGCACCAGGTCACGGTGCTTACGACAACCATGAGGGATCCGGCCCGTGGCGTCAGCTGCGGGTTGGAGGGCGCCGAGCCCCGCGGCCTGAGCGCCGACCCAGTGGGAGACCCTGCGAAGCCGCACTTCCAGGTGCTCCGCTCCGAATGGCCCAACCCCCTTCGGCTTCCCGTGGACCCGCGCGGTGCTCAGCGCTTTCTCGACTACTTGAAGTCGGACCATCCTGATGTGGTACATGCACACTTGGGCGAGCTCACCCCGGTGACCACCGCCGTACTCTTGGGGCTGAAGTCGGCCGGCATCCCCACGGTTGTGTCAGTGCACTCAGTGTGGTCGAAGTTCCCCACCATCCCGGCTTACGTTGGACTAGGCCGCTTAGCCGGCTTGTCGGATGCCCCCTTCATGTGGCTCTGCAACTCGGAACTGACCGCTTCCCGGGTTCGGCAGGTCGTGAATCCCTCGCTGGTGGAAGTACACAACAACACCGTTGATCCCAAGGGTTGGCTCAAGCCAGTCGAGCCTCACGCGGGCCTCAGAGTCGTCACAGCCACCCGTTTCGCCCCTCGCAAGCGCGTTCCACAGACCCTGCGGATCCTCCGCCAAGTGGGCAACCGCCTGCGGCTGAACGTGGCGGCGGGCGAGGGCGGAAGGCCAGCGGACCATCCCGTGCTCACCGCCGTCCTAGCCGGGGAAGGCCCAGGTCTGCCGCGGGCACGCAGGTTCCTGTCGCGAAACGACATGGACGGTTGGGTTGAAACACCGGGACGGCTAAGCAGGGAGGAACTGATAGCGCTCTATTCACGTTCCGACATCTACCTGGCCCCCAGCGTGAAGGACGCTTTTTCTATCTCCGGACTGGAGGCGCGTGCGGCGGGCCTGGCGATCCTAACGCGGGCCCAGTCGGGCTTCGGCGCGGCCGTCCTCGACGGTGTGGAAGGTCGCGGGGTGCACACGGATAGGCAGCTGGCGGACGTGCTGGTGGAGTGGGCCCGAAACCCCTCGGCAGTTGAGGACTTCAAGGACCACAACCGGCGGGTGCCGATGCCCTATACGTGGGAACTGGCCCTACCCAAGTTTGAGGGCGCGTACCGCGCAGCCGCCCTGCTTGTTGGCACTGGAGGAGCCTAGAGACCCAGTTCGTCGGCCTTGCGGAGGAAATCAGTTAGACGGTTGGCAGCCGCAACCACCGCGGGGCCGTACAGTCGGCCCGGTTGGCGCCCCATGCGCTCGATCGGGCCGGACACGGACAGCGCAGCTATCACGCGACCGTCCGCGCCGCGAACCGGTGCGGAGACAGATGCGACCCCGGGTTCGCGTTCCCCAACCGACTGCGCCCACCCGCGACGGCGAACCTGAGACAGCGTGGTGGCGGTGAATGACGCCCCAATCAGGCCGCGGTGGAGACGTTCGGGTTCCTCCCAGGCCAAGAGCACCTGGGCGCCGGAGCCCGCTTTCAAGGACAGGGTGGCGCCCACCGGAATAGAGTCGCGTAGGCCGCTTGCGGGTTCGGCTGATGCAACACAGACGCGGTGTTCACCTTGCCACCGGAACAGCTGAGCAGACTCCTTGGTGTGATCGCGCAGCGCAATCAATACGGGCATGGAAGACGAGATCAGTCGGTCTTCGCCAGCAGCGGAAGCCAGTTCCTGGAGCCGGGGTCCCAATACGAAGCGTCCCTGCATGTCCCTGCCGACGAAGCGGTGGAACTCAAGTGCCACTGCGAGGCGGTGCGCGGTAGGGCGCGCCAGGCCAGTTGCGGCCACTAACTGAGCCAGAGTTGCGGGCCCTGATTCGAGGGCGCCAAGCACCAGTGCAGCCTTGTCAAGTACACCAACGCCGCTTGATTCGCTAGTCTCGTCCATATTCAGATGATGGCATCCCAGTAGGTGAGATGCAAAATCGACACTACGTGGACGGGTCGCAGACTGCACAGCACAAGAGGCTCTGGCTGCGCATCTGTGGAGGCCAGGCCGATAATGGTCTACCCGGAGCTTTTGCCCCGGGTTTTTGATCGAGGGGTGAATCTGATGGCTTTGACGATGGCCGAAAAGGTACGTCGGGAGCACGTGGTGAAGAAGGGTGAAGACGGAGCTCCGGACCTGCTCTACATCGACTTGCACTTCGTACATGAGGTCACGAGCCCGCAGGCCTTCGAGGGTCTGCGTCTAGCTGGCAGACCGGTGCGGCGTCCGGATCTGACCATTGCCACGGAGGACCACAACACCCCTACGAAAGACATTTTCCTGCCCATTGCGGACCTGACCTCTCGTCTCCAGATTGAGACGCTTCGCAAGAATGCTGGGGAGTTCGGGATCCGCCTGCACTCCCTCGGGGACGTGGAGCAGGGGATCGTGCACGTGGTCGGCCCGCAGTTGGGCTTGACACAGCCGGGGGCCACCATCGTCTGCGGAGACTCCCACACTTCGACGCACGGTGCATTTGGGGCACTCGCGTTCGGTATCGGAACCTCGGAGGTGGAGCACGTCCTCGCCACCCAGACCCTGCCGGTGATGCCTTTCAAGACGATGGCAATCACGATCAATGGATCTCTCAAACCGGGTGTCACCTCGAAAGACATCATTCTGGCTGTCATCTCGAAGATCGGTACGGGAGGTGGCCAGGGGTACGTCTTGGAGTACCGCGGGCAGGCCATCCGCGAACTGTCCATGGAAGCCCGAATGACGATCTGCAACATGTCTATTGAGGCCGGGGCCCGGGCGGGCATGATCGCCCCGGATGAGACGACGTTTGAGTACATCAAGGGTCGTCCCTCTGCTCCTACCGGGGCTGAATGGGACGCGGCGGTGGAGCATTGGAAGTCTCTGGCTTCAGACGAGGACGCGGTGTTTGACGCCGAGGTCGTGCTTGAGGCAGAGGATATCGAACCCTACGTGACTTGGGGGACGAACCCTGGGCAGGGTGTGCCCCTGTCGGGCGAAGTTCCAGACCCCGACTCGTTCTCGGATCCGATAGACCGCTCAACCGCTCAGCGTGCCCTCGCCTACATGGACCTGGCTCCGGGCACGAAGATGCGCGATATCCCCGTGGATGTAGTCTTCCTCGGATCGTGCACCAACGGGCGCATCGAGGACCTGAGGATGGCAGCGAACGTGCTGCGGGGCCGCAAAATCGCTGAGGGTGTGCAGATGCTCGTGGTCCCGGGCTCTCAGAAGGTGAAAATGCAGGCGGAAGAGGAAGGCTTGGACAAGGTCTTCTTAGATTTCGGAGCGGAATGGCGCAGCGCCGGCTGTTCCATGTGTCTGGGGATGAACCCCGACCAGCTGGAACCACACCAGCGGGCGGCCTCCACCTCCAATCGAAACTATGAGGGCAGGCAGGGACGCGACGCGCGCACTCACCTGGTGTCACCATTGGTAGCGGCGGCCACGGCGGTGCGCGGCACCCTCTCAAGTCCCGCCGACCTCGAGGGCGGACCCACCAAGGCGGATCTGGGAGCCGTGTACGGAGGGGCAGAGGCTTCAGGGGTCAGCGAGGTCAAGACTGACCCTGAGACCGAAGTTGCCTAGGAGGAATGATGGAGAAGTTCGTAGAACACACCGGGGTCGGAGTGCCGCTGCGACGTTCGAACGTAGACACTGACCAGATCATTCCTGCGGTCTATCTGAAGCGGATCACGCGGACCGGGTTTGACGATGCATTGTTCGCAGCGTGGAGGAAAGACCCCACTTTTGTGCTGAACGATCCCGCCTACGCCAAGGGGTCGGTATTGGTTGCCGGCCCCGACTTTGGAACCGGGTCCTCCCGGGAGCACGCGGTGTGGGCGCTCAAGGACTACGGGTTCCGCGTCGTCCTCGCCCCGAAGTTCGGAGATATCTTCCGGTCAAATTCGGGAAAGCAGGGGCTGGTGACCGGAGTGATTTCCCAAGAGGACGCGGAGTCTTTGTGGAAATACTTGGAAACCGATCCGGGCGCTGAGGTCACCGTCTCTCTGGAGAGCAAGACGGTGCAGGCTGGGGGAGCCACCTATCCGTTTGAGGTCGACGATTACACCCGCTGGCGCTTGATGGAGGGTCTGGACGATATTGGTCTGACGTTGCGTTCGGAAGAGGCAATCACTGAGTACGAGTCCGGCCGCCCCGCTTGGAAACCCAAAACACTGGTCTCCTGAGCTGCGTCGGGGGCGCCCGGGCGGGCAAATGCGCGGGACCCGCTGACGCGCTACTTACAATGCCGGCGTCAGCGCAGACGGTAAACTCGGTTCGTCATTACGAATCGAACCGCGGGAGCAAGATTGCACCAGACGGAACGCTCGGGGGTCGGCCTGACCGCACCGAGGACCACCCTCCGCGTGGAGGGGGGAGGACCCCTCTACGGCACCATCTCCGTTAGAGGCGCGAAGAACTTTGTGCCCAAGGCAATGGTGGCTTCTTTGCTGGGCCGCTCGCCTTCCCAATTGCGCAACGTGCCCCTGATTCGGGACGTGGACGTGGTCAAGGACATGCTCCAGGCCCACGGCGTAGGCGTGATTTTCGATGAAGAAGAGGGCGTCCTGATCCTGGATCCCAGCAACGTTGACCAGGCGACGCCAACGGAAATCGACGCCCTGTCGGGGTCCTCCCGCATCCCCATTCTTTTCTGTGGACCGCTGTTACACCGTCTGGGAGAGGCCTTTATTCCGGAGCTGGGTGGTTGCGTTATCGGGGATCGTCCCATCGACTTCCACCTGGAGACTCTGCGCCGCTTCGGCGCTGAAGTGAACAAAGAGGCAGGGGGTATTCGTCTCACCGCCCCAACGAGCGGACTACAGGGAACCCAGATCAACCTTCCCTACCCTTCCGTGGGAGCCACCGAACAGACCCTTCTGACGGCAGTGATGGCGGAAGGCGTGACTACTTTGACCGGCGCGGCGGTGGAGCCGGAAATCATGGATCTCATCAACGTGCTCCAAAAGATGGGCGCCATCATTTCGGTGGACACGGACCGAACCATCCGAATCGAGGGCGTGGAGGCTCTGGAGGGTTACTCTCACACCGCGCTGCCTGACCGCATCGAAGCTGCCTCGTGGGGTGCGGCCGCCCTGGCCACGCGGGGTGACGTGTTTGTCAAAGGCGCTCACCAGCCGGACATGATCACTTTCCTCAATACCTTCCGTAAGGTTGGTGGCGGCTTCGATGTGGAAGAGGACGGCATCCGCTTTTACCACCCAGGGGAACCCTTGCGCCCCATCGTTCTTGAGACCAACGTTCATCCCGGTTTCATGACGGACTGGCAGCAGCCTCTGGTTGTCGCGCTAACCCAAGCCGAAGGCCTATCAATCGTTCACGAAACCGTGTATGAGAACCGGTTTGGGTTCGTCTCTGCCCTCCGCAAGATGGGCGCGAATATCCAGGTCTACAAGGAATGTGTGGGATCCGCCCCCTGTCGATTCGGCGCCAGGAACTTCTATCATTCCGCGGTCATCTCGGGACCGACGCCGCTGCACGGAGCCGACATCACCGTTCCCGATTTGCGCGGCGGATTCTCTCACTTGATTGCCGCGTTGGCCGCCGACGGGGTGAGCCACGTGTCCGGGATTGACGTCATTTCCAGGGGCTACGAGCATTTCATGGCGAAGCTGCTGAAGCTGCACGCCAAGGTCGAGTACGTCTAGTAGCGGATCAACACGCCAATCAGCCGCGTCTAGGAGCACATGGTGAGTTTTCGTAAAGGCCGCAACGTGACGGCCCGCCCTCGCAGGGGCAACCTGCACGGCATGTACAAGTTTGGCTTCTACGTAGTCAGCCCCCTGGTGAACGCTTTGTCGAAGCCGCACTGGTCGGGGGTGGAGAACCTTCCCTCGGAAGGTGCGTTCATCCTTGCACCCAACCACATGTCCAACTTCGATCCGGTCTCAATGGGCTACTTCATGGCAGACAACGGCTACGAAGTCCGGTTCATGGCTAAACACACGCTTTTCAAGGTGCCCGTGATCGGCCCATTCTTCCGTTGGTGGGGGATGATCCCTGTGCTGCGCCAGTCCGCGGAGGCCACGGATGCGTTGATTCACGCAAGAGAAGCACTTGAGGCCGGGGACGTGGTTGGCATCTATTTTGAGGGAACACTGACTCGGGACCCAGCCTTCTGGCCGATGAAGGGAAAGACGGGTCTGGCACGCTTGGCTTTGGATACGCGGGTGCCGGTGGTGCCTGTCGTCCAGTGGGGCGCCCAAGACGTAATGGACCGCTACGCCGGCCTGGCTTGCCGTCGGCGCAGACCGGGATTGTTCATTCGTGTTCTGCCTCCAATCGACTACTCAGATATCGAGGGCGACTCCTCTAATCGCGAGGGCGTAAGGGAGCTAACGGCGCGTCTTCAGACCGCGCTAGAGGAGGGCTCGGGGGAACTCCGCGGCGAGGTTCCGCCCCGCATTCCGTGGGACATGAAAGCAGAGGGCGGCCCGGCCAAGGAGGAACTAACAGTGTTCTCAAAGTGGAGGCAGTCCTTGGCCCGCAAAGTGGGCCGGCAGGATATTCTTCCCGCGAACCCTCACTTCTCCAGGTCAACAACCACGCGGAGCGGGTCAAACAGCATATAGATGTCGAAGGCACGTGGCTGCGGCATGCCGACCACGATGTGCGTGACGCCCTCGAAAACGGAGTCCAAGGTGGCAGTGACGTCCCCAACCGAGACACTGCCTCCCTCGTAATACACCGCGTAGTCGTCGTCCGACAGCGGGATCGACGTCCCGGTGATGTTGAGATCCAAGTATGCAGGGCCAGAGATGTCGATTACCTCACCGCGCGCCTGCTCAATGGCCTGTTCTGAGTAGGCGGCGTGCCAGCCCACCGGTCCTTCCCCCGTGAACTCAACGACGATGCGGTCGTAGCCATCTCCCGCTTCCGCGACCAAGTCGGTGATCACCGCCGCCGTTTCGCTGCCTTCCCCGGGGTCCGCATCCGCCGTCATCTGCCAGTAGTCGTCGGTTATCGGTTCGGGCAGGGCATCGCTGGACTGCACCGCGTCTACCTCCTCCGCTTCTGACTGCGTCTCCGTCACCTGCGACTGGGGTGCGGACTGCGTGGTGGCGGACTGCTCCGGCGCAGACTGCTCAACCTCCTGAGGCTGCGGAGAACTGCAGGACGCCAGAACCAGTGCTCCTGCCAACGCCAGCGCCGCCGGAGCCAGGTAGCCGGAAGTTGCGCGAGCCATAGGATCTCCTTTCAGGGGCTAGCCTTAGCGTAGCGGCAGGGGCCGACAACACATGTCGAGGGGGAGTCGTGGAAGACGAACAGGCAAGCGGTCACATCGCGGTCTTGGGAGCGGGCTCGTGGGGAACGACCTTTGCAAAAGTCCTAGCCGACGCGGGCCATCAGGTGCGCATGTGGGCTCGGCGGGAATCAGTCACCGAGATGGTCAACGCGGGGGAGAACTCCTCCTACCTGCCCGGCGTGGAACTCCCTGACTCGATCACCGCCACGACCAGCATCGCAGAGGCGGTCGATGGCGCCCGAGTCGTCGCGGTAGTTGTCCCCGTAGGCGCTACGGCGCAGGTGGTGAGCGAGGCCGCGCGTACCGCGCCGGAGGCCTTCTACGTTGCCCTGTCCAAAGGCATAGAGCCGGGTACGCGCCGTTGCGTGACCCGGATCGTCGCGGATGCGGGAAATCTGCCCGGCGATCGTGTCGCCGCGCTCTCTGGCCCCAACTTGTCCATGGAGATTGCCATGGAGCAGCCCACCGCCGCCGTCGTTGCGTGCGAGGACGTGGAGGTCGCCAAGAAAATCGCCAAGGCCTGCCACAACGACTACTTTCGCCCCTATGTGTCAACTGACGTCACTGGCGTTGAGATAGCCGGAGCCGCGAAGAACGTGATTGCTATGGCCATCGGCGCGGCTGAGGGCATGGGCCTGGGGTCCAACACGCGCGCGACGCTGATCACGCGTGGCCTCGCGGAGATGACGCGCTTGGGAGTTGCCCTTGGAGCGCATCCGAGAACCTTCGCTGGTCTAGCCGGCATCGGGGACCTGGTGGCGACCTGCTCGTCACGTCTATCTCGCAACTATTCACTGGGCTACAGACTCGGTCGAGGCATGACGTTGGAGGAGTCTTTAGCGTTATCTCCAGGTATCGCAGAAGGCTACAAGACTGCCGTGCCGATGCTTCAACTGGCCGATGAACATCACGTTGACATGCCCATTACCCGGGCGATCGTGGAGGTCGTCGAGGGCCGCGCGACAATCACGCAGATGGGAGAAATGCTCCTAGGGCGCCCCCAGAAGATGGACGGCTGGGAGATCGAACTGCTCGATTGACCGGTCGCCAACTACTCTTTGCCTATGGAAGAAGAGTTGCCCCTAGTCGTCATCCTCTTCGGAGGCCAATCCGGCGAACACCAGATCAGCTGCGCAACCGCGGGCGGAGTTCTGGGTGCCATCGACCGCACCAAGTGGAACCCCTACGCGGTCGGCATCACCCCCGACGGGTGCTGGGTCCCCATGCCCACCGAGTCGCAAGAATACGCGTTGGGCGAGGGCGCGGGGTACACCGTGACATCTGGATCCCGTCGCGTCGCCTTCTTCCCTGGGTCACCGCGTCTGTTCGAATACGAAGTGGACGAATCTGGGGACGTGGTGGAGCGTTCCTTCCGTCCCGTCGGGGACGCGGCAGCCGTGTTCCCGCTTCTGCACGGCCCATACGGCGAGGACGGCACGGTTCAAGGACTTTTGGAACTCTCCGCCGTCCCCTACGTAGGGTGCGGGGTGGCGTCGTCTGCCGTGTGCCAGGACAAGTACCTCACCAAGACGGTTCTTGGGGCTGCCGGTATCGACGTGGGGAAGTGGACTTCTTTCACTACCCGCCAGTGGGAGGAGGAACGCGCGACCTGTGAAGCCGCAGTGGCACAGCTGGGTCTGCCCGTCTTTGTGAAGCCGTGCCGCGCAGGTTCTTCGCTGGGCGTGTCGCGCGTCGACGAACCAGGCGCACTGGCCGAGGCCGTGGAAGAGGCACAGTCTCACGATCCACGTGTGATCGTGGAAGCTGCAAGTTGGGGCCGCGAAGTGGAATGCGGTGTTCTCTCGCTTGCGGACGGAACCGTCCTCGCCCCAACGGTCGGCGAGATCCGGGTGCTAACAGAGGACTTCTACGACTACGAGGCGAAGTATTTCGATGACACCGCCGTCGCCCTCGACTGTCCGGCTTCGCTGCCCAAAGAGGTGGAAGACAGGGCCAAGGCGATTGCTAAGCGAGCATTCTTGGCGGTGGAAGGGGAGGGGCTGTCCCGCATTGACTTCTTCTACGAAGAGGACACAGGACGGCTGGTGCTCAATGAGATCAATACGCTTCCAGGATTCACTCCCGCTTCCTTGTACCCGGTGATGATGCAAGAAGGTGGCATACCGTACACCCGGCTGATCGACTTGCTGCTGCAGGAAGCGATCTCTCGGCCTAAGGGGCTGCGGTAGGTTGAAGTCATGAGCAAACCAAAGGTGACACTTGCTACGGCGGCCTCCATGCCGAATCTTTACCCAGACGAAAACGGGTTGTTGGACGCCCTCGCTGAGCGTGGGGTTGACCCCCGGATCAAAGTTTGGAATGACCCGGATGTGGATTGGGACGATGCCGGGATGGTGGTGGTGAGATCAGTCGTGGACTATGCGGCCAACCGCCCGGCGTTCCTGGAGTGGGCCAACTCCGTTCCGAAGATTTTGAACAGTGCTGACGTCCTAACGTGGAATTCGGACAAGCACTATTTGCGTGAACTGGAACGCAGGGGCCTGCCCACTATTCCGACAACTTGGATTGCAGCTTCGGAAAACTATGAGAAGCGACAGGTCCACGCGCGTTTCCCTGCTTTTGGAGATTTTGTGTTGAAGCCCACCGTCTCTTCGGGCGTGCGGGATGTGGGCCGATATTCGACCCTGTCGATCGAGCAGAGACAGTCGGCCATCGGGCAGGCGATGAAGATGCTGGGCGAGGGTCGCGACGTCATGGTGCAGCGCTACCGGGAAGAAGTTGATGAACACGGAGAGATCTCCCTGGTGTTCTTCAATGGCCTCCTGTCTCACGCGGTTCAAAAGAAAGCCCTGCTGCACCCGGCAGAGGTCACAGATCGGGCAGGCCGCGAAGTGTTGGTTGAGGCGCACATTCCAACTGAGCAGGAACTGCTGTGGGGCGAACAGATTCGCCTGGTCATCCACGACTATGTGAAGTCCCGGATGGGCAGAGATGAGCAGTTCCTGTTCAACCGGGTGGACGTGGTGCCGGACGGCGCGGGTTCGTTCTTGGTGATGGAAATCGCCATGGTGGATGCCGACCTCTACGAAGACACGACGCCGCGGGGACTTGGAAACTTCGCAGACGCGATCGTGACGCGCGCCTTCTGGTGAACGAGGAAGCTGGATCCGACGCTGCAGCCGCGGGGCAAGGAAGCGATCTGGGGCCGATCACCGACGCTGAGTTCGAAGAATGGGTGGAAGAGGCGTTGGAGCGTGTTCCCGCCCAGTTCACTGAGGCGGTGGAGAACTGTGCGTTCATCGTGGAGCACGAGCCGCCGCCGGGCAGCGGTACCCTTCTTGGTCTGTATCACGGAGTGCCGCTGACGGAGCGGGGGCACTATTCGGGGGCTATGCCCGACTCGATCACGATCTACCAGAACCCGATTGTCCGGGTTTACAAGACTCGTGAGGCAGTTCGCGAGGAAGTGTACCGAACCGTGGTCCACGAGATTGGCCACTACTTCGGCTTGGACGACGAAGAACTCCACGGACTCGGGTGGTGATAGCCAACCGCCCAGCCGTCCACACGACGAAGGTCACGCTTGGGCGGGGGCTCTGGTGGCATTTGGTTGCCGCGGGCTCTGCTAATATCTGTAACTGCTGCTGAGGCAGCGATGGTGGCTGTAGCTCAGTTGGTAGAGCCCCGGCTTGTGGTGCCGGTTGTCGCGGGTTCGAGTCCCGTCAGCCACCCCATTCCTTCGTGTGCGCAAGGCGCGTCCGTGCCGCCGCGCCGCGGTTGTTATGGTTGCCGAGGGTACCAAAGCCGGTGCCCTTTTGAGCCGCGTGAAGCCGCAGGGGAAAGTCTGGTGGTGTCGCTATGGCACGTTTGACGATCAAGGACATCGCCGAGGTGTGCGGATTGGCGCCCAGCACAGTGTCTCGCGCCCTGAACGACCGCCCTGATGTCAGCCAGGAGACCAAAGACCGGGTGCGCGCTGTGGCGGAGCGTTTGGGGTACGTAGCGGCGGGTGTGGCTCGTGGCGCCGACACGGCCCGTAACACTGTCGGCCTCGTAATCCAAGGGGAGACCAGCGAACTCCTGATCCGGCTCTTCGCCGAGTTAGAGCAGCAGTTGGATGTGGTCGGCTACGACGCGTACCTCGCTCACGTGCCTGACCACATGGCCACCGTAGGGACCGTTCAGAGGATGCTTGCGGAACGCAATTTCGTCGGCCTCATCTTCCTGGGCTTGTACGGCAGCGTGTCTGCCGGCGGCCCGGCGACCGCGTCGACTGACCTGGCTTCCCTGGGTGTGCCGATCGTCTACTGCGCGACGGCCGACCCCTCTTCCGGACCCGACTCCCAATCCTCGGTCTCCGTAGATGACTTCGGCGGAGCACGGGAACTCACCCGCATGCTGATCGCCCGCGGGCATCGGCGTATAGCTTTTGCCAGCGTCGGTGACCGGCGAGGGCGGGAGTCAGCCCACGGCTGGGCCCTCCGCTACCGCGGCTACCGCACGGCTATGGCGGAGGCGGGGATAGGCGTCGATGATTCCCTCCTGATTCCGGCTCTGAATCCCCCGGACATGTATTCGATGGCCTGCGGGTACCAGTCGGTGCGCCAACGGGTTCACGAAGGCCTGGGCGGTACCACGGCAATCGTCTGCTCCTGTGACGCTGTTGCCACCGGCGCCTTGCGGGCGCTACACGAGGCCGGATTGAACGTGCCGGGCGATATCTCCGTGACCGGATTTGACGGCTTGGACGTAGCCCGGTACACGGTGCCCAGCCTCACTACCATGCGTCAGCCGTTGCCGGAGATAGCGAAGGTGACGGTCCGCGTTCTGCTCGATTCGTTGCACCAGAAGAATCCGGGCACTGAGCAGGTGTGGATCCCCACAAGCGTCATGGTGGGAGAGTCCGTCGGGGACCCGGCGCCCGGCAGCGGCCACTAGGCGCCGGGGGCCGAGGGCGCCTCCTCATGTTCGATCCCCTCGTGGTCCCGGTTGCGCTGGAAGTTCAGTAGGCGCAGAGCATTGGCTATCACCAGGAGGGTGGAACCTTCGTGAATGACGACGATCGGTGCCATCGCAAGCCCAAAGAGGCTGGCTGGCACCAGTATCGCAACGATGCCCATCGCGGCGAACAGGTTCTGCTTGATGATGCGAGTCGTCGCCCTCGACAGGCGAATGGCGAAGGGTAGCCGCCCAAGGTCATCAGACATCAGTGCCACATCCGCCGTCTCAAGCGCCACAGCCGAACCCGCCGCCCCCATGGCGATACCGACGTCGGCCGTGGCCAGCGCGGGAGAGTCGTTGACGCCGTCACCCACCATTGCCGTCGTGTAACCCTGGTCGTTCAATTCGCGGATGGTTGCGACCTTGCCCTCCGGTAGCTTCGAGCCGAACGCTTGATCCACGCCCACTTGTCGCGCTAGGGCGGCCGCCACCTGCTGGTTGTCTCCCGAGATCATCACCAGCTGTTTCACCCCTAAGCCCTTCAGCGCTGCCAGTGTCTGCGCTCCCTCGGCCTTCAGAACGTCCATCACTCCAATGACGCCGAGCACCCGACCATCCAGGGCAACCACCATGGTTGTGCGCCCCTCGCCTTGGAGTCGCTCAACCGCTTCCGCCACGGAGTTTGGCACCGGAACTTCCTCCTGCTCCATCAGAAGGACGCTGCCGACGAGGGCGAGGTCTCCCCCAACCCGAGCTTCCACCCCGCGCCCGGGGAGGGAACGGATGTCGGTTGCCCGCAGGGCGTCCCCGCCCTCGCCCTCCAGATCGCGGACTACGGCAGCCGCCAGCGGATGGTCGCTTAGGGATTCCACTGCGACGGCGACGGAGCTTAGCTCTTGGACTGTGACTCCCGCAGTGGGCACCACGTCGGTGACCGATGGCCGACCCCATGTGAGCGTCCCAGTCTTGTCAAAGGCAACCGCGTCGACGCGGCCCAGCATCTCCAGCGGCGCACCGCCTTTGACCAAAATGCCGGCGCGTCCAGCGCGCGCGATGGCCGACAAGACGGCAGCTGGCGTCGCTATTGCCAGAGCGCAGGGGCTGGCCGCGACCAGCACCAGCATGGACCGGTAGAAAGACGCGGAGAAGCCCTCGTCCAGGAACGCCAGTCCGAAGCCCAGTACGGCCAGGACTGCGATTAACACTGCCGGGACATACCACTTTTGGAAGCGGTCAACGGACCGTTGACTGGGGGACTGGCTTGCGTCGGCGTCCCGAACCATCTTCACGACGCGTGCCAAGGTCGTGTCCGCGGCGGCGGCAGTCACCCTCATATCCATTGCGCCACTGCCGTTGACGGTGCCGGCAAACAGGCGGGAGGAGTCGGGAACCGAACTTGCCTCGCCCTCGCCCGTGGAAGGTGCCGGGAACTTTTCGACTGGGATCGACTCTCCCGTGACGGCTGCCTGGTCTACGGACGAAGTGCCGTCCAGTACATAGCCGTCGGCGGGAACCCGCGTGTCTGGCAGAACCGCCAGCCGGTCACCGACGGCCACGTCCTCGATGGGGATCTCCTCCACCACTCCCGAGGGTAAGCGTCGCATCGCGGTTCGCGGCGCCAGCTCCGCGAGGGCGTCGATCGACTTGGACGCCCGCGACATGGCGAACTCCTCAAGGGCATGGCCCAGGCTGAAAAGGAAGAGCAGTACCGCACCTTCGGAGAATTTTCCGACGGCCGCCGCCCCCAAAGCGGCGACGATCATTAGGAAGTCCACCTCGAACTTTCCCCGGCGGATCGATTGTGCCGCTTCCTTGACGGTGAAGAACCCCCCGAAGAAGTACGTGGCCAGAAAAAGTGTCAGATAAAGACCCTTTGGCGCGTGGAAAGCGTGCTCAGCCAGCAGGCCTGCAAAGTATGTGACTCCGGAGGCTATAGCGAAGACCAACTCCCAGTTGACGGAGCCGTGGTGGTGATTGTGGCCGCTGCCGGCCGGGTCGGTACGCGCACTCATGGGATCAACATATCAATAGATGTTGATATGTTGTCAAGATGTCGGCTGTCAGATGCGTGAGAATCGCTCTCACCTGGTTCAATTGGGGCATGGACTTGAGCGCTGAACAAGCAGAGAAGATCGCGGCTGTGATGAGTGGTCTCTCCACGCCAGCGCGCGTAAGGATTCTGGCCCGTCTCCTGTCCTCGCCGGCACCGGTGGGGGAGCTGGCGGAGGAGCTGGGGATGGCTCAGAACCTTGTCTCCAACCACTTACGGATACTTCGCCATTTGAACCTGGTGGTGGGAGAGCGCAGCGGCCGCACCGTGGTGTACCGCTTGCAGGACGAACATGTCCGGACCATGGTGGAGCAGGTCATGACGCACGCTAGCCACGACTAGCCCATTCCGTTGCCGCAGATGAGCGCGGAGGGCTGTGCTTCGAATGGCTCGTCCATCTGCTCTTGTGACGGTGGGCGATAACGGTTGCGATCGCCCGGCGATAATCTTGCTTGGGAGCAAAACGCCGTCAGAGAGCACTCCAAGTGGCCGTAAATCTTGAGTTTGG
>CAYFQC010000033.1:0-14792 GCA_964345155.1 uncultured Actinomyces sp.
GGACACACGACGCCCAAACCCCTGTCCGCCCAGGCACCTAAGTCGTACGAGTGCACTCCACCACGTACGTAATCTCGCCGTCCATGACCGACACGACCTCGTGTACCTGGGCTTGCAGGTGGCGGCGTTTCAGCTCATCCTTCGCTGCCGCCACCTCCTCATAGGCGCGGCGTCCCTTCAATGCCAGCAGTCTCCCGCCCGGAGCAATGAGCTTGGACGTCATCCTAAGAAGCTTCGGCAGCGCCGCCACAGCCCTGGCCGTTACCACGTCAGAGCGCCATTGCTTCCCAAGAGACTCAGCCCTCGCACGCAGAATCTCTACATTGTCTAGGCCGAGTTCTTCCGAGACCTCAGACAGCCACTCGCATCGGCGTTCCATCGGCTCTACGAGCTGCACGTTCAGATCCGGCCGCGCAGCTGCGATCACGATCCCAGGAAGCCCAGCACCCGAACCCACGTCCATCACCGTTCCCCGCCGCGGCAGATATCCCAGCAGCGCCGCCGAGTTGATGATGTGCCTGGACCAGAGTCTCTCCGACTCCTGCGGACCAAGAAGGCCACGACGTTCACCCTCCGCATCCAACAGCTCCGCGTAGAGCCGCACCGTGGATGCCGAGTTCCCAAAAAGAGACAGTGCGAGGTCGGAAGGTTCCTCCATCACTGCTCCTCGGCGATCTCCATTGCAGCCAAGTCTGCCGACGTGCCCGTGCCGTCCTCGACGACCTCCGCACTGTCATCCACAGCTTCTTCCGCAGCGGAGTCCACAGCCGAGTCCTCGATGACCACGTCCTCGTCGAACTCATCGGAAATGGAAGCGTCGTCCTCGGGCACAGAAATGACCACGCAACGATCAGGTTCGGTCCCCACTGAAGCCGAACTGAGACCAGCCGCTGCAGCCACATCGTGGCAGACCTTCCGCTCAAAGGGGTTCATTGGCTCTAGCTGAACCGCGTCACCCGTGGCTTTGACCTTCTCCACTGCCTCGGAAGCAATCGCTTGCAGTTCAGCGCGCCGCTCTGCCCGGTACCCGGCGACGTCCAGCATTAGGCGCGAGCGCTCACCCATCGAAGTCTGCACGGCCAGACGGGTTAGCTCCTGAAGCGCTTCAAGAACCTCTCCGTCCTCGCCCACCAAGCGCTCCAACCGCGGATCCGCGCTGTCGGAGACGATCGCAACGGAAGGTCTATCGTTCTCCACGTCGATCACGATGTCCCCATCCAGATCCATAATGTCGAGGAGTTCCTCAAGGTAGTCAGCCGCGACCTCCCCTTCCTCTTCCAGGCGGCTCAGCGGCTTATCCGAATCACTACGACTCATTGCTCTCTCCGATTCCTACGTAACCCGGCTCACGCCGGCACGAAACCTCTGCGGACGTCGTCAGTTCCCTGACTTCCCGCCCTTCTGCTTGCGGCGTTCTTGGCGGCGCTGCTGACGCCGCGCCTCAATCTCCTCTGGAGTCAACTGCCCCTTACCAGATTGCTTCTGGGCTTTGGCTTCCCGCAACGAACGGCGCTCCTGGGCTTCGCGCTCCATCCGTTCGCGCGCCGCCTTTCGCTGACGCTGCTCCTTGGAGAGCTTCTTGGGCTGGTTTCTACGCGCCTGCTCCACCAGCTCCTGACTGCGCCGGTTCATGACGAGCTGCTTCATCCAAGTCCCATCAGGCAGCGTCTTCCAAGGCTCCATGGCCAGACCCCGGTAGACAGCGAGTCTCTCTGATACGGACCACTCCTCCGGGAACTTGCGGGACACGTGCTCCCTGCGCGACTTCTTCTCCACAGTGGCCAAAGTAGTGGACTGGAGGAGCTCCAAAGCCTCCGCATTCCCCTCATCGAGCTGCGCCGCTTGGTCATAGGACTCGAACTCCGGTACCGCCCACTTCTTGTAGGAGGCTTCCCGCTTCCCCAGCAGGTCCTCGAACGCCGGAGACCCCGGTGTCGGCATCGTGTTGTTGACCCAAAGCTGCTGGAAGAAGCCAAACAGCGTCGTCGTCACCATGTAGACCAGCAGGCCCATGCGGAAAACCACGCCCGTGAAGACAAACATCAACGGCATCACGTACATCATGGTTTTCTGGCTGCGGACCATGGGATTGCTGGGATCAGGGTTCGGCGCCATGTTCCGGGTCATCGACAATCGCATAGTCAGGAACTGGAATCCGACCATCAGTGCAATCAGGAGGATGAACACTGCCTTGCCAGCGATGCTCGGAGTCGTCGACAGAGTCTGTGACAGGCCAACTCCAAAGACCGTTGAGGCATCAATGTCCGTTGCGACAGCCTGGTCTAGCGGTCCCAGGTTGTCGTACTGGTAGTTGCCGTCCTTGATCTGTTCAACAGCGAAAATCACCCGGTACAGGCCAAACAGGATTGGCATCTGAACCAAAATAGGAAGACAGGACGCGTACGGGGAAGCTCCGTGCTTCTTGTACAGCGCAATCGTCTCTTCGCTCATTCGCTGACGCGAAACAGAATCGTTCTTCCCCTTGTACTTTGCCTGGATTTTCTGCATTTCCGGCTGGAGAAGCTGCATGCTCCTCATCGAGCGAATCTGCTTCAGATAGAGGGGCAGGATCGCAAAACGCACCACAACTGTGAGCAGAACGATCGACAGAACCCATCCGATTCCGGGCCCCGAGGGGATACCGACGAAGGTGAGCGCCTTGTAGATATAGACCCATATCCACGCAAATACGACGATGATCGGGTGAAGGATCGCTTCAAACACTGGGGACTCCTTGCAGTGAGCTTGATCCGAACTCTAGGTCAGTCTGAGGTAACGATCGGAACGCCACCGAAGAGGGTGAGTGGGGCGTCATTCTTCTTGCAGCCGCTCGTCTAGGTCGTAGCCCGCCCAGTCGTCGGGAGGAACCCACTCCGGGGCCTTCCATTCTCCCTTGGGCGGCACGTGATCCACCCCGCCCAGGCTCCACGGATTGCACCGCAGTACACGCCACGCCCCCAGAGTCGTGCCCTTGAGAACTCCATGTACCTCGATGGCCTGAACGGCGTATGAGGAACACGACGGGTAGTACCTGCATCGGGGCGGAAGCATGGGGGAAATGAGCTTCTGGTAGAGCCGGATGGGCGCTATTGCCGCTACTTTGAACGGGTTCACTGGCCGCTCGAAACTGGGTCGGCAGCCGGGGTGTGAGCAGCCGAAGATGGCGCGCTCCCCGCCCTCGCCCGCCTGCTCGATTCCTTCTTCAACGCTGAGGAGAGCAACGAGTTGAGATGGGCGCCCATGATGGCGCTGTCCATCTCCGAACTTGCTCTGAGAGCTCTCACTACCACTCGCGTTCCCTGGGGCAACTCGCCGGCCTTGGCTCGAAGCAAGTGCCGAAGGCGTCTCTTGACCCGATTCCTAGCAGTGGCCAAGGGGATCTCTTTCTTCCCCACCACAATGCCGAACCGGACCGACGAAGCGCCCTCGTCTGCGGCGGGCATCAACACAGACACGACCATAGAGCGGTCACTCGCCCTGGCTCCTTTCCGGAGCGTCTGGGCGAACCCCTCTTGCCGCGTTAGCCGATTCTGTCCGCGAAGCACCGTTCAGCCAGCGAGCCGGCAGATTTCAGACGGCGATCTTTGCGCGGCCCTTACGGCGGCGAGAAGACAGGATTGAGCGGCCGGCGCGGGTCCGCATGCGCAGGCGGAAGCCGTGTGTCTTGTGGCGACGTCGGTTGTTTGGCTGGTAAGTACGCTTCGTCATCATTTCTCCTAGGAAGGACAGCACGTTGCTGCCAGGTTCCGGCGCCAGCAGAGTGTTCGCGCTCCGGCACAAATATGCCAGGACAGACTACGCCGCCTGTCAGCCCCGAATCAACGAACGCCGCCCGCGCCCTCCAGATAATCCCCAGCATTCACAATTGTGAATAACTCCGTGGACATCCTACAAAAGATATCCCCAAAGGACAGCCGTGCAGACGCTGGTCAAGCGTAATAACTGGCTGCTCTCCCGCCAACTCCCGCGGAATCACAAGGATGTAAGCTCTCTCTGAGTTATCCACAGAATAATCCCCAGATGGGATTCTGATTCGTGCACGGTTAAGGTGGACGGGTCAAACTATGCACAAGGGGTGTGCAAACTCACTACCCCAAGTGTTCCTACCACCCACGATTGGAGCGGATCCATGGAGGAATCGGCCTTGGCCTCTGCCTGGGACCGTGCTGTCAGCCAATTGGATTCTGAGCAGCTCGGACCCGCCCACGCCGCCATTCTCCGTATGGTGAAACCCCTGGGGGATATCGAAGGCACCATTCTCTTAGCAGCGCCCAACGACTTCGCCAAGAACTTCATTGAAACTCGACTGACGGCAGAGTTGAGCAGCGCTCTGTCAGAGGCTCTCGCCAAGCCGGTGCGGATTGCGATCACGGTTGACCCCTCCCTCGAGTCTCTGGTGGAGGCGGAGCCCAGTCTGTCCGTGGATACCGAACCCGTGGGAGTCGGCCTGGCCTATCCGGTCGAGGACGAACTAGACCCCGACTTCCCGGCTCCGGCTGTGGGAGCCTCCGCCGGGTGGCCGATGACGCCTGGTTCCGTGCCAGAAGCCATGCCGGACCTCAGCGCTCCTGGCAGTGAGGGCCACGTCCAGTACCGACGTACGCTGCTGCAGACGCCAACTCAGCGCATAGCTTTGAACCCCAAGTATCTGTTCGACACATTTGTCATCGGCCCTTCAAACCGATTCGCTTACGCAGCAGCACTGGCAGTTGCAGAGGCCCCGGCGCGCGCCTACAACCCGCTGTTCATCTACGGCGGCCCAGGATTGGGGAAGACCCACCTGCTGCACGCCATAGGTCACTACGCGCTCTCCCTCTACCCTCATCTGAAGGTGAAGTACGTGAACTCTGAGGAGTTCACGAATGAGTTCATTCATGCCATCGGGGCCAGAACCCTGGAATCCTTCAAACGGCGTTACCGGGAGGCAGACATCCTCCTGATAGACGACATCCAGTTCCTTCAGGGCAAGAAGGAGACGATGGAGGAGTTCTTCCACACCTTCAACACCTTGCACAGTGCAAACAAGCAGATCGTGATCACTTCGGACGTGCCGCCGAAAGCTCTGGACGGGATTGATGAACGCCTCCGCAGCCGCTTCCAATCTGGGCTGACCACCGATGTGCAGCCGCCCGACCTGGAGACTCGCATCGCCATCTTGCGGATGAAGGCTGAGGCCGAGGGCGTGGCCGCATCACCGGAGGTTTTGGAGTACATAGCATCCCGGATCTCCGCCAACATCCGGGAGCTGGAGGGCTCGCTTCTGCGGGTCACGGCCTACGCGAACCTGACGGGGGAGGAGATCACACTCGCCCTTGCCCAGTCGGCGTTGAAGGACATGCTGTCAGATCCGGAAGACACCGAAATCTCGGCCACCGTGATCATGGGGCAGACAGCCGCCTACTTTGGGGTGACAATTGAACAGCTCACGAGCTCGGATCGATCGCGCCCCATGGTCGAGGCACGACAGATCGCCATGTACCTGTGCCGCGAACTGACAGACCTGTCCCTCCCCAAAATCGGCGAAGCCTTCGGTGGGCGCGACCACACAACCGTGATGCACGCGAACCGAAAGATCCAGGGGCGCATGAAAGAGCAGCGGGAGACCTACAACACGGTTCAAGAGATCACCAAGCGCATCCGCCAAAAAGGTAGGGAGCAATAACTCCATCTGGTGGTTACCCACAGATTCCAAACTTGTAGTTTCAAGTCTCCGCGCCGAATTCGTGCTCCCTGTGGAGAGAGCAACGCCGCGGCTGCGAAGAACGGCATTTTTAAGGGGAAACCCACGGCCAGACTGTGAACTGAGGGACCAAGGATCAGCGTTCCTCCACAATGAATCTTGAAGTTGCACAAAGCTGTCCACCGACATTCCAGACCCCGAAACGTGGCCAGCGCTGGGAAGATGGCGCCTATCCACAAGATCCCCAGCCCCTACTACTGTGACTAACTCTTAATTGGAAAAAATGAAGTTAGCCCGCAGTAACCCGATTTCGTGTTGGAGCTTGGCCGCATGCCCCCAAGGCCCGCGGCAGTCCTCAGAGGCAGGGCAGAAGGTAAAGTAGGTCATCAGTGCGAGCAATGGAGGAATAGTGAAGTTCAGGCTCTCCCGCGATGTGTTTTCAGATGCCGTCCAGTGGACATCACGCGCAGTCCAGCAGCGCCCGACAATTCCGATTCTCTCCGCGGTTCACCTGAAGGCTTCGGGCCAGGAGCTGGAGTTGTCATCTTTTGACTACGAAGTGTCTGCGCGTGCGAAGGTGGAGGCCGAAGTCGAAGAAGCCGGAGAAGCGCTGGTGATGGGCCGCCTTCTGACCGACATTGCCAAGAACCTGCCCAACCAGGACGTAACTTTGACGCTGAACGGCGCGCACCTAGACATTCGGTGCGGTCGCTCGTCTTTTTCTTTGTCGACCATGCCGTTGGAGGACTATCCGGACTTGCCCGCACTCCCGCCCTCGATCGGTTCTGCCGACGGCGGTGAGCTGTCCCGCGCCATCTCCCAGGTCGCCATCGCCACCTCAAAAGATGACACGCTCCCACTCCTCACGGGAGTGAGAATGGAAATAGATGGCAGCAAAATGACCTTGCTGGCAACCGACCGCTACCGGCTGGCGCTGCGTGACTTGAACTGGTCTCCGACAAATGAATCCGTCTCGGCGGCCATGCTGGTGAAGGGGCGCGTCCTCTCTGATGTGGCTAAGAACCTTGGTGGGGCCGGCCCCGTTGAACTTTTCGCGGGCCTTGATGGAGCTGGAGAAAGAGCCGCCATCGTCGGATTTGCTGCCGGGCAGCGTCAGGCTACTTCCGCTCTGATGGACGGGGACTACCCGCCGGTGCGCAAGCTCTTCCCTGAGGTCACACCCTTGCAGTACGTGTGTGACCGGCAGGAGTTGCTGGAGGCGGTGAAACGCGTCTCCCTTGTAGTGGAGCGGAAAACTCCTGTTCGCCTGGTGTTTGAAGAGGGTTCGTTGACCTTGGAGGCAGGCCAGGGTGAGACGGCGCAGGCACAGGAATCAATCGCTTTGGTGAAGGAGTCGGAGCCACTGCGCACCGCATTCAATCCTTCTTTCCTGCAGGAAGGACTGTCCGCCTTGGATACCGATTTCGTGCACTTCGGGTTCACTGATGCGAACAAGGCAGCCGTCATGATGGGGCAGGCCGAAGAAGGCGGGGAAGTGGACCTGGGCTTCCGGTATCTGCTGATGCCGATTCGCGTGGGTTGATCGGCGCCAGGTTGCCGTGCATGTATCTCATCTCGCGCTGACCGACTACCGCTCCTACCGGCAAGAAGTGGTGGAGCTTCCAGCCTCCGTTGTGGTTCTAGAGGGGGCCAACGGTCGTGGCAAGACGAACTTTGTGGAGGCTCTGGCCTACTTGTCCACGTTTTCCTCTCACAGGGTCTCCAGCTCAGCCTCTCTGGTGAGGGTGCCGCGTTCGGGGGAGGACCCTCCCGGGGGGGCGGTGATCCGCGCTCGCGTGGGGAGTGGCGGACGCAGCACTTTGCTCGAGCTGGAGATCGCGCGGGGGCGCGCTAATCGGGCCAGGCTGAATCGCGCTGCCGTGGCGCCTCGGGACCTTCTTGGGCATCTGCGCACAGTGGTTTTTGCGCCCGAGGACCTTGAGCTTCTCCGTGGGGACCCGGCCTCCCGGCGCCGTTTCATGGACGAGACCATCACTAAGGCAAAGCCCCACTATCTGGCGGTTCGTCAGGATCTGGATCGCGTTTTGCGTCAGCGGGCAGCCACCTTGAAGCAGCTTGGGCGTAACCGCAGTGTGACCTCGGAAGAGGAGGCGATGCTGGAGGTTTGGGATCGTCAGCTCGCAGAACTGAGCGCTGTTGTTCACGTGCACCGCGCCGCCCTGGTCGCTGCACTCAAACCTCTCGTGGAGAAGGCCTACGCAGCGCTTACTGGGGATGACAGGATGGCCGGTATTGCCTACCAACCGCATCTTCCTGGCCTGGCTGCCACAGACCTTGGGGATCTGCGGTTCGAGGAGGGGAGGGTTGTGGGCTCCGCCGATGAGGCGTTCCCAGGGCTTGTCTCCGAATACCTGGCGGCGCTACGAGAGCTACGCCCGGCGGAACTTCGCCGCGGAGTAAATCTTGAGGGTGCGCACAGGGACGAGCTGCTTGTATCCCTAGACGGGCTCCCCGTGAAGGGGTACGCCAGCCACGGAGAGCTCTGGTCTGCGGCCCTCATGCTCCGCCTCGGGGAGCTGGAGCTGCTTCGTCTGGACGGGGAGTATCCGGTTTTGGTTCTGGACGACGTGTTCGCGGAGCTGGATGTATCGCGTCGTCAAGGTTTGATCGCGCAGATAGCCGATGTGGAGCAGGTTTTTGTCACCGTAGCGGTGGCAGAGGACGTGCCGCCGGAACTGGGAGGAGAGCGTTTCCGCGTCTTTCGCGGGGAAGATGGGCTAAGCCGCGTGGAAAGAACGGAGGGTGGTAATGGTTGAGGACGGTAGGACGCCCTCGTCTGGTTCTTCAGAAGCGTTCCCCGAGGAGGAGCGGGACCGCCAACGCCGCAGCGCGGCAGCCCGGGCGTTCTTCAGGCACCACCAGCAAAAGGGGCGCGGGTACACATTGGGCGCCCCAATTCGTGTCCCCAAAAGCTCTGCCAAGAGACGGGCGAGGACGGACGGAGCCGAGTACGCAGACGAATCGGACCTGGCGGTGGAGGCGGGCCAGCCAAAACCCTGGGTTGCCCCTCCGGGCACCTACCGGTCCAAGACAGGAACGGGCCCTTCCAACTGGGATCCTCAGCCGATTGGCCGCATCCTGAAGTTCGAGAGTATGAGACGGGGATGGGAGCAACCTCTGGCCGTGGCGTCAGTCACCACTGACTGGTCGGAAATTGTGGGTCCGCAGGTGGCGCAGCACTGCCCTGTGGAAAGTTTCGAGGGCGGAGTAGTCATCGCGCAGGCGGATTCGACTGCTTGGGCGCAGCAATTGCAGCTGCTTCTACCACTGGTCCAACGTCGGATCGATGAGAAGGTTGGACCGGGAGTGGTAGAGAAGGTGATTGTGCGGCCCCCCCGCTCTCCGTCGTGGAAGCACGGTAACCGGACCGTTCAGGGGCCGGGTCCAAGGGACACCTACGGGTAGCAGTCCTCGGCGGTTATCCCCAGGGCGCACCTTTGCGTGTGGGGCTCGTTCCGAGCGGGTGGAATATGGTGTCTATCCGCGATTTGGTAGGATAGAGGCTGTATATGGCGTCGAAGGGCGCCTCGGGTAGGGACCTACCAGGGCCCGCCCGGAAGGTCAGGAATCCCGGCTTAGCGACTTTTGTTCGGTCTGAGTTGTGCCGGTAAATCTGCTTTCAAGCGCGCGCGACGCGGGCGGGAAGCACAGTAGGGGAGCAACACGTGACGGACTCCGCCAAGGAATCTCAGAGTAGTCGGCGCCAGCAAAATGGTGAGTACGGGGAAGCCAATATCACCGTACTGGAGGGTCTGGAAGCGGTTCGTAAGCGTCCCGGCATGTACATCGGTTCGACCGGTGAGAGGGGACTTCACCACCTCGTTTACGAGGTTGTGGATAATGCTGTGGATGAGGCGCTGGCCGGGTACTGCGACCACATAGAAGTGACGATCCTGGAAGACGGGGGCGTGCGCGTGTCCGACAACGGGCGCGGAATTCCCGTGGGGATCCACCCTACTGAGGGCCTGCCGACGGTCGAGGTGGTGATGACAATCCTCCATGCGGGCGGGAAGTTCGGGGGCGGAGGATACGCAGTGTCCGGCGGCTTGCATGGAGTTGGCATTTCCGTTGTGAACGCACTCTCCCGCCGCGTTGATACCGAGGTGCGCCGCGACGGACACGTCTGGACAATCGCGTTTGCAAACGGGGGTCATACGGTCCGCCAGTTGGAAGAGGGTCCGGCAACAGAGGAGACCGGGACAACCCAAACCTTCTGGCCAGATCCAGATATTTTCGAGACCGTGGAGTTCTCCTTCGAAACTCTTCGCCAGCGGTTCCAGCAAATGGCATTTCTCAACAAGGGTCTACGCATCACGCTCACAGACCGCCGGGTCCTGAAATCGGATGTGGTGGATGAGATAACTGGGGAGACGATTCCCGCGGATGTGCCCGAGAGTGACAACGCCCTGGTGGACGTGGAGTACCAGTCCGTCTCTTACTGCTACCAGCGAGGACTGCCCGATTACGTGGAGTACCTGGACGTCACGAAGAAGGTGACGCCGCTCCACGATGACATCATCGACCTAGAGGCTGAGAACGATGAGGGGACGATGTCCTTGGAGCTGGCAATGCGCTGGTCCGGGGCATATTCCGAAACGCTTTACACCTACGCCAACACCATCAACACGTCCGAGGGCGGAACCCACGAGGAGGGTTTCCGAACCGCTCTCACCACAATCGTCAACAAGTACGGGCGTGAGAAAGGGCTGCTCAAGGAGAAGGATGAGAATCTCTCCGGGGATGACGTGCGTGAGGGGCTCACGGCTGTCCTTTCCGTGAAGCTCACCGAGCCACAGTTCGAGGGACAAACGAAAACTAAGCTCGGTAACACCGAAGCCCGCACCTTCGTTCAGACCCAGACGTATGCGCTGATGGGAGACTGGTTTGACGCCCATCCGGCGGAGGCCAAGGTGATCATCGCCAAGGCCCAGTCTGCGCAGCAGGCGCGAATCGCAGCGCGAAAGGCGCGGGAGGCAACCCGGCGCAAGTCGGTCCTCGACGCGGTCGCGCTCCCCTCGAAGCTGCATGACTGCTCTTCAAGAGACCCACGCGTGTCAGAGCTGTTCATCGTGGAGGGTGACTCGGCGGGTGGCTCGGCCGTCCTTGGGCGGAACCCGGATCGGCAGGCGATTCTGCCGCTGCGCGGCAAGATTTTGAACGTGGAGAAGGCGCGGCTAGACCGAGCTTTGAACTCCGACACTATCCAGGCTCTGATCGGTGCTCTCGGGACGGGGATCGGAGAAGAATTCGACATCTCGAAGCTGCGCTACTGGAAAATCATCATGATGGCCGACGCTGACGTTGACGGCCAGCACATCGCGACTCTATTGATGACGTTCTTCTTCCGGTATATGCGGCCTCTGGTGGAACAAGGCCACATTTATTTGGCAACCCCTCCCCTTTATCGCCTCAAGTGGACGAATGCGCCGCACCAGTACGTGTACTCCGACGCGGAACGTGACCGACTGCTTCAAGAAGGTGCGGAGAAGGGACGCCGTCTTCCTAAGCAGGGCGGGATCCAGCGGTACAAGGGCCTGGGGGAGATGGACTACTCGGAGCTTTGGGAGACCACCATGGACCCCGACGAGCGGCTGCTGAAACGTGTCGAAGTCGGGGAGGCCGCCGCGGCCGATGAGATCTTCACGATCCTGATGGGTGACGACGTGGAGTCCAGACGCCAGTTCATCCAACGTAACGCCGCTGACGTGCGGTTCATTGACGCCTAAGCGGCCGGAGGAGCAACAAACGTGAGTGACGACAAGAACAGCCAGTCCGAGGAATTCACAGAAGATGGCACCCCCATCGACAAGGTGACGCACGGCGACTTGGAAGGGGATACCCCCGTCAACAACGCGGATTTCGAGCCGGCCGCAACCGCTGAAGCTATCGTCGCTTCCGCTCAAGGTGAAGAAGACGACGTCGCCGTAGATGACACCGTGGTGACAGACGGCGAGGGCGGGAGGATCGATCCGGTCGACCTCGAAAACGAAATGCAGCGGTCCTACCTGGACTACGCCATGTCGGTGATTGTTGGTCGCGCGTTGCCGGACGTGAGGGACGGTCTGAAGCCCGTTCACCGGCGAATCCTCTACACGATGTATGACGGCGGATACCGGCCCACGGCCGGGTTCTATAAGTGCATGCGCGTCGTTGGAGACGTGATGGCCCACTTCCACCCGCACGGGGATGCGTCGGTGTACGACGCCCTAGCGCGCATGGTGCAGCCGTGGTCGCTGAGGTATCCGTTGGTACTTGGCCAGGGAAATTTCGGCTCCCCTGGAAACCTCGGTCCAGCCGCGCCCCGCTACACGGAATGCAAGATGGCTCCCCTGTCGATGGAGATGGTGGCAGGGATCGAAGAACAGACCGTCGACTTCCAGGACAACTACGACGGGCGCAACCAGGAACCGGTTGTACTTCCATCGCGTTACCCGAATCTTCTGGTGAACGGCTCCGAGGGTATCGCCGTTGGTATGGCAACACGCATTCCTCCGCACAACCTGCGGGAGGTTATCTCCGGTGTCCAGTGGTACCTGGAACACCCGCAGGCCACCCGCGAGGAGCTGCTGGAGGCGCTGCTGGAACGGATCAAGGGGCCAGATTTCCCGTCCGGGGCGACGATCCTGGGTCGCAAAGGCATCGAAGAGGCCTATCGGACAGGGCGCGGCGGAATCGTCCAGCGCGCCATTGTGGATGTGGAGGAAATCCACGGCCGGACCTGCTTGGTCATTAAGGCGCTGCCCTACCAGGTCAACCCGGACACACTGTCCGCCAAGATCGCTGAACTGACCCGTTCAGGGGAGATCCAGGGTATTTCCGATATTCGCGATGAAACATCAGGCCACAACGGCCAGCGTCTAATCATCGTTTTGAAGAGGGACGCGATCCCAACCGTAGTGCTGAACAACTTGTACAAGCGCACCTCTTTGCAGGACTCATTCCCGGCCAACATGCTTGCCCTGGTAGACGGAGTGCCGCGCACCCTGTCTCTGGACGGTTTTGTCCACTACTGGGTGGAACACCAGGTGGAAGTCATAGTCCGCCGTACCCAGTTCCGGCTGGCGAAGGCGCGGGAACGTCTGCACATTCTGGACGGCTACCTGCGCGCCCTCGACATGTTGGACGAGGTGATCGCGCTGATCCGCCGTTCGCCGACTGTGGACGAAGCGCGCCAGGGCCTCATGAATCTACTGAGCGTGGACCAGGTTCAAGCCGACGCCATCTTGTCTCTGCAACTGCGCCGCCTGGCCGCCATGGAGAGGCAGAAGATCCTCGAGGAGCACGCGGAAATCAGCGCTCGCGTCCGGGAACTGCAAGGGATTCTGGACTCACCAGAGCGGCAGCGGGAAATCATTGGGGAAGAGCTTGCGGAGATAGATGAGAAATTCGGGGATGACCGCGTCACCCAGATAGTCCCCTACGGCCCGGAGATCTCCATCGAAGCCCTGGTGCCGCAGGAGGATGTGGTCGTCACCATCACACGCGAGGGCTTTGCCAAGCGCACCAAACTGGACCAGTACCGCGCGCAAAAGCGGGGAGGGAAGGGGGTCCGGGGAACTTCGCTGCGCTCTGACGACGAGATCGCGCATTTCTTCGTCACCAATACCCACCACTGGCTGCTGTTCTTCACGAACATGGGCCAGGTGTACCGGGTTAAGGCTTACGAGCTTCCCGAGGGCGGCCGCGATGCGAAAGGCCAGCACGTCGCCAACCAACTCGCGTTCCGACCAGGGGAGACGATCGCTCAAGTTCTGGACCTCGGTTCGTACGAGGACGCGGAATACCTGGTGCTGGCCACCCGCGCCGGAGTGGTGAAGAAGACGGCACTGGCCGCGTACAACTCGCCGCGCACCGCCGGGGTCATCGCGATTAACCTTCGTGAGGGCGAGGACGGGGCTGCCGATGAACTGGTCTCCGCCCAGATCGCGAACTCCACTGACGAGCTAATCTTGGTGACCCGCCGCGGCATGTCTTTGCGCTTCGCCGCGTCTGATGAGGCCCTCCGGCCGCTTGGACGCACTACCTCCGGTGTCCGTGGTATCCGGCTTCGCCCGGGGGACGAGTTGCTAACCATGGAGGTGGCGCGTGAGGGCGAGGATCTGGTGGTAGTCACCGAAGGCGGCTACGCGAAACGTACTCCCATCAGCGAATACCGCATTCAGGGGCGGGGCGGCCAGGGGGTGAAGGTGGCGAACCTGCGTGCAGACCGCGGCGCCCTCGTCGGTGCGTTGGTGACGACTCCGGAGGAGGAGCTCCTGGCAATAACTGAAAGTGGGAAGGTCATTCGGGTGAGCGTTGGTGACGTCCGCCCGACCGGTCGGAACACGGCAGGTGTGATCCTGGCCCGGCCTGACGAGGAAGACCGCGTCATTGCGATAACGAGGAACACGGACTCTCAGGTAGGCTCGGAAACTGGCGAGGACGAGGACCAACAGTCCCCGGAGTCCGATCCCACCCCGGTGAATGAGGAGAACGCGGATGTCTGAGCAGGTGCAGGTCGAAGAGGTGAATATCTCAGGACCGGTCACATATCAGGAGACCCAGCAGGCTCCCACGCAGGAATATCTTGATGAGCCGCGAAGCGTTGAACTTACGGTTGCTCGCGTCGACGCGTGGACAGTTCTCAAGACATCCTTCCTACTGTCCATCGCTTTGGCGGTGGCAACGGTTGTCGGGGCTATCGTGATCTGGTTCGTCCTCGACGGTATGGGCGTTTTCGGTTCTATTGAGAGTTTCTTGGTGGAGCTTGGGGCCGAGCGGTTCTTGTCCATCTTGGACTACGTGCGCCTGCCGCGCGTCATCGCTTACGCAACGATCATCGGCGTTGCAAACGTCGTCATTTTCACCGCAATCGCCACTCTGATAGCGCTGCTATACAACCTGATTGCAACCCTTGTTGGTGGCGTCCGCTTGTCCCTCATGGACGAGTGATCTGAGCGCTTTCGCGGTGAGTTGGGTGAGTCGAATCGCACGCCGGCGGACTACGGCTCAGTTTGGAAATCGTGGGGCGCTTCGGTAATCTTCTTCTTTGTTGAAGGGCCTATAGCTCAGTTGGTTAGAGCGCAGTCCTGATAAGACTGAGGTCGATGGT
>CAYFQC010000034.1:0-2653 GCA_964345155.1 uncultured Actinomyces sp.
TCGGCTGCCTTCTCCGCAGCCTTTTCAGCCAGGGGAGCCGCCTTCTCTGCCAGGTCATCGGCGGCCTGAACTGCGGCCGTCAAAACCTCGGTTGCCTTCTCTTTAAGTTCTTTCTTGCGTGCCATGTTTTCCCCCGAACTGTCGGTTGCTACGGATCCTCTAGCAAATTTAGTCGCCCTGTGGTGGCACCGCCACCTTTCCGCCCGCAGCGCAGACCCTTTCGCGCGAGTAGTATTCCCCGCATGAAAGCAACTCCACTGAAATCTGCCCTGCTGGCATTTGCGCTCGTGGCCGCCGGAATGGGGGTGGCCGGCTGCTCCAGCCAAGACAAGGGAGACGCGGGGGAAACGGTCGAGGTCGTGGAAGTGGAGGAGAGCGGGTCGGCTCAGTCCGCCCAGTCGTCCTCGTCGGAGTCTTCACAGTCAGAGTCCGCGGCAAGTGAAGACCAGGCCGCGTCCGTTATCACGATCATCGATGTTCGGACCCCCGAGGAGTACGCGGAGGGACACCTTGAAGGAGCTATCAACCTGGATTTGAACTCCGGCCAGTTTGAGGAGGAGATCCCCACCTTGGATCCCGAAGAAACGTACGGGATCTACTGCCGCTCGGGAAACAGATCCGCGCAGGCCACAGCGCTTTTGTTGAACGCAGGATTCGCCAATGTGGTGGATTTGGGATCCATGCAGGACGCCTCCGAAGAGGTGGGGCTGCCGGTCGTGGAATAGTCGACGGCCTCGCTCTCACAGGTGGGTGACAGGGAAGGGTAAGTAGACTGGTCGCGCAAATGAGACCGGCCTTTCACGGCCACCTACGACAACTCGATTGAGAGACGAGGACGACATGACTACAGCAGTTATTCACACCAGCATGGGCGACATCCGCCTGGAGTTGTTCCCCGCGCAGGCGCCTCACACGGTGAAGAACTTCGTTGGCTTGGCCACCGGTGAGAAGGAATGGACCGACCCGGAGACGGGGAAGAAGACCTCTCGTCCCCTGTACGACGGCTCGATCTTCCACCGAGTGATCCCGAACTTCATGATCCAGGGCGGAGATCCGCTGGGTACGGGCACCGGCGGCCCGGGGTACCAGTTCAATGATGAGATCTCTCCGGAGCTGACCTTCGCGGAGCCGTATGTGTTAGCCATGGCCAACGCGGGCAAGCGGCTGGGTAAAGGTACTAACGGGTCCCAGTTCTTCATCACTGTCGCCCCGACCACCTGGCTGAATGGCAAGCACACCATTTTCGGCAAGGTTGTTGACGAGGACTCGAAGGCGGTCGTAGACGCCATCTCCAACGTGCCGACCAACGCCCAGGACCGTCCGCTGACTCCCGTGGTAATCGAGCACATCGAGATTGAGGACTGATCCACCGCTGAACACCACCGACACCCGGGAAGCGGAGAGCAGCCGATGAGCGACCTACCAAGATTTGGGCAGCACTCCACGCAGCCTCGACAAGAAATGTGCCCCAAGCACCCAGGCCGCCCGGCCGTTGCCTACTGCAAGCGCTGCAACCGTCCGGCCTGCGCGGACTGCGCGATTCCCACAGAAGTGGGATCCATCTGCGTGGACTGCGCCGGTGGGGCAGCCAAGGCACAGAGAAGCCGGGGTGATCGGCTGGCATCCACACAGTTCGCGGGGGCGCCGGTGACGCTGGCCTTGATCATCGCGAACTTTGCGATGTATTTGCTGATGAAAGTCTGGAGCGGAGCGTTCAGCACGCTTGCAATGTCTCCGGCAGCTGGATACTTCGAGCCGTGGCGGCTCCTGACCGCAACCTTCCTGCACGCCGGCTTCTTCCACATTCTGTTCAACATGCTGATGCTCTTCGTTCTGGGTACGGCGGTCGAACGGGGGTTGGGGAGTCTGCGGTTCCTAGCGGTCTACGTGCTGAGTGCCCTGGGCGGGTCGATGGGCGTGGTGGCGTGGGTCCTGGCGGAGCCGAGCAGCTGGAACGTGGCCGTGGTCGGTGCTTCGGGCGCGCTGTACGGGCTCTTCGGGGCGGTATTCATAGTTCAGAAGAGATCGGGAATGTCGACTAAGTCGATCCTGATTCTCCTGGCGATAAACCTGGCATACGGGTTTATTGTGCCCGGAATATCTTGGCAGGCCCACGTTGGCGGGTTCATTGGTGGTCTTGGTGCCACCGCGGTGTATCTGGGAGTCGCCGACTGGGGGAGGAAGAAGAGCGCCTCGACGCAGAGGGCCGCGGAGATTGCAGTCACTGTAGCGCTGTTTGCTGCCTACTCTTTGCTCACCTGGGGCCTGTATCAGGCGGTGGTCCGGTTCGCGTTGACCTGAACGAGGCCGCTCGGTCCCGCTGCTCCGAATCACAACGATGTAGTTATCCCCACCTGTGTTCACAGGTGGGGATAACTACATGTGTGTAACTTCGGTGGTTACTTCCATCGAAGGGTCATCAAGAAGCCGATCATCATGATGGCGATTCCGATGACCAGGTTCCACACGCCGATGCCTGGGATTGGGTACAGGGTGCCGGAGAAGTAGTAGACCACCAGCCAGATCAGGCCGATCACCAGCAGCGCTACGAAGGTCGGAGCCCACCAGGAGGGACTGAGTGGGATGCCCTTGGTCCAACTGTCCGGGACGTCCTCTTCCTCGACCATCTTCGCGCCCTTGTTCTTGTCTTTGG
>CAYFQC010000034.1:2753-14352 GCA_964345155.1 uncultured Actinomyces sp.
CTGTCCGGGACGTCCTCTTCCTCGACCATCTTCGCGCCCTTGTTCTTGTCTTTGGGCTTTTGATCGTCTCGGCTCTTCTTGTCTTTGGCCACTTTCCCTCCCGGTGTCTTCCTCTTCGGCTGTGAAGCCGTGAAACCTTGCCTGCCGGCCTGATCCGTCGCGAGTCCACAGGTGCGCGGGGAGCAAATAGCCAGTCTAGAACCACCTCATACACTAGTAGGCACGGCGAGGGCCAACCAACCTGGCCAAAAGGGAGGGCAGATGAGCACGAAGAGGCGGATTCCGCTGCGTTCGTGGATAACCGTCGCCCTCGTCGGGGCGGTAGCCGGGCTGATGTTTGGCGTCTCCGCGTCGAACGCCCGCTTGCACGGCAGTGCAGCGCAGGGCAACTTGGCGTCACTGGTGAGAGAACAGCAGGACGTGGTGGTCTCGCTGCAAAACTCGGTTGAGGAGCTGCAAGTCGAGCAGGAGAATGCGGTGGCGGCCGCGCACCCCGCGGAAGCGGAGTCAGGTCAGCCGCTCCTACAGGCCCGCGGGGAGCTGTCCGGACCTGGCGTTAAGGTGACTTTGGACGACGCCCCCACCGATTTCGTTCTGGACGAATCAGTGAACGTAAACGCCGCTGTCGTCCACCAGCAGGATGTTGACGCGGTCATGAACGCGTTGTGGCAGGGCGGAGCCGAAGCGATGAGTGTGCAGGGAGTGCGCATTACTTCCACCACGCCGGTTCGGTGCGTGGGTAACGTCATTTTGGTCGGTGCGCGTTCCTACGCTCCGCCTTACGAGATTGCGGCGATAGGCGATCAAAGCGCAATGGTTGAGGCGTTGGAAAATGACCCGATAGTGGCGCTCTATCGGCGCGATGCCGCCCGCTACCAGCTAGGATGGAGCGTCCAGTTGAAAGAGTCGATAGTTGTACCCGCGGCGCCGGATCTGTCGCCTCTGAACTACGCGACGCTTATGGAGGGCTCAGCATGAGTGGCGGCAGTCCCTATCCTTCCCGCACCCACGTCAGGTCGCAGCCGAGAAAGAAAGTGGGGTTCTGGCGCGGGCTCATGGGCGTGATCGGGGAGCTGCTGATTACCGCTGGAGTGTTCTTGGGGCTCTTTGTTGTTTGGCAGCTGTGGTGGACATCATTCCGGCTTGAGGGGGCAGTGGCTGGGGAGATCGCTTCCTTCCAGGAGGTGAACCCTTCCGCCGTAGAGGAAACCGGGGATGGTCCGGTCTACACGGATGTTCAGCGCACGGATGCGCCGCCCGCGGTGGGTGAGGTGGAGGAGGGGGAGATCTACGCTCTCCTGCATGTGCCCCGGTGGAATTACAAGGTGATGCCGATCGCTCAGGGGACCACTGAGTACGTGCTCAACAACGGGTGGGCCGGACATTACGTGGAGACTCAGCAGGCGGGGGAAATCGGGAACTTCGCCCTCGCCGCGCATAGACGCACCTACATGAACAACTTCAGACGGATTGACACGCTCGAGGACGGTGACGCGGTGGTGGTGGAAACCGCTGAGGCGTGGCTGGTCTACAAGGTGTACGGCCGGGAAATCGTGGATCCAAGTCAGACCCGCGTGATCTTGCCCGTGCCCAACGAGCCAGGGGTTGAACCAACCAAGCGCATCATGACCATGACTACCTGCCACCCGGAGTTCGGGAATGCGGAGCGGTTCATTGTCTGGAGTGAGATGGCGTATTGGGTGCCCAAATCTGAGGGCATTCCGATGATCTTGAAAGAAGAACCCGAAGGCGGCGGCAGCGATGGGACGTGAGGGAAACTGATGTACGGATGGATCTTTAGGCACCTGCCCGGCCCGAAGTGGCTGAAAGTTCTCTGGTCGATTCTGCTGATCGCTGCTGTCATTTGGGTGCTCTTCGAATGGGTGTACCCCTGGTTCAACAACGAGTTCTTCGACACCACAGTGTCGTAAGAACAAGGAAAGGGGAGAGGCCGAAGCGGCCCCTCCCCATTTGCTAGCTGCTCTGAGCCGGGTTCGGTGTCGGCTCAGGGGTTGGCTCCGGCTCCGGCTCGGGCTCCGGCGGCGGCCCGCTGGAGACGGTCACGGTGATCTCTGAACCCTGTGGCAGAACTCCAGTGGGGTAAATGGAAATGACGTTGCCCTGGGCTACGGTTTCACTCTGCTCGGTCACTATGACCGGCTTGAAACCGAGGTCTTGAAGCTGGCTGGTTACAGCCGCCTGGGTTGCTCCCACCAGGCCGCTTGGCAGCTCCACCAGGCCCGAGGCCGTAGTGATGTTGATCGTGGTCCCCTTGGGCTGCGTGGTTCCTGCCGCCGGATCTGAACGGATGACAGTGTTGGCTTTGTAACCGGGCTCGTTCGACTGGGTTATTGCACCAAGTTCGAACCCTGCGTCAGAGAGCATCTGCTGGGCTTGCTCAACGCTCATGTTCACAAGGTTTGGGACGGGCTCCGATGAGGGCCCGCCTGACAAGCGAACTACGACAGTCTTGCCAACCTCAATCTCCTCCCCCGAGGGCGGATTCGTCTCAGCGACGAGCCCCTTTTCAACGTTGGCGTCCATGACCGGAGAGTCGTCCAAGCTGAACAGCAAGCCCGCATCCACTATGGCTGCCTTGGCCTCCGCCTGAGTCATGCCCACCAGATCTTCGGGGACCAGTGTCATCTCCACTTCCGGCTCTTTGGCCTGCGAGGTGAAATACCAGATCACGAATCCGACGATCGCGGCCGCAAGAATGACAAGCATCCAGACCAGGAATGTCAAGCCTTTGTTCTTCTTCTTGGCAGCGGTGGTCTGTGCGGGCACGGAACCCGTGGTCGTCGCGCTCATGGTCCCGGTGGTGGTTGCGGAGGCAGCGCCGGTTCTGGTCGGCCCCGCGTATTGCATTGTCTGCGACACGGGGTCCAGCGCCTGAGTAACACCGGTCGTAGCCGCAGCGCCAAGGAGTTCGGTCTGGGCGGTTGCCGATGCAGCGAAAGCGGCCAGCGGCGGAGCTTGTATAGGCATTCCCTCGGAGGCCCGGACCAGATCCACTTCCATGTCTGCCGCAGATGCGTACCGGTCGGCCGGGTTCTTCGCCAACGCCTTGAGTGTCACGCGGTCCAGTTCTTGCGGCACGTCACTGGCGATCGAGGACGGTACCGGTGGCGCCTCCGACACGTGCTGGTAGGCCAAAGAAACCGCGTTTTCGCCATTGAAAGGAGCCTGCCCGGTCAGCAATTCGAAGAGGAGGCACCCAGCCGAGTAGATGTCTGAACGCTCATCCACAACTTCGCCGCGAGCCTGCTCAGGGGACAGGTACTGCGCAGTTCCGATCACCGCGTTTGCGGCGGTCATGGTTGCCTGGGAATCAGCCAAAGCGCGCGCGATCCCGAAGTCCATCACCTTCACTTTGCCGCTGTTGGTGAGCATCACATTGCCGGGTTTGATGTCCCTGTGCACCAGCCCGGAGGAGTGGGCGTATTGGAGGGCCGACAGGACCCCACTGGTGATCTCCACTGCTTCTGGGATGGGAACCGGTGTGGAGTCTGCCAGCAGCTCTTTGACCGTGTGTCCTTCCACGTATTCCATGACGATGTAAGGCACCGAGACGACTTTTCCGTCGGCGCCTTTCACCGGCTCCTCGCCCGTGTCGTACACCGCAACTATGTTCGGGTGGTTGAGGGAAGCCGCCGCTTGCGCCTCTCTGCGGAAGCGAGTCTGGAACACCGCGTCGCGTGCCAAGTCAACCCGGAGGATCTTGATTGCAACGAGTCGCGACAGGCGCGTGTCGCGCCCCAGGTGGACCTGCGCCATTCCACCGCGCCCGATTAAGGAACGGACCTCGTAGCGCCCTCCTAGCAGGCGAGAGTCGGCATCAGCCATGGTTCAACCTCCAGCTCTACGGCGGGTCCCGACACGTCGCCGAGTCCCGTCACGCTTTCGTTTTCGTGGGCGCTCTGGATCATCGCGATGATGATCAGAACAACTGTAAGGACTACGAGCCCGACGATTACCCACAGGCCCACGCTTTGCTTGTCCTGGGGTGGATCAGCCGGTCCTGCGGTGGGATGCGCCGGCGTGCTTGTCCGCAAACTGGGCACCACCTTCTGCGCCGTCGTCTTGGTTACCGGCCTCCAAGCAAGACCACCGGCGTCGCTGCGACCACCTCGCGGCGCCTCGGGCGAAGGCGTGGCCTCCGCCGGCTTCGCTGGTGTCTTCGTGCTGGCTGCGGGAGCAGGCCGCGCAGTGGACCGCGCTCGGACCGGTCTAGGCGGGGCGCTGGCGCGGCGGCGCTGGGCCCGCACGCTTGCGTCTGCGGGGGTGGCGACGCGAACGGGAGCCTCGCCCTCGCCCTCGCCTGAGGGCTGCTGACCGGGTGCGGGGAGGGGATGGGGTTGGCTGCTGACGCCCATCTCCTCGGCGGCGCGCGTGAGAAGACGAACGAGGGCGGTGCCAGACGGCGGCCGCTTCTCCGGATCCTTCTCCAGGAGCTGGTAGACCACATCGGCAATGGGTGAAGGCACGTCGGGAGGGAGAGCGGGCACGTCATCGTTCACGTGAGCCATCGCGATCTCAACCACGGATGAGCCAGTGAAGGGCCTGTGGCCCGCAAGCGCTTCGTAGGCGATGACGCCAAGCGAATACAGGTCTCCAACGTGGGTGGCGGTTGCCCCCATTGCCTGTTCGGGCGCCAGGTACTGGGCGGTGCCCATGACCATGCCGACGGCGGTCAGGTTCGCCTGTCCATCGGAGTAGGAGATGCCGAAGTCGGTGAGTTTCACGAAACCGTCAGAGCGGATCATGATATTCGCAGGCTTTATATCGCGGTGGACGATGCCGGCTTGTGCTGCGCCGTCCAGAGCGTATGCTGTCTGACTCAGCACGGGGATCAAGTCGGCTGCGCTGAGGCGGCGTCCTTCGCCGACATAGCGGGTCAGTGGTTCGCCCTGGACCAGCTCCATTACGATCCAGCCTTGGCCTTCGCTTTCCCCGGAGTCAAGCACTGCGGCGATGTTCGGATGACGGGCGCGCATGGCGTTGCGGGCTTCGATGCGGAGACGGGAAAGGGAAATTTCCTCCCCGGTGAGCTCGGGACGAAGAACCTTGGCGGCCACCATCGTGCCGGTTCGGATGTCGCGTGCCCTCCACACCTCTCCCATGCCGCCCTTGGCGATGCGTGTGAGCAGGTTGTAGCGGCCCTGGAGCTGGCGGCCCGCGCGGATTGGGGCTCCGCGGCCTGCTTGCCTCCCGCCGGAAACTGGTGTGTTGGTCATTGCAGCCCCACTCCTAGTAGCGCTCCCGCGATCGGGGCAGCCGCGTCACCGCCGCGAGGGTAAGGGTCAGCCTCAGTCCCTTCCACGATCACGGCTACGACCAACTGGGGGTCGTCGGCTGGAGCGAACGCAACCGTCCACGCGTTCGAGGATCCGCCGTCGCCGACTTCTGCGGTTCCCGTCTTTGCTGCTACCTGGATCCCGTCGAGGGCGGCTGCGACCGCACTCCCATAGGATTCGTTGACGGCCGCGATCATCATCTGGGTGAGCTCATCGGCGATTTCCGCACTGATCGGTTCCGCCAGCTCTCTCGGGCTGGTGGTGGAACGGACTTGATTGTCCGCGTCCACAATGGATTCGACCAGGTAGGGCTGCATTTGCACGCCGTCGTTGGCCACGGCCTGTGCCACCATCGCCATCTGCATGGGCGTCGTCTGCACCTCGAACTGACCGATGGCGCTCATCGCCCGCTGCGCAGCATCCATGTCTTCGGGGAAGGTGGAGGGAGTGACGGTAAGCGGAATCTTGACGGTCTCCCCAAAGCCGAAGCGCGCTGCCATCTCAGCGAGGGCGTCCTCGGGAAGGTCCTGAGATTCGATGATGAACGCCGTGTTGCACGAACGGGCGAAGGCTTCCGTAAGGGTGGGGTGGCCGTTGCCGCATTCGGAGCCGTCTATGTTGCTCACCGAAGTCTCTGTGTTTGGAAGAACTGTGGACACTGGGGCGTCGACCTCTGTAGTTGGGGTGACCCCGGACTCCAACAGTGCGGCGGCGGTGATGATCTTGAAAACGGATCCCGGCGCGTACCGGTTGCCGGCTATGGCGCGGTTGTCCAGGGGCCTGCTCGGGTCCTCCTCCAGCTCCGTCGCGGCTTCGTTTGCCACAGTGCTGTCCAGGGAAGCCAGGGGGTTCGGGTCGTAGGAGGGCGAGGAATACAGAGCCCTCACAGCGGAGGTCTTAGCGTCCAGAACCACGACGGCGCCCGGGCGGTCACCCAATAGCTCCGCTGCCGCTTCTTGGAGGGCTGGATCAGCGGTCAGTACTACTCCGCCTCCCTGCCGCTCCTTGCCGGCGAACAGAGACCGGATACGCTGCCAGAACAGGTTGGGGCCGATCCCTTCGAGGACGTCGTTTTCTGCCGCCTCGATTCCCGTTGCCGTCAGGTTAGAAGCCGAGAAATACCCGGTGATCGGCGCGTACAGAGGCCCATCTGAGTATTTACGTTCGTAACGCGTGGAGTTCTCCGCCTTCTCCGAAAAAGCCACAGGGCTGCCGGCGACGATGATCGGCCCGCGGTCGCGTTCCGCAGCCACAAGGTACCTGCGCGCGTTGCGCGGGTCGGACACCAGGTCGGGGGCCTTCACGAACTGTATGTACGTAGCTGCGATGCCGAGGATCGCAAAAAGTCCCAGCACAACCAGGAAAAGACGTCGGATCTGCGGGTTCATGGCCGAACTCCCGGTGCTGTGTCGCCCTCGTTCGGCGGGTTGACGATGGAGGTCTGAGCGTCCTCGCCCGCAGCAGTGTGGGTGTTGGAGGCGTCGGATGCGCGGGGACGTCCGGATCCGACAACAGGAACCGAAGCGGTGGTGGGTGCTGGTTCGTCTGAATCCTTAGCCAAGGTGCCCACATACCAGGGCTGCGGCTTCGGGCGGGGCCGGCGGGCGGCGTCCGAAATGCGCAGCAGGAGCGCCACCATGATCCATGAGGCCATCAGTGAGGAGCCACCTTGCGCCAGGAAAGGTGCGGTCAGGCCGGTCAGAGGAATAACCAGGGTGATCCCGCCGAGGACGACGAACACCTGGAGTGCGAAGGAGAAAGACAGGCCGATAGCCAGGAGTTTTCCGAACCCGTCGCGGGCGCCTAAGGCCGCGCGGAATCCGCGTTCCACTAGCAGGAGATAGAAGATCAAGATGGCGGCCAGTCCAACCAGGCCGAGTTCTTCGGCCAGGGAGGAAAGGATGAAGTCGGATTGGGCCAAAGGCACCAACTGGGGGTAGCCGCGGCCCCAACCGGTGCCCAGCAGTCCGCCTGTGGCCATTCCGAAGAGCCCCTGGACCACCTGGTAGGACCCACCTTCGGAGTTGTAGACCGCAGGGTCCAAAGCGTTCAGCCAGATAGTGAACCGGCTCTGCACGTGGGGGAATGCCTTCACAGCCAAGAAAGCGGCAGGGATGAATAGGAGCGCCCCTATGATCAGCCAGGATACGCGGTTCGTCGCAACGTAGAGCATGGCCACGAAAAGGCCGAAGAAGAGAAGTGACGTGCCCAAGTCCTTTTGCATCACCAAGATCGCAATGCCGACCAGCCAGACCACTAGGATCGGACCCAGGTCACGCAGCCGGGGGAGCCTCAGTCCAAGTACCTTCGGGCCGCCAACGGACAACTTGTCGCGGTTTTGCACAAGATATCCGGCGAAGAAGATCGCCAAAGTGACCTTCACGAACTCAGCGGGCTGAAACTGGAAAGGGCCTATCTTCGCCCACACCTGGGATCCGAAGTTCGACACGCCGATCCCCGGGATCACCGGGAGCAGAAGCAACACCAGCGAGATCACCATGAACGTGTAGGTGTACTTCGAAAGCACCTTGTGGTTGGGCAAGAAGATGAGTATGGCCGCCGCTATGGCTACGCTGAGAATTGCGTACATTCCTTGCCGCGGGGCAGAAGTTGGCTGGCCGAGCTCGGTGTACGACAGATCCAAACGGTAGATCATCGCCAGCCCGACGCCGGTGAGGGCCACAGCTAGCGGCAAGATCACCGGGTCCGCATACGGCGCTGCGAAGCGCACCACGACTTCAGCTATAACGGCTGTCCCTATGAACAGACCCAGCAGGAGGCCGAGGTTCGCCGGTGTGGCCCCGGTCTTGTTAACGCTGGCGAGGACGAGGCCGGCCCCACCAATCACCACAGCCAGAGCCATGAGGGTCATGTGGGTGAATCCGCGGGTGCGGCCCGGAGAGACTTGCACCGTTGCCATCAGTGCTCCCCCGACTGGGAGAGATCGCCCGATTGGGCGCTCTGCCTCTGCTCTTCAAGGGCTTTCTGTGCCGCCTTCTGCTCCTCTAGCAGGCTTTTCGTATCGCGTGATTGGGCCTGGGTGGTTGACCCACGCTGGCGAAGCTCTTCCAGGTAGTCATCAATCTGCTCCATGGACGAACGAACCACCGGGTCCTCAAGACGGATGCGGTCAACTTCTGGCAGAGATGACAGCGGAATGTCGGTGACCTCTACCGGCCTAGAAAGCTCCCAGGACATGATGCGCTGTGGGATGCCCTGGTAGATGACCACGTTCGTCTCTCCGCCCAGTGCGTAGTACTGGGTCTGCGACCAACGCCAGGCGGCGAAAAGCCCGGCTCCAACCGCGATCACAATCGCTGCGAGCAGCGCCCAGCCGAACCAGCGGTGGGAGCGTCGCGGTGGGACGTCCTCGTCACTGTCCTCTTCGCCCTCGCCAGCGGTTGGTTCCACGGTAAGGGCAGCGGCGCGCCCTGCGGCCCCCGGGGTTCCTTTTGTGGGGGCGTTCCTGTCCACTGCTGCCGCGCCCACTATGACGGGCTGCTCAACCACGTCCGAGACGACGTCCGCGACGTCGGCCACCACGCAGGTCACGTTGTCCGGTCCCCCACCGAGGAGAGCCAGTTCCACCAGCTTGTCCGCGCACGCATCCAAAGAGTCGTAGGTGCTCAGCACCTCCTGCAGGGTGTCGTCGGACACCACGCCTGAAAGGCCATCCGAACACAGCAGCCATCGGTCACCGACAACCGCTTCTCTCACCGTTTCGTCCAGGGCCACTTCCCCTGGACTGTCCCCCAGAACACGCAGGATGTAGTTGCGCTTCGGGTGGTTCTCCGCTTCTTCCTTGGTGATCTGGCCGGTGTCAATGAGGTACTGAACGAAGGAGTGGTCGGCGGTGACTTGGGTCAGCTGCCCGTCTCGAAGAAGGTAGGCGCGAGAGTCCCCGATGTGAACCATGGCCAACTTGTTACCCGAGCGCAGCAAGGCTGTACATGTGGTCCCAAGGCCCCGCAGGCGCCTATCGTTTGAGGAGCGTTCAACCAGCTCATCGTGGGCGCTCTGCAGGGCTTCGGTCAGGTTTTCAAGCATCGTATTGGCGGTCCCCGACACGTCACCGAGTGGGGCCAAGTGGCCCACCACCACGGATGACGCGATGTCTCCGCCAGCGGCTCCCCCCATGCCGTCCGCCACCACCAGTAGGCGGGGGCCAGCGTAGGCGGAGTCCTGGTTGTTACTGCGCAGGAGGCCGACGTCGGAGCGTGCGGCAAAAACGAACTCGACAGGCATCAATTCACCAGTTCGAAGGTGGTCTGTCCGATCCGAACGGGATTGTGGGCGGTGAGCACCTGAGGTTCGTAGATGCGTTCCTGGTCAACGTAGGTTCCGTTGGTGGAGCCCAGGTCGATGATCATCCACTCTCCGTCGATCTGGCGGAGTTCCGCGTGCCGGGAAGAGACATACGGATCGTCCAAGACCAGGGTGGCCGACGGTGCCCTCCCAATCGAGATGGCCGCTGTTCCGAGGGGGAGAAGGGTGCCGGTCAGCGGTCCTCCCGTGACGGCAAGCTTCGTTGGTTGCCTGCTCAGCGCGGCCTTTCTCTCCTTCTTATTGCGGCGCTTCTTCTCCGCTTTCGAGGCCGCCCGGCCGGTTCCGCGAGGCGTCACGACGGTGCCGTAGATGTCTCTTCGGAGAGTTGCGACCACGGCGAACACCAGCACCCACAACAGGACGAGGAAGCCCAGTCGGAATACCGTGAAGGCAAGGTCGGTTGTCATGCGGTCCTATTCTTCCGGGTGCGTCCAGAACAGGATGCGGGTTCTGCCGATCGTGATCTGGTTCCCGTCAAGCAGCGAGGCGGCCTCAACGCGGTGGCCTTCAACGAAGGTGCCGTTGGTGGAGCCCAAGTCTGTGAGGATAACCCCGTCGGGCGTTATCCGGAATTCGACGTGCTTGCGCGACACCCCTGAGTCGTCTACCTGGATGTCAGCTTGGGAGGAACGTCCGATTACGGTTACCTCCTCTGTGAGGAGCCATTTCTCCCCATCCACGTCGATGATCGGGTGCGAGGGCGTGGGCGCCACTCCGGTTGCTGGCGCGGCCGAGCCACGCTTTACTTCCGCCACGATCTCCAGCATTCCGGTGGTCTCTTCCGGGGACTCTTCGAAGTCCACGGACACCGGTCCGGCTAGGACGTAGTTCTGGTCTTGCGCGTACTGCGTAGCGTCCTTTTCAAGCTCTTCGGTGATTGCTTCAAGGCCCTCTTCCCCGAGGGCGTCCAGGTCAGTTGCGGCCACCCGCACCACGAACACGTTGGGGGTCACCGGATTGGCGCTGTCCTTTGAGGCACCATCAGGCACGGCCGTCTGGTCGTCCATAACTCGGTGGAGAGCTGAGGAGATGTCCACGGGCTTCAGGCCCGAGCGGAACACCTTCGAAAAGACGCTGTTGACTCCCTTCTCAACTGCGTTCTCGAAGCGATCGAAAATACCCAAAGTCCTGTCCTCTTTTCATTCCGCGGGCGCCGAACGCCCACAGTGGATTATTACATTCTACGGTGCAGCGAATTGGTCTCCGGACCCGGCGGTCTGTATAGTTGCTTCGTCGAAACGGTCCCGAGGTGTCTCCTCTGGGCCACAAGGCACAGCGCGAGTGGCGGAATAGGCAGACGCGCACGGTTCAGGTCCGTGTTCCAGTGATGGAGTGGGGGTTCAACTCCCCCCTCGCGCACAGAAGAAGGCGGGACACCAGTAGGGTGTCCCGCCTTTCTGCTGTCTAGGTCTGGCGTCGTGGCTCCGGTGCGGGCCGTGGGCCGGGCTCTGGTTACGCGTTTCGAAGCGCGTCAACCGGTTCGATCTTCGCCGCCTTCACGGCCGGGTAAGTCCCCGCCAGCAGCCCCACCACAGCACCCACGGCTACGCCCGCTGCTGGCACCCAAGGAGCGATGACCGGTGTCCAGTGCTGCACCAAAGACACAGCGAGCAGCGCGAAGAGACCTAACGCTACGCCTATGAGCCCGCCGAGCACTCCGGTCGTGAGCGACTCGAGCATGAACTGCTGGCGGATCTGCCTGCGGTGCGCGCCGAGGGCACGGCGGAGCCCTATTTCGCCTCTCCGCTCCGACACTGAAAGAAGAGTTACGTTCGCGATTACCACCCCGCCGGGGAGATTACGAACTGCATTGCGAGGGCGCCGGCAACCAGCGACACAATCGCAACCCCGGCCACCAGGGCGACCAGGCGGCCTCCGGTGAGAGACCTCTTACCTTCCTTGGGTGCGGCTTTGGGTTCGACGGAGCCGCTGGCCTTGCCCGCCTTCTTCTGGGAGGCCATTCACTTGCTCTGGGA
>CAYFQC010000035.1:0-13677 GCA_964345155.1 uncultured Actinomyces sp.
GGGGAGGGGTGGCAGGGCCGGGCAGGTGGTTCAGCGGAGGCTCAGTAGAGGCTCTACAAGAATCGCTTCACGATCCCAATCAGCAAAGCATCAGCCGCATCCGCCAGCCGGGACCCCACAGAGTCAACACGCTTCAACACCTCGCGCTTCTTGAGCGTGTCCATCGTCAGCTCCTCGCCATAGACGAGCGCCAACCGGTCCTGGTAGTTCCTGCGCAGCTTCCCCGCGTGATGCTTCGCCCGCACGCAAGCGTTCCGAGCCTTCGCCCCGTTCGGCGATGTGATCGCCACAGTCAGATGGTTCAGCGAGTCGATTGCTGGCGCAAGAATGTCATGCGACCATTCGCCCGGCGGGACCTTCCACTTCGCCATCTCCCGAACCATGTCACGCAGGTTGTCCGTCACGTCATCTAGGGACTGCGACGCGCGCACCAGGTCTTCCCTCTCCAAGGGCACCGTCAGCACAGTTGCGACCAGCTCAAGCAAGTTGTCCTTCGCCGAGTCCCCCTCTTGTTCAATGTCTTTCATCGGCGCCCGAGCGTGCTTTGCTTTCTCATCCGCCGAGCACACCTGGCTAGCGAGTTCGGTGGCTTCGATCGCGACCCCGATTTGCTCCTCCAAAATATCCGTAGCAGTTGTCTTGGCTCCCCTGATGGGCGCCAGCCCCTTCAGGAGGTTTGGGAGCCGTAGCTTCCTACTCTTCTGCTGCTCAGCCATGTCTTCTCCTTAATCGTTTCCAGAAACGCGGCAACTCAGCCGCCAAGAATCGCCCCCAGCCCCCAGACCAGCAGGAAGGATATTCCCGCGGCCGCTGGGAGCGTCCACACCCACGCTAAAGCAATCCTGCGAACCGACGACCAGTACACGTTCCTGCGCGATTTTTCCAACCCCACACCAAGCAAGGAGCCCGTCAGTGACTGCGTCATCGACAATGGGACCCCTAGCGCCGAACCAGCAATCACCGTGATGGTTGTGCTCGTCTCGGCCCACAGCAGGGGCAATGGTTTTACCGCGGTCACCCCATGCCGCACGAACTTGTCGGATTGCCTAAGCCCCGTCAGCACGCCCAGAATGAAAACCGTCGACGCCGCCAACAGGATGAGGGGCGAACCCGCAACGTCCGCTACCGTCGTACCCAGGATCAGGGCGGTCGCGAAAGCAATCTTCTGTCCGTCATTCGCGGCATAGGCGAGAACGAGGAGCGGAAACATGATCGCCCTCAAGAACTTCACGATTCGCGCAGCCGGGATGCTCCCGGTGTTCCCCACCGGAAGCTTTGAAAGCAAAAATGCCAGGCCCGCAGCCACCACGGGCGCGGCCAAACCCAAGAGCAGTACCCGGGCCAGGAGCTTCCCGTCCACGGGCGCCCCCACGGCAAGCGCAGCCCCGGTCAACGCACCTACCAACGCAAGCGTGATGGAGGTTGGAACATTTACGAGAGACGACAGCAGTAAAGTCAGTAAGACAGCCGTGAGCACGCTGAAGGCTCGCAACCCATCCGTACTGGAGAAGCCGGCCAGGCTCTCCAGCGCCTGCGCCACCTGAGAGATCCCAAGAGCGGGAACCAGTGGCAGCGCGATCCACAGCAAACCGATCGGCAGGGCAACTTGGGTTCGAGCGCTCTGCGACGGCACCGCAATGATCGGAGCCCCGTCGTTTCTTCCACTAATGAAGATGAAGAGCGCCGCGACCACGCCGATGAGTATCGCCATCAGCCGCCCCCTTGCAACCGAGTACGAGCCTGCCTCACGACTCACCGGCGAGTCTGAGCAACCGCCCGTTGTGGGCAGTCTATCCGGTCACGCGCGCCAGGACCCAGAAGCGGTCCTGAAAACACAGGTGCCGCCCCAGTCCAAGACCAAGGCGGCGCCTGCTCTACTGCACGGGCTCACTTAGCGGTGAAAACCAGCTTCGTGTCGTTGCCCTCAAGTGTCAGCTTGTCCCCGTCAACGCTCCCGTGAGTAACAGCCTCTAGCGCCACGGCATAAACCTGGTCTCTGTCCATTAGAGCCTCGTCGCACGCCATCATTGTGCTGGCAACTGGGCCGATGGAAAGTCTTCCGTCCTCTAGGGTCACCTTACCGAAAAGGTTATTGCAACCCGCGTTTCCGCTGAACGTCCCGTCCGCGTCAACCTCGAGTTCCACCGGGACTCCGTCCACAGCTTCAATCTCGCCAGCGGGGCCACTTCCTGACTCCAGCACCCACGATCCCGTCATTTCTTCAATGGTCAACTCTGACGTCGACGAGGACCCCCCGCAGCCTGACAGTGCGAACGCACCAATAGCGGCGGCTGCGACAAACGCAAACATCTTCTTCAAGGCGAAACTCCAAACCGTTCTCTGGTGGCGGACGAACCGGCTGTTCGCCGCGCTCCCGTTAACAGATTAGTTCGCACCAACTAGTCGGCCCGCAAAGCACCGGGATTGCGTCTTGATTGTGACCCAAAAACCGCGACCACGGCCCAGAAGCCCCGCCGCGTGCCCTCTCCGTGCCACAGTGGCAGACTGGCAGCATGACCGGGCAAAAGCAGCAGCCTCTGCGCTACCGCATCATCGCGTCACCTATAGGCGACCTGACCCTGGTCGCGAGCCCTCTTGGTCTCACCGACATCTCTTTCTCTCCTGTCGCAGACCTGCCCGCACTTTTCTCATCCTCACAGCTCAAAGAAGCACGACGAAAGCGGAAGTACGAGGATGAACCCTCCGCACCCGAGCACCACCTTGACCACGCCGAACGACAGCTCGGCGAATACTTCGCGCGCGAGCGCCGGAGCTTCGCCTTGACGCTTGACGTCAACCCTCATCTTGAACAACGCGGAATGCCGATCTTCACCACGACGGTCCAGTTGTCTCTGCTGGGAATCCCGTACGGCCAAACTGCCTCGTACTCTGAGGTTGCAGAGATGGCCGGAGCGCCTAGGGCAGCCAGGGCCGTCGGTACTGCCTGTGCCAAAAACCGCCTCCCGATAGTTCTCCCGTGCCACCGCGTCGTGCGGTCCGATGGGACCGTCGGCCAATACGGAGGAGGCAGCAACGTGAAGGAGTACTTGCTGAACCTGGAGAGAGGCTAGACCTGTCGGTCTCTCCGGCACCCGTTTGTTTCGGCTGCGCGTCGTGTTGTTTCGGCTGCGCGTTGTGCGAGGACGGCGACGCCGTCGGACTGTAATCCAGGCACGATACGCGGCCAAAACAGTGAGTGCGCGGCCAAAACGGGTTGGCTTGGAAAGAAAAAAGTGGAGCTAGGGGGATTCGAACCCCCGACCTCTTCATTGCGAACGAAGCGCGCTACCAACTGCGCCATAGCCCCTTGCTGCCGAAAAATCCTAACACGCCCCAGCACCCGATAAAACTAGTGAAGGCGAAAGGTGGCCTATTGCGCTCTGCGCTGCTCCAACACCGCGTCCAAATCAAACCTGAACGTTGGCCGAGACGCCGTCTCTAGGTCTGCCAGCTCCGCCTCCGTCGTCGTCCTCGAAGCAACAGACACACGGACCGGGCGCCCTGGCACCGCAACATCACGCAGAGGTCGCACAGAGACAATGTCAGTGTCCGGGTGAACAACACGGGTACGGAGAGCGGCCTTGCGCGCGTAGGTCGGGGCCGGAACCGGCACGTAGTCCCATTCCGAACCGCTAGCCCGCGCCACACTCCGCTCTTCTTGAACCGCCGTCTCCTGCGACTCAGCCATCTCAGAGCGGGCAACACCCTTGGTGTCGAACGCTCTCTTCAACTTGGCTGAGGCTCGCTCGCCATCCCCAGCGGAAGCACCCGGCTCTTCCTGGCTTGCAGAACCCTGGTCTTGCGCTACCTCCGGCTTCACCGACTCAACCACACGCTCTTCCAAGCCATCTTGGGTGACTCTGCCCGACTCTTCAAAGGTGGTGGTGCGCTCTTCAACCTCAACGCGCGAGCTTTCCTCCGCTACCGTCGGAGCGCTTTTGGAACTGCCTCCCCTAAGGATTTCTCTGAGCTCAGCGAGCCGCTTGTTCTCCGCCTCTGTCTGACGCTTCGTGCGCTCCCCCGCCATCGCAGAAGTAACCAGGGTGATGACCAAGAAAACAGCAGGAAGCGCAACCCACGGCCAACCAATAACTGAGAACGCGGCCAGAACCACGACTAGAACGGTCGCCACGACGCTGACTCCCGCGGTCAGCAAACGCCGCTTGGCCGCATAGGATTCGTTAGCTATTCTCGCGGCCCTTTTAGCTCGTAGCGCCGAGTATTCTCGGACTGCTCGATGTTCGCCAGCGGTGCCCACACCGCGTGACCGTAGCGGGTCCCCTGAACCCCTGGGGGTCTGCTCGCTCATGCCGATTCCTTCCACAACGTTTCGTGCGCCCTCCGCCGTAAGCAGCGGCCCCGCAGAACTCCCAGAAAGCCCGCTATCGACGCCAACCTGGCCCGCGGTGCCCTGCAGCAACACCAGGTGGTCCGAGAACCGGTCCGTGTCACGAGAGGAGACCGTCGCATAGCGTCGCCTTGACCGCACAGGGAGCACGTAGACCATCAGCATCGCCGCTACCATCGCGACAATTAGACCAGCAGCTTCCACATCCCAAACATATTGCGTGAACCGGGCAAGGACGCCCCGCCACTCCGGTCGCGGTTGAAACTAGAAGCCAGGGGCGCCGTTTCGGGGAGGACGTGGAGGATGTCGCAGGGGAGCCTCAACCACGTAGATCCCTAGCGCGGCCAAGCGCAAGCGCCTCAACCATTGAAGATTGCTCAAGATCTTCGCTGTCGACCCCGAAAGAAATGTGATCGGCCCAACGGCCGGCGATCGACATGTATCTGGGCTTGTACCCCTCTTTTCGCAAACCTAGCCGTTTGCACAGCCCCAGGGATGGACCGTTTTCAGGTCGAACATTGATTTCCAGTCGGTGGAGCCCCAGATCTTTGATGACCATGTCGATCACTGAAGCGACCGCGAGCGACGTCACCCCACGCCCCGCCCAATGCTCCCCTATCCAGTAGCCCAGAACGCCCTCGCTCATTGCCCCGTGTTGGACAGCTCCAATCGAGACGGTCCCAGCGATCTGTCCGTCCACTTCGATCACGGTAAGGAGCCCCGTGCCGTCCCTCATCGATTTGTCCATGGAACGCGCATACTGCCCCCACGTCGGCGGAAGCTCAGTTGACCCGGGGGGCACTGTCGCCTCCCAGGGAGCGAGCCACTCTCGGTTAGCTCGACGTACCCTCTCTGCCTGAAGGGAATCACTGCCGGTCGCTGGACGAACACTCACCTTCTGGACGTCGCTGCCTGGCGGGAGGAGACCAGCAAGTTGCTCGCCCTGGTACGTGCGCTCCAGCGAACCTGCGCGCCTGCCCCAGATCCGCGAGTTGCGAGTCAGGCGGAAAAACTGTCCCACTACTGTTCCAGCAACAAGCAGGTGAGTTCGTCGCCTGCGTTCACCCGCGTCGTTTCCTCTGGAACTATGGCGAGGGCGTTCGAGGAGGCGAGTGCCGACAACCACAGTTTCTCCGGGCCACCCATGACTTCCGCACGGTATCCGGTGCGGGGGGAACCGTGGAGTTTGACCCGAACGAACTCACGGTGGCCCGGGGGAGAATCCCAGCCTTGGTCCACGAGTCCCTTCACGGCACTCCTGTTGATCTTCTTCTGCCCCTGCATTTTGCGAAGGGCTGGGCGCACGTAGATCTCGAAACAGACCTGCGCTGCGACGGGATCCCCCGGGAGCGCAAAGACCGGGACGTCCGCGCCATGGTCTGTCGGGACTGTGCCAACACCAAGCATGTGGCCGGGCCAGGCCGCGACATTGTCGAAGCGCACGTCCCCCAGGGAACCGAACACCTCACGCACCGTGTCTGCGCTCCCGAAGGAGAGTCCGCCCGTTGTGATTATGAGGTCGGCCCGCATCAACTGGTCCTCGACAACGTCGCGCAGTCTCTGCCGTTCGTCAGGGACCGCGGCCACCCGGTAGGCGACCACCCCCAGTTCTCCAACCGCTGCCGCCAGCATGTGACCGTTGGCGTCAAAGACTGTCCCTGGCGAAGCTTGCGAGCCAGGTTCAATGAGCTCGTCGCCGACAGAGAGGATCACGACGCGAGGCTGCGGGTGGACGACAACCCGGTCCCTACCGACGGCCGCCAGAGCCGCCACGTGTGCGGGCGCTAAGCGGGTCCCCGATCGAAGGATCGTCGCGCCTTCCTCGAAATCTTCTCCCCTGGATCGGACGTTGTCTCCCTGCCCCACGGGGCCGACAAGCGTCACCTCTGAGGTCCCTAGGTCGGTGAGGTCGAGGGGAACGACAGCGTCGGCGCCCATCGGGACGGGAGCGCCGGAAGCGATGCGTATCGCCGAGCCGGGCACAAGCGCCTCCACGTCGGTCGATCCCGCACCGACCTCAGACGTAACCATTAGTCGCGTGGGGACAGAAGCGGAAGCGGACGCCGTGTCAGAGCTCAGGACCGCGTAACCGTCACAAGCTGCAACGTCGGTGAGCGGGTGGGAGAAGGGGGCGACAACATCCTCGGCCAAAACGCAACCCATTGCGTCACCCAGAAGTAGGTCTAGCGGCGGCTGTTGGGCGGCCACTGAGAGGCAATCTTGGTAAAACTCCGCAACTGAACGCATGGGGACAGTCTCTCACCTGACGGGAGGAAACTTGCAAGACAAACCGTGGTGGCCAGGGGGACCGCAGTGAGGCAGAGTGGGACGGTGAGCGCGAAACAGAAGAGAGTGTGGAGGAGGCCGGCCCTGGCGGGGCGGCGGGCCCGGATGGCCAAGCACTGTCCTAGGGGTGGGGAGCAGCTGGCTGAACGGACACTTAGTCTGTTTCATCTTCTGGGGTTGGAGCAAAGCGACGGGTCCGTGAGCATTTATGAGGCTTTTGCGTCGGAGCCGGATACCTCTTATCTACGTTCTGCGTTGGAGCAAGAGGGCTGGCAGGTTGTTGTCCCGAACCTAGACTTCCCGTCGTCGCGGGTGGCGCCGTTTGTTGAAGACTTCGATGGAAGTTTTGTGTGCTCCTCATCCGGCCCGGAAAGCCCCAACATCGCTGCGATCGTGCTGCCCGGTTTGATCTTCGGTGAAGACGGGGCTCGATTAGGACGTGGCGGTGGCTGGTACGACCAGGCGGTGGACTGGGTCTTCCAGGCTCAGGATTCACGTCCCGTCCTGGTGGGACTCTGCTTTGACGGTGAGCTGCGCGTCCCAGGGCTAGTGCCAGTCGAAACCCACGACGTCCCCATGGACTACGTGGTGACCCCCAACAGAACGGTCGCAGTCACCTAACAGGAACTCCCAAAAGGCGTTGTCCACAGACTGCGCTTTGGTTTTGTCCCGGCGCTCCCTATTAGCGGAGTCTTTGGGCATGGAGATTCGAAAACGCAGCCCGGGCAACTCCCGCGTTATGGGACGACTGTTTCCACTGGCGGCCGGGACCCTCGTGGTTATCGCCATGGTCGCGGCGATCCTCGCTTTGCGTCCCGTTGACTCCGGGAACGCAGTTTTGGTCGCAGCAGATGACATTCAAGCCAATCAGAGCATTGAGCCAGGGCAAGTGCGGGCCGCCTTCGTCCCATCCAGCGCGACTCCCGATGGTGCGCTGAGCAAGCCGGAGCAGCTCAGTGGTCTGGTAGCGCCACACCCGCTACCGCGGGGGACGGTTCTGACTCGTGCCAACCTGGTGTCGAAAGCAGACATCCTTCCCCCCGGGAGTGCCACCATTCAACTGGAACTTGGACCAGGAGCACTCGGAGTAGAGGCTGGGGACAGCGTGCAGGTCTGGGGGCCGCCCGAAGCGTGCACACTCGCGGAAGGCGCGGTTGAGCTGTTGGAACGACACGCAAGGGTCCAGGCTGTGAACGCTGCAGAATCATCAATGCTGTCAGGAAACTCAGGAAGCCTCGTGACCCTGACCGTCTCGGAAACTGCGGTCCCGGACGTTCTGTGCGCAGCCCACTCGGGCGCTGTCCACCTGGTCCGCACCTCCGGGTAAGAACCGGAAACCCTCACCAGTGTGGAGGGACGTCCTCTATTAGGCGCTGGTCATTCGAGTCGGACCGCGAAGATCCCTCACGTTCTAGCCGAAAGCCGTCCGGCGTAGCGACCGCTTCCAGAGGGTCAGCTATCTCGCCGGAGTCCACTAGTGCCTGGTCCACGGGTGAAAGGTAGAAGGCTGCGCGACGCTTCGAAACCTTTGTCGATTTTCTTCCCTCTTGCGAGGAACCTTCCGTGTCAGTTCCGGACACGACGCACCACAGTTCGCAGGACAGCGTCGGTTTGCACGCCTCTCCGTGTGATCCCTAGCTCCTCCCGCAGTTCGTCGACCATTTCTTGGTCGTCCCTGCTGACCCCGTCGCGTAGGATCCACCTGGCCATTTCGTCAAGCTGATCGTCGCTGTAGGCAGCTAGCGGTAGGCCACTGGCGTAAGGCGGCCTTGGGCCGCGAAGCTTGACGGAGTCGAGTTCCCCAAGCTCGCTTGCCCAGACGTCCAGGGGTTCCTGCGTCCCGGGGCCGGTGTCGAGGATCGCTAAGGTCCCTGTTACGTCAAGTTCAGTGACGCGTCCGGTATCGGGCTCCCCCACTTCCTGATTCTCCGGGCTGTCAGCAGAAGCCCCCGCACCAACAAACGGGACTCCCAGTGCGCGTGCAGCCGCGGGAGTGTGAGGCAAACCCAGGCGCGTGTAGTACTCGTCGACAGCATCCAAAGCAAGCTGGACAATCTCTTGTGCTTCCCTGTTCGGGTCAATAAAGACCGACATGGAAAGCGCCGTGTGAACCTTCCACCCCTGCTTTTCAAGCAGCTGAGGCCAGTGCCTGCCACGGACCCGAAGGGAAGGCTCAGAGATGTATGAGTCGTCGTCGGTGAGAACAGCCACCAAGAGTTCGTTGGGCACCTCGGGGTGACCGATCGCAAGGGGGATCACCAGCCCGCCCTCAACGCCCAGGTTAGGAACAACGCGGAGACCAAGCCTGTGGAGGCGCTCCGCAAGGTCCACTAGCAGATGTGGTGGGGCCTGTGGTTCCTGGTCATCCTCAGCAACCGGGAGGCTGGTCAGCCCGGACTCGGCCGCCGCCAGCATGTCGATGAGGATCCGTGCGCCATCGTGGCGGAGCCTTGAAGAATCCACGTCTCCCGCACGCAGCGAGGAAACGATGGTCACGTCACCACGCAACCCCTGTACTAAGTCCTGCATCATTTCGACGCCATCGTCCGTAGAGAGAGCACCGAAATCGTGGATGACGCGACCGTGAGGAGTCTTTGCAAAACCAACCGAAACAATCACCCGGTCAGCTTGTGTAGCGGCGAGGTCGGCGGGTGTCTTGAGGAGTGAAGGCAGGCCCCCAGCCGCGGCAACCGCGTCGGCAAACTCCGGGTAGTCCTCACCGTGTTTTCGCACGGCAAGCGCCAAGTTCTCCGCGTGCCGTGGGCTGAAAGCCACAACAGCCAGCTTTTGATCGGGGTGATCGCGAAGTGCCGTTGCCATCAGCTCCACAACCGCGGCTGCCTCAGCTGCTGACGTCTCGATCGCATGGACACCAGGAGCTGGTAGGCCCCGTCCGTCCACTGTCACGAAATCGAAGGGTTTTGTCGCTTTCGGAGAAGGCACAATCAGCTGGTCGCTCGCACCGTCGTGCAGGGCCAGGATCTCCGTGAACACGTGCCCCGGACCGCCGCTTTCACGCGGCAGATCCAAGCGCGGCAACGCCTCCACCAGTGCTGCTGCGGCCGAACCTGGAGGGCCTCCACGGGAACTTAGGACTGCGACTACTTGGCTTGCCCGCTCAAGTAGTGGCGCCAGCTCCCCCGGCGTCACGTTGGGCAGGTCTCCCAGGACCAGCGAACCCACCGGGCGGCTCGGCTGGACCAGGTCTAGCACTTGGGCCGGACCGCAGACGACCACAGGAAGCAAATCCCAAGGAAGGGCCATCGAAGCAAACAGGTCCCGAGGTGTCTCGCCTGCACCCAGCCTGGCCAAAAGCTCCTCTTGCTGCTCAGGGTAGAGAGCAAGCGTGTCCAGGCCGCGCGCTGATACTCGCTGTTCAAGTGCGGCTCCTAGGGAATCCACCTGTCGGGCGTCAAGTTGACGGGCCTGCTCAAGCAGACCTGTGAGCATCGCGGGATCGAACCCTCCAAGCCTTGGGTCTTCGGCAAGCATGAACCCCAGCGCTGAAGCCCACCACGCGAGGTCCAGCTCCAGCCCCAGGCTCGCCCCATCGATTCCGCGAGCGCGCAGGTCCATCACCAGGTCGTGCAAGCCCAACGCGTCCAACTCATCTAGAACGCCAAGCAGCTCCGGAATCTGTGTAGCCCCTTCCGGGTCCTCATAAAGAGCGGAAATGATCCCCGCGAGCTCGTCAACCGGCAGCGACTCGAGTTCTCCGTACACGGGCTCCAGCAGGGGCTTGACCTTCTCAAGGTCCTCATGCAGTTGTTTGAGGGAAGCCTGCAATGTCTCAAGGTTCTCGGGGACCGCCGGGAATGAGTCCGCAGATGAGCGAGCTTTAGTCCACTGGTGACGAACAGCCTGAGCTGAGACCAGCTCGGCGTGGAGGTCTTTCACGTGGACGCCGGTGCGCACAGAATCTTTCGCCTGCCTCTGGAGAGAACGCAGCGCACTGCCCTTAAGGTTGATGTTTCGCGCTTTCCGCCACTGCTTCGGCGCGGTGGCAACGACCATGTCTGCGGGGGAGCGTTCAAGGACTTGCGGCACGAAGATGTCCAGCGTGTCACGTACGCGAATCAGCAACTCCAGCTGGTCTTCCCATTCGCTGAGCGTCAGTGCGCCGATGAGTTCGGTTTGAGCTGGGGCGACAGCCATCTGCATGCGGACCGCAGGGAATGCTTGCTCATCCAGCCGGCCCAGCGCCGCCAAAACGTCGCTGACCTCCGTGGGATCTTCAATCACAACACCTGTCCACGGGCTGACGGGCATTTCAGGCTGGAACAAGCCGAGCGCGGATGCTTGCTCCAACAGCTCGCCTGCGCGCTTCCCACCGTCCACTGCCAAAGTAGACAGGGTTTCCATGGGGAAACGCAGGGAGGTCGAGGGAGGGTCTGCGAGCGAAGTCAGGTCTGTGAGAACCTGAAGCGCGTCAAACGGGGAAACGCCCCAGGGCTCGAAGTCTTCGTGTAGCGCCGCAGTGTGGTCGCTTAGGGCCGTGCGGGCGCGCTCCAGCTTGACTCTGTCCGAGTTGAGCTCCGGGTCGGGTGGCAGTGAGAAGTCGCCCGAGGCTGCCTGAGTGAGCTGTTCCCTAGTCGCCGCCTGGTCCGCGTAGACCGAGAGGTCCGCGACCACCGACCGTGCTCCCGCTTCCTCAAAAGTGCGAAGAAGCTCCGCGTGTTCCTCGGCTCCACTCACGACGACTACGACAGTGTTGCCGGAACTGGTGAGCGCTGCCGCGATCGAGGCACGCGCTGCGCTCTGCCCAACCCCGCCAGGCGCCAACACGACCGCTGAAAGCCCTGCCTCCAGTTGCTCAATAACCTCAAGTGTCTTCGGGGACTGGTCCCCAAGCCCCAGTTCATGCCAGGGATCGCGGTCAGCTAAGTTCGGTTCGCGTTTCCCGGCGAGGAGGGACGCCCGGGCTGCCCGATCCCCGCTGAGCGCCAGGACCACCGGGCTCACGCTTTGAGTTTCTAGCCTCTGTAGCTCCTGGTACATGCGGGCGGCCGGGTGCGCATAGATCCCAAGGCCAAGCCCCTCCCGCACCGCAAAGCCGGGGATACCGATGCCCGCTTCGCGGATCACCTCCAAAGCGGCGGCGGGCAAGAAGCCTTCGGGACCGTTCATGGCTTCTGCCAGTGCGCTCATATCAAGACCAGCGCCGGATTCGCTGATCTTCCTGACCAGGGTGCTTGAAAGCTCGACCCCGGGCAGGAGTTGAAGAGTTAGTGCACCGTCGATGTCTTCCGCAATGGTTGCGGGCCTCATGAGCACCGGAGTTTCGCTGCTTGAACCATCCCAGGTCGCAGTGCCAATCGCTAGCTGGACGTCACCTTTCCCGTAACGCCCCCGCAAGTCCCCAACCTTCTTGCGGAGTTTTGAAATGCCGTCAGACGCACGCTTCAGGGAGTGGGGTTCACGGATGAGGGTTGGGAGCCTGGTCGGGTGGTCGACGTAGAGCTGCGCCAGACCCCCCGGATGGGCATCTTCTAGCGCAACGCGCAGATCCCGGAGTTCCTGCGTTTCGTCCTGGAGTGTCCGCGCTAGGCTACGTCGCCAGGCGATGATCGAATCGCCCAGGGTAGGCAGAGGCTCCGCCTCTTCTGGCGCCGCCGGACCCGGTTGGTTCGCAGGCAGTTCTGGCTCGGCGTCCGCAAAGTCGCGGTCGCCGACCTCGCCGTGTCTTTCGTCGGCCCGCCGTCTAGAGAAGAAACTTGACACCACAAAGTCAGACTAACGACCTGGCCCGCAAGCGGGCGCAGGCTTGCCGTGCAAGCTGCAGTCAGCCCCGAAAATCGGGCATAGGGCGGCCGACGCCGAGCAGGGAACTGATGGCGGAGGCGGCGCGGATGCCGGCTTTGCCGTCGCCGTAGGGATTCGTGGCTTGTGCCATCCTCTGGTAAGCCCTCTGGTCGCTAAGCAGGGTGGTTACCTCTTTGATGATCCGATCCCGGTTCGTTCCAATGAGTTTCACGGTCCCGGCGCTTAGCGCCTCTGGACGTTCCGTGTTCTCACGCATGACCAGGACGGGTTTGCCTAGGCTGGGTGCTTCTTCTTGGACCCCGCCGGAGTCGGTGAGGACCAGGTAGGAGCGCGCCATCAGCACGGCGAAATCTGCGTAGCTGAGGGGGTCGACTAAAGCGACGTTGGGAAGTCCTTCAAGTCGGGAGCGGATTTTCTCGCGAACCAGTGGGTTTTTGTGCATCGGGAAAACGATGGTGAGGTCTGGGTTCGCTTCAGCAATAGCCCGAAGGGCATCGGAGATGTTCTCTATGGGCGCTCCCCAGTTTTCGCGGCGATGAGCAGTCACCAACAGCACGCGCTTGGCAGTTTCCAGGCGTGCTTGCAGCTCTGGGTCTGAGACTACGTCGCGGCTAGAAACAACAGATTGGAGAGCATCGATGACGGTGTTGCCGGTGACGCGGATGTCGGAAAGACGCACTCCCTCGTGCAATAGGTTGTCACGACTGGCAGACGTTGGTGCTAAGTGGAGGGTCGCGATCTTGGAAAGAAGCAGGCGGTTTGCTTCTTCGGGGAAGGGCGAGGAAATGTCGCCGGACCGCAGACCAGCCTCCAAGTGGACCAGCGGAACTTGCCGGTGGAAGGCAGCGAGTCCCGCTGCCACGGCACTGGTGGTGTCCCCTTGCACCACAACTGCGTTAGGGCGTTCCTGTTCAATCAGGCCGTCGACGCTTTCGACAGTCGCAGCAAAGACCTTGGATAGGGTCGCGCCGGTCTCTGCGATGTCCAGGTCGAATCTCGGGGAGATCCCGAATGCCGCGTTGAGCTGGTCGAGCCCTTCGCCGCGCTGACCAGTAACGACAGGGACCACGTCGATCCTGGGGTGTTGTTCCAGCTGCGCGATGAGGGGCGCAACCTTGATCGCTTCAGGACGCACGCCGTAGACGACCAGCACTTTGCGTTTCCCCATGGTCCCAGTCTGCCAGGACCGCGGCCCCCATTCCGGGGGCTCCTTGGAAAGGTCTTTGTGCCCTCGATACGATTCGAACGTACGACACCCGCTTTAGGAGAGCGGTGCTCTA
>CAYFQC010000036.1:0-13476 GCA_964345155.1 uncultured Actinomyces sp.
CACGTCCGTCGGGGCTAGGCATGAGATCATTTGGTGTCACACCAAAGAAGGTTGCGTCGGACGCGCGACAGCGGCAAGCCATCGAAGGAAACGCTGCCCTGCTGGGCTTTGACCAGACCAAGCACGCCTTTTAGCAGGGACGTTTTGCCCGAACCATTCGGTCCAAGAACACCGGTGATGGAGCCCGGCTCCAGCTTGAAGGTGGCGCGGTCAAGGGCAACCGTGGTGCCGTAAACGACCGTCAGATCGGCAACGGCGACCCCGCTCTGCTCAGTTGCCTCTGCCGCCCAGCGCACGGATGCTCCCCACCGCCGCTCCCCGGCGGCTCAGATTCCACCCTATGTACGACGTTCCGAACATGTAACTACGCAACGGCGTACCAAGCGGACCAAACTGAGTTCGCGGGCGTGGAGAACAGTAACGCGGCAACGGCGATTCGGCCGTAAGTCAGCGGACGATGCGGAAACTACCTCCGGTTGCCAGGTTCTGTACGTCTTCGAGCCGGGCCATCGACGTGTCACCCGGGGTGGTTTGTGCCAGCGCTCCGTGCGCGGCGCCGTAGTTGACAGCATCCACCAGCGGCATTTCTTCCAGCAGCCCGTAGATGAGGCCGGAAGCGAACGAGTCTCCCCCTCCTACCCGGTCGAGGATTTCCACGTTCTCGCGCCACGTCGAACGCACCACTCCTGTAGCCGGCGACCAAGCAATGGCGGCCCAGTCGTTGTCGGATGCAGTGTGGACGGTGCGAATCGTGTTCGCGATGACCTTGAAGTTTGGGTACTCCTTGGCAACCTTCTGCACCATGCCGACAAACCCAGCAATGTCGAGGTCTTGGAGATCTTCGCCCGCGCCCTCCACTTCGAAGCCGAGCGAGGCGGTGAAGTCTTCTTCGTTGCCGATCATCACGTCAATGAGCGGAGCGATGGTGCGGTTCACTTCCTGTGCGCGCGACTGACCTCCCTGGCGATCCCAAAGGGAAGGACGGTAGTTCAGGTCGTAGGAGACGATGGTGCCGTGCTTCTTCGCGGCGCGGATTGCGGCAATCACTGTTTCGGAAGATTGGTCTGACAGGGCGGCGTAGATTCCTCCCGTGTGGAACCAGCGCACTCCGAGTGTGCCGAAGAGGTACTCCCAGTCGACCGCATCCGGCTTCATTTGTGAGATCGCGGTGTGCCCGCGGTCGGACACTCCAACCGCTCCCCGCAGGCCAAAACCACGCTCAGTGAAGTTGAGGCCGTTACGCGCGGCTTCACCGATGCCGTCGTAGGGCACCCACTGGATGAACTGCGTGTCGAGCCCACCCGTCATGATGAAGTCTTCAACGAGCCGCCCGACTTCGTTGTCCGCAAGTGCGGTGACAATCGCTCCCCGCTTGCCGAAAACTTTGCGCAGTCCGCGGGCTACGTTGTATTCGCCGCCACCCTCCCAGGCCGTGAAGTTGCGGGTGGTGCGGATACGGCCCTCACCGGGGTCAAGGCGGAGCATTACCTCGCCCAGCGAAACAATGTCGTACGTGCACGACTCGGGCGTGCGGAGTGGAAGGTCGGCGTGGCCTGCCGGATCTACCATGTTGGCTGCTCTCCTCTTTGGTGCGGCTATGTGGGTTTGTTTAGCTGTGGGCGGGCAAGGCGGCGTCCACCGCTTCCCGTGACAGTTCAGCGATCACGTCCGGGTTGCCCTCTTCCAATGCGCTGCCTGGAACCATCCATGATCCGCCGACAGCCACGACGTTGGGCAAAGAGAGGTAGTCCTGAAGGTTGGCCGTACCTATACCGCCGGTCGGGACGAAACGGACACCAGCGAAAGGTGCACTGAACGCCTTTAGTGCGCCCGGCCCTCCCGAGGTCCCTGCGGGGAAGAACTTGAGCGTCTCCAACCCCAGTTCCTGCGCCGCCATGATCTCAGTAGCGGTAACCGCGCCGGGAAGGATAGGAACGCCACGTTCCTGGGCTCTGGCCACCACGGCCTTACTCAGGCCGGGCGAGACCAGAAACTTTGCGCCCGCGTCGCAGGCTTCGTCAACCTGGCGAGCGGTGCACACGGTACCCGCGCCAACCAGGACGTCGTTGCGCTTCGCCAGTGCGCGGATAACCGCGGGAGCCGCTTGCGTGCGCAGAGTCACCTCAGCAACCGGAAGACCGCCCGCTACGAGCCCTGCGGCCAATGTTTCCGCGTGTGCTTCGTCGCGGATGGCCACGACGGGTATGACGCGCCTGCCGTATAGGTCCTCTTCAAAAGTCACGGTCTCCCCCCCGCCTGCATTAACGCGCCAACCAGGCGCCATCCACCGGCAAGACTACTCCGTGGACGTAGTTGGCTGCGTTCGAGGACAGGAACAGCACCGCTCCGCCGATGTCCGCTGCGTCGCCCCATCGTGCGGAGGGGATACGCGAGAGGATCTCAGCACTGCGCACGCTATCCGCCCGTAACGCGGCTGTGTTGTCAGTGGCAATGTAGCCCGGGGCCACCGCGTTCACGTTCACGTTCAGCGGTGCCCACTCGTTGGCAAGTGCCTTCGTCAGACCCGCAATGGCGGCCTTGGAGGAGGTGTATCCCGGCACGTTGATTCCGCCCTGGAAACTAAGCATCGAGGCCATGTTGATGATGCGGCCCCCACCCGCCTCGATCATCTTGGCTCCCAGAGCGCGGGACAGAGTCCACGCGGACCGCAGGTTGACTTCCATCACGTAGTCGAAGTCTTCGTCAGAGTGCTCCACGGCCGGGGCGCGGCGAATGGTGCCACCGTTGTTCACCAGGATGTCTACCGTGAAGCTTTCGAGGTTCCGCAGCAGCTCCTCAACGGAGTCGCGGTCCGAAAGGTCGGTAGCAAAGGAGTGGAATGTTCGGCCTGCAGCGTCAACGGCCTGCGCGAGAGCGGATTCGGGCCCCTGCTGACTGGTGCTAACACCGATGATGTCGGCACCAGCCTTCGCAAGAGTCTCCGCTATCGCAAGGCCGATTCCCCGGGAAGCTCCGGTAACGACTGCAGTCTTCCCCTCCAGGGAGAAGAGTTCGTCAAGGAACTGGCTCACGACTAGACCTACTTCATTTCCGTGATCGGAGCCGGGTCCATGTCATCAAAGTCCATGTTTTCACCGGCCATTGCCCACACGAAGGTGTACGCGGCGGTGCCGACACCAGAGTGGATCGACCATGATGGCGAAATGATCGCTTGTTCATTCGCGACGATCATGTGGCGCGTTTCCTGCGGCTCGCCCATGAGGTGCACGACGCGGGCATCTTCAGGAATTCCGAAGTATAGGTAGGACTCGGCGCGGCGATCGTGCGTGTGGGCGGGCATGGTGTTCCACATGGAGCCCTCGTGCAGCTGGGTCACTCCCATCATCACCTGGCAGGAGTCGACACCGCCCGGGTAGATGTACTGGTTCAGGCTGCGTCGGTTCGAGTTCGCCTGGTCGCCTAGCTCCAGCGTGTTTCCGGTCCCGGGCTCCTTGAGCACCGTTGGGTACGTGGTGTGCGCGGGAGCGGAGTAGAGGTAGAACTTTGACGTGCCCTCATCGCCTGAGGCAAACACAACCTCTTCTGAGCCACGGCCGATGTAGAGAACGGCATTAGTCTCCATCGGGTACTCGACGCCATCAACCGTGACAACCCCCGGGGCGCCGACGTTGACTATGCCAGCTTCACGGCGCTCGAAGAAGGTGTCGGTGCGCAGCTCAGGGAACGCTTCGAGCTTGATCGGTTCGGTTGCGGGGGTGATCCCCAGCATGATGACACGGTCGTCATGGACGTAGACGCCTTCAATCTTGTCGTCCACGAACATGGTTTCTACCAGATAGTGGTCCCGCAGTTCATCGGTGGTCATACCGGGGATTTGGCTGGGGTGTGTCGAGTGTCGTACTTGCATCATTTTCCTTTTCTCGTGAGGTTTCGTTGGGCCCCGGTGCGGTTAGCGCCGCAATGAGAAGGGGCTGCAGAGTTCAGGCCCGGTACAAATAGAGCTGCTTCAGATTCCTCTCCACTGTTGGCGGAGCCGCCGACCGGAACTAAGCCGACTTTGGCTCACTGCCGTTGCTCTAATGAGGAGCAACCGCCTGAAATGTACCTTTATAGTAGCTTGATGATCGTTTCTGTGTCAATATGTACGTAACAGCAAGATGGAGCTACGCCCGGAAGGGAACCCGCCTGACGTGCGCCGACAAAGCAGATCAACCCGTTCGAGCTTCAGAGCCGTGGCGGGCACATCTGAGCAAGAAGAGCGAGGGCCTGCTGCCTCGCGGCCTTTCGGATGCAGCCGTGTAGTCTGGGATTTGAACGAATCACTCACGGACTTAACGGAACACGCGGGTCTTCTCGCCAGACGAAGTGAGCTCTGCTGCTCGACCCGGGCGATCTGGGGGACGTGCTGGCAGTATTGGCATCGAAGCAGCGGAGCCCCTCGACTGGTGGCAGGGAAGGCTCGGCACGTCGCCAACACGCCCGAATGGCGCGAACCCGTAGGGGGCACCAGTGAACTACTTACCTGAGGAACGCAGACAGAAGCTCCTCGAGCAGCTTGAGGAGCGCGGAACTCTTCGCGTGTCCGATATTTCTCGGGAGCTGGGCGTAACGCCGGTCACCATCCGCCGTGACATTGCGTTGCTCGCCGACGAAGGCAAGGCAGACCGAATCCGCGGCGGCATCCGTTTGCCAGGCGGCCCGCGAGCTGAGGCAACTGACACCGCGGACTACGCCGCCCAGCAGCCCTCACGCACGATAGGCATGATTGTTCCTCGGCTGGATTACTACTGGCCCGAAGTCGTGCGAGGGGCTGAAGAAGCGGCTACCGCCGCCGGGGCCAAACTGATCCTCAGAGAGTCCATTTATGACCTGCTCGAGGCCGACCTTGAGCAAATTGAGCGACTCACCTCCGTAGAAAAGGTGGACGGGCTGCTGCTGACTGTGAACGTGGGTGTCGGCGCAAAGGAACTGGTGCCGGCCCTCAGTTCGACTCAGGTCCCAGCGGTGCTAGTTGAACGGCGTATGCCGGACGACTACCAGGACTTCGTAGTGGACTCGGTCGTCTCCGACCACGAGCACGGCGTGGAACTCGCCGTGACGCACTTGAGAGAGCTAGGGCACGAGAAGATCGGCCTAGTCATAGGTAGAGGAGGGCCAACGGGACCGGTCCTGCATGACGGGTGGTTGCGCTCAGCCGGGACCGACGGACGCGGCGACGTCGTCGATATCACCCTCGATATGGCGACCATGCGGGAAGCTGAAGGCCAACGCGCTTTCGAGACAGTGTTCCGCGAACTGATGCGGACGAATACCACCGCGCTGATCTTCCACGCTGACGCTGAGGCGAACGCGTTCATGCAGTTCTGCGAACAAAAGGGCGTTCGGATTCCGGACGACCTGTCCATCGTCGCGTATGACGACGAGTTGGCCTCGCTGTTTTATCCTCCTTTTTCCGCGGTTCGTCCACCGCGATTCTCAGTGGGCGTGGAAGCGGTCCGACTGCTGCTGACTCGACTGGAAGACCCCGCCTGGCCGGCGCGGCGGCTGTTGCTCTCCCCCGGCCTCAGCGTCAGGAAGTCATCCGCGCCTCGCAGGACTGTCGATGGCGACGCGGGTGGGACATCCCCCTAGGCACTACTTAGCATTCACCCTGAAGATCTATGGAAACGAGGCAATAAGGTGAACGAGGTTAGCATCAAGGTTTACAACTCAGTCGGTCACACGGTGGCGACAGCGGACGCCGGTGGGTGCGTGAACCTGATGTATGGCGCGGAATACCAAGACGGTGACCGAATCGGTCTGACTATCACTGAGCCCGGCGTGTGGCTGGAGCTGCGTTTGGACGACGCGATGCTTCCCGCCCCGGTTTACGTGACGGAGAAAGAAACCAGCTTCCCGATTCCTTTCGGTAGTCACAAACTTGTCTACTCCCCCAAAGCATTTTCTGGTGATCGCCATCTGATCAGTGCCAGAGTCTTGCCCGAGCGAGAGGCTCTTGCACGTAGGAATATGGCGCTGAACCCCTTCGATGTCGCCAGTGCGACGGGGATCTTTCCCCATGCCAGCGCCAATATCGAAACCCGCGGAGAGTCGGTGTTTGCTGCGCGCAACACGATCGATGGCGTATTCGCGAACGCTTCGCACGGTGAGTATCCGTACCACAGCTGGGGCATCAATCGACGAGCCGATGCGGAAATCAAAGTGGAGTTTGGCGTTCCAGCGAAGATCGATGAGGTGCGTCTGACTCTGCGTGCGGATTTCCCTCACGACAACTACTGGACCGAAGCGACTCTTGAGTTCTCAAACGGAGACACCGAGGTCGTGCAACTTCGAAAGACCGGCCAGCCGCAGTCGTTTGCCGTCGACCAGGTGGCGGAGTGGATGGTGGTTCGCGATCTGATCATGTCGGACGAGCCTTCACCGTTCCCCGCTCTGACACAGGTCGAAGTGTGGGGCCAGCCCGTCAGCTAGACCGGAACGTGGAGGCGCGGGCACTGTGCGCGCCCGCGCTGACGGGAACACTTTTGCGCTAGGGGCACCGCTTGCCCCTAGCGCAAATCATGTGTCCGAAACTGTGCCGTGGTTACTTCACGGCCCCGGCGGTAAGTCCCGCCTTCCAGAATCGTTGCAGCAGGATGAACGCAATCAGCAACGGCAGTACGGAGAGCAACGAACCGGTAATCACCATTGGGGTGAAGGCCGGTGTGGTCTTCGTGTAGCCCTGCCAGAAAGAGATACCCAGCGAGATGGGAACCAGGTTACGGTTCTGCAGCATGATCAACGGCAGCATGAAGTTGTTCCAGATTCCTACGAACTGGAATAACCCGATGGTGACGTAACCGGGGAGCATCATCGGCAGCGCAACTCTGAAGAAGGTCTTGACGGAGCCTGCGCCGTCAACCCTGGCTGCTTCGATCGTCTCATTGGGCACGTATCCCTGCGCGAATACTCGCGCAAGGTACACGCCGAAAGGATTGGCCAGCACAGGGATCAGGACACCCCAGACGGTGTTGGAGAGGCCGACTTTTGAAGCGAGCATGTAAAGAGGGATCACGGTGGCGGTATTTGGAATCAGTACCCCGGACATGACGACGCCCAGCCAGGCCTTTTTTCCGCGAAACTCATACTTGTCGAAGGCATACCCGGCCATAACCGAGATCAGGCCGCCCAAAACCGCTCCGACTCCGGCGTACAGGAAAGCCATGCCCATCCACCGGATGAAGATGCCGTTCTCCACCGTGAGGACGTTGTGGATGTTCTCCCACAGATTCATGGTCGCGAACGAGAAGGCGGGCGTCGTGTACAGCTCCGTGAGAGTCTTGGTCGAAGAGAAGACGAGCCAGAGCACCGGGAACAGCATGTAGGCCGACCCGATAATCAGCAGGCCATTCACGGTGAAATACGACCAGATCGGGGAGCGAACCGTGCTCGGTTTCTCCCTGCGCTTACGTCGGTTGGGCGCAGGTTTCGGGGGCGCAGTAGTAACGGGAAGGACGCTCATTTGTTATTCACTCTCGCACTTATGTAGTTGACGCCCAGCGCCAAAATCGCCGCAATGATAGCCAGGATGATGGAACCCGCAGCCGCTAGGTTGAGGTTGTGCTGGTTGAATGCGGTGTCGTAAATCCACATGTTGGGCACAAACGTGGAGGGTATGGCCGCTCCCGCGTTACTGAGGATGTAAGGCTCTGTAAACAGCTGCAGCGTGCCGATGATGGTAAAGAGCATGACCACGAACAACGAGGGCATGATTGAAGGAAGTTTGATCGACACGGCCGTGCGAAGCTCACCAGCGCCGTCGATGCGTGCTGCCTCGAGCACTGACCCTGAAATGGCTTGGAGCGCCGCAAAGAAGATGACCACGTTGTAGCCGGTCCACTCCCAGACTCCGATGTTGATGATGGCAGGAAGCGCCATGCGTGTCGTCAGGAGCTGGAGTTCGATTCCCCCGCTAGCCGCGAGCTTGACGATGGGACTCAGGCCCGGAGTGTAGAGGTACGCCCAGATGAGCGCTGCGATAACCCCTGGTACTGCGTGCGGCAGGAACAGCAGGACTTGGAAGAGACGTTTGGCTTTCGCAACGGTGGCATCAAGCAGCAGGGCCATGAGCAGAGCGAACCCGATCATGATGGGCACGTACCCGAGCACGTAGAGGCCCAATCGCCCGAACCCAGCGACGAAAGATTCGTTCTGGAATACCCGAATGAAGTTGTCTAGCCCAACAAAGGCAGTGACGTTACCGCCGAAGCCAAGTCCGTCCCGCTTGACCCCAAACATGCTGCTGATCAGGGCATAGACCATAGGGGCTGCCATGACGAAAAAGAAAATGGTGAAGAAAGGAATCAGAAAGATCGAAGCGGATCGGCCACCACCATCAGGCCTACGCCTCTTACGAGAAGCGCCTTCTTTCTTCGGTGAAAGGGCCAGTTGGGCCATAGAACTCTCCTAAATGAGGGCGAGCGGTGGCAACCCCGTAGGGCCGCCACCGCTCTTATTCCGTTACTTGACTGACAGGCCCATTGCCTCAAGTTCTGAGACAGTCGTGGTCTGCGTCTTTGCGATAGCATCCTCAATCGTGCCACCCTGGCCAACGGAGCCTAGGCCGTCAGCGAGAGCGGTGTTGGTGGTATCCCATGAGGGTCCCCAGCTCCAACCGTCAACGACGGTGCTAGCCGATTCGTTGAAAACAGCGTAGATGTCGTTGGCGAAGTAGTCGGACGGGAACTCAACGGCACCCTCGAGACCCGGGAATGCCGGGAACGTGGAGCCTGCTTCCCCTCGAGCCGCGAAGGCTTCAGGGCTAGTGGTGAGCCACTCTAGGAACACGGCTGAAGCTTCCGGATTGTCCGTGCCAGAGGTGATGGCGTAGGTCGTTCCACCGTAGTAGGCGGAAGCGGGTGAATCCCAAGCTGGCGGCGCGGCAGCAATCCAGTGGCCTGCACCTTCGGTCTCCTCGGTGCGGCTCTTGATGCCAGCCGCGGACCAGGAGGCGCCCAGGACACCGACGGTCGTGCCGTCAGCCATGGCCGCAGTCCACTCATCAGAGAACGAGGCGGTCACGAGGACTAGGTCGTCATCCACCAGACCCTGCCAGTATTCGGCAACCTTCTTGGTGTGCTCGTCGTCGATGTCAATCTTCCAGGCGTCGCCGTCGATTGAGAACCATTTGGCCCCGGCCTGCCAGGCAAGCGAGGCAATGATAGCAGGTTCGTTCGGGTTGAAGCTCACCAGGTACTGGCTGGAGTCGTGGTCACGAACCTTCTGGGCCGCTTCGCGGAACTCATCCCAGGTGGTCGGGACGTCCGTGATGCCAGCGGCTTCAAGGAGATCTTGGCGGTAGTACATCACCAGGGGCGCCTGGTCGAACGGCATCGCGTACATTTCGTCAGCGAACGTAACCAGTCCTTGGAGCTGTTCCGTGTACTGGCCGCGAACATCAGCGGAAATCAGGTCATCAATGGCAATGACGTGGCCGTCAGCCACGAACTGCGGCAGGTTCGGGTACTCGAATCCTGCTACGTCAGGCCCCTCGCCAGCTTGGAGCGCGGCTAGGATCTTGGCGTAACCGCCGTTTCCGCCGTTCGGGATCTCCTCGTAGTTAACCTTGATGTTGTCTTGAACCTCGTTGAACTTGTCAACCACCGGGCCCATTTCTGCAACTGCAGTCCAGAAAGTGATCTCGCCCTTCACATCACTTTCTTCGACTTCGGTGGTTTCACCTTTGTCAGTTTCGGTTTCGGGCTTGGCGGTTTCCCCACCGCTGCTGCAACCAACTAGCAGCGCGATAGAGGCGAGAGCTGCTGCTCCCGTAAGAAGTGCGCGTGATCGCCGCATTCCTAGTCTCCTTTGAGTAGTGCTTGCGAGCGTCACGTTACTGCACAATTGATCGCTTCACAACTTAAGTGAACATTACAGAACGGTAACGATCAGTCCTGTTGTTCCGCCCAAAAGCCTTGAATCCGTTGAAATCCCAGCGATTTCCCGACAATTTACGCTTGCGCGGGCTTTCCTGTTTGAGACTTGAGTGACTTTTGACGCTCTGCGAAAGGCACAGATAAGAACAGATTGACACAGAAACGCACAGTACGTAGTCTGGGCGCTATCTATTCACTGGTCGTTGTGGACCAGCTGAACGCTTGAGGAGAGACTGATATGCGGAGCCGCGAACAGTTGGTTGGTCTTGCCGATCGGCTTCTGGCCGGAGCGCGTGAGCATGCAAGCCCCGATCACGCCTTGATCACCATTCCGGGTCCCACCGGCGGACGCGGGAAGCAGGTCGACGGGCTGGAGGGCTTTGCCCGGACCTTCATGCTCGCTGCATTTCGGATCGCGGGATCCGAAGACGGCGACGAGGAGGCTGCGGCTCTCGCCGACTGGTACGCCGCGGGCATAGAAGCAGGCGTTGACCCCAACTCACCAAACCGGTGGATTCGCCCCAAAGAAGCCAGCCAGGCCCGCGTGGAGGTCGCCTCCATTGCCCTTGGGCTCGACATGACGCGCAGGCAGATCTGGGACCGCCTTTCTGAGCGCTCCCAGCAACAGCTGGTCGAATATATGGCGGAGGTCGTCGGAGACGACGACTACCCGCCCAACAACTGGCTGTGGTTCCGCATCGTCACGGAGACGTTCTTGCGCTCCGTTGGAGGTCCATTCTCTCTAGAAGACTTCAAGACTGACCTAGCCCTGTATGAGTCCTTTGAACGGCCCGGTGGTTGGTACACGGACGGCGCGGGGCGCAAATTTGATCACTATGCGGGCTGGGCAATGCTTCTCTACCCGGTGCTGTGGGAGCGAATGCAGGGAGCGAAGGAGCTAATCGCGGAGCTCGATCCGTCCCTTCCCGCCAGGACGCGTGACAGTCTCGGCCTGTTTCTAGCAGACGCGGTCCGTTTGTTGGGAGGTCAGGGCGGACCACTGATTTACGGTCGCAGCCTGATTTACAGGTTTGCCGCAGCGGCCCCATTCTGGGCGGGCATCTTCGCTGATGTGCAAGACCCTGATCCGGCGTTGCTGCGGTCAGCCGCAACCGCTGTGGTGGCGCACTTCGAAGACCACGGTGTGCCCAACGAGGACGACCTGCTCACTCTGGGTTGGTTCCAGGACTGGCCGAAGATGGCGCAGAGCTATTCCGGTCCCTCATCCCCCTACTGGGCCAGCAAGGGACTCCTGGGCATCGCGCTGCCCGCAGATCATCCCGTCTGGTCCCTGCCGGAAGAAGAGCTTCCTGCGGCGAAGTCAGACCAGCTCTTCCAAATAGAAGCTCCGGGTTGGGTGGTATCCACCACTCGTGCCGACGGGATCGTGCGCATCGCGAACCACGGTAACGACAACGCTGCTCTTGGTTCAGCTGGCGCGGACTCTCCCTTGTACGCGCGGTTCGGCTACTCCTCCGCGACCGCCCCGTGGCTCCGGGACGTGGATTGGGAATCACCGTCCGACCAGAGCGTTTCGTTGCTAGACAAGGATGGGAATGGTTCCCACCGCAGCGGGTTCACCTTCCTTGGCTTCCAGGGGCCGGGCGTTGCCTCATCCCTTAACTTGTTACGGTGGATGGACCTTGACGAGGAGCAGGACCTTTTCGGGGCCGGACTGGTAGGGACGTCGGCGGCGGCGGGAACAGCCGTGGTGCACTCAATCTTGCACGGTCCGTGGGAGTTACGCCTGGTTCGCTTTCTCACGGTAGCGCCACAGGCAAAAACGCTGCGCCTGTCTGGATGGGCAGTGTCTGGAGAGCACGTTCGGAAAGAGCTATTGCCAAACTCGGCTCTGGTGACAGGGGACGGCGTCACGTCGATTCTGTCTGTTGCGGACGGCGATGGGTCCGGCGGCGCGATCCGCCAGACTGGCGTCATGACCGCGAAGAACGCGACTTTCCTTGGATCTGACAGCGGATTCCCCTACGCAGAGGTGCAACCAAGAGTTGGAGATACCTACGGGATCCTCATTGGGCTTATGCGCAACGATCTAGAGAACAGCGCCCTGGACTGGTCCTTAGCCACGACCAACACCGCAGGGGGAGGACTCGAAGTAGCAGTCACCTGGCCGGACGGGTCGGAGCAACGGGTCTCGCTGGACTCATTCGCGGAGCGCCTGGCGAGCGCGATGGAAAAAGCTCTGGACACGGTCCGCTCGACCATGGCGAAGTTCAAGGGCATCTATCCCGATGACCACACACGCAAGCTGCGCTACTTGCCGCGCGCAGGAGACACCGGGGAATATCACGGGCACAACGTTGGCTGGACCACGGGGTTTTGGGTCGGTACGTGCGCCACCGCCTCCCAGCTGATGCCTTCGGGCCCGTACCTGGACGACCTGGACGCACACATCGAGTCATTTACCCGAAGGCTCGATGACCGCCTGGAGCTGGAGCACCACGACATGGGCTTCTTGTACACCCTTGCGGGCACACTTCCCTATCTGATGACCGGCCGCGACGATGCAAGACAGATGGCCCTGCGCGCTGCGGACGTGCTGATGGGGCGTTACCTCGAACCAGCCGGAATCATTCAGGCGTGGGGGGACCTTTCGGATCCATCGCAGCAGGGCCGCGCGATAATCGACTCGCTCATGAACCTGCCTCTCCTGCACTGGGCGACAGCGGAAACCGGTGACCGGACCTATGCAGATGCGGCGTTGAGACACGCTGAGCGTCTGGTGGAGAACATCATCAGAGAAGACGGCAGCACCTATCACACCTTCACGTTCGACACTGAGACGGGCGAGGCTTTGGAAGGGACAACGGCTCAAGGCGCCTCCGATGACTCAACTTGGGCGCGGGGACAGGCCTGGGGTATCTACGGCTTTTCTCTGGCCTACCAGGCCAGCCAGCAACCGGCCATGCTGGAGGCTGCAATCACTTGCGCTGATCGGTACCTAGAGCTACTGCCCGCAGACATGGTGCCCTACTGGGACATGGTCTTCACCGCGGCGGACGAGGAACCAAGGGACTCATCTTCGGCGGCAATCGCTGCGTCGGGCTTACTGGAACTTGCGGACATCCTGCAGGGTACCAACCAGCAGGCCGATGCTGACAGGTACCGGCAGGCGGCGGTGGCGATGGTGGACGCACTAGCGACCAGTTACGCCACTGACCCGGAGACTTCCGACGCGCTGCTGGGCCAGGGCGTGTACTCGAAGCCTCACAACCGCGGCGTTGAGGAAGGGTCTGTTTGGGGCGACTATTTCTACCTTGAGGCACTGGCTCGCCTGGTGGCGCCCGACTGGGTCAATCCCTGGGTGGTGCACGAGCGCTGATCGGCTCCCGTGAGTCGTCTCAGCGGCTCACAACCACTTCACCAGCAGGCACAACCACCACCAGCAGACACCGTCTCCGCCAGCAGCTAACGTCTCTACTTCCCGTCCCCATCTCCACTTGCAGAGATTGCCACTGCAAGCCGACGACACGGAGGATCGCCACGGCCGCTGATAGAATAAGGTGAAGAGCTAAGGCGGCGAACCCATAATCTGTGGGTCCAGGGTTCGAGTCCCTGATGGCGTACCAAGCGCATAGCGTGC
>CAYFQC010000037.1:0-13339 GCA_964345155.1 uncultured Actinomyces sp.
GGCTTGGCCTGGACTTGGGAGAGCTCTTCGGCGGAGAAGGGGAAGCTCCGCCGGATGAGACCTCAAGCCCGCAGTCGAAGAACGCTCAGCGTGCCTCCTCCGCCGGGGCAGGTCCTGAAGAGATGGTAGTGGAGTTGGCCGCCCAGCTGTTGGGGTGCCCCGCTGGGTCGATCGATTTTGACGCGCCTCTGGCCGAATTGGACCTGGTCGGCTTGCCCATGTGGGCTCTGGTCGCAGAGCTTGAGAGGCAGTCGAGGCTGTCCTTCGATGATGAAGCGGTGAACGGCTGGGGGACTCTAAGGGACATCGCCTCGGCAATGAGGGAGGGCCCCAGGACGGCCGAGTAGGCGGATTTCGTCCCAGGGCCCGTCTTGCGTGGTTCTCTGGCTATGGAAACAGGCGTCAGCTCTCGGCCAGGAAACCATCAAATAGTGCGGATAGTTCCTCCGGCTGGCCCATGGGAATCACGGCCGCCACGTACTGATCGGGGCGGACAACTACCACTACGCCGGCCTCTTTGTCGATGCCTCGTTCAGCGAAGATGTCGGTTCCTAATCCGGAGCCGAATATGTTGTTGAGGTCTCGGATGTGGAATGGGCCGACCTCGGGCCGGAAGATCTCCGGGGTGTTGTGTACGTTGATCGTGGCGTAGTCATCCTGGTAGATCACTTTCACGTCGAACACGGAGTTCAGGTCCGCGTCCTTGGGTGTGTACTTGAGGACGGGCGAGGACGGATCGCTCGCCAGCCACTGCGCCCACCGCGCCGTCTGCGAATCCGGACTCAAGCCGTCCGTCTCCGCGAAGGCATAGATTCGGAAGCGACCATCTGCCTTGTGAAGGTGCCCCAGTTGCACCTTGTTGCCATCGGCCACGCGCACTGTCTCAGCCGAGTGGAAACGTTTTCCCGCCGGGTAACCCGAAGCCAACTGCTGGTGGGCGTTCTTGGTGAGCGCAGACTCCTCGTATTGGGTCATGAAACCCATCGGGAACTCTTGTGTAGACACGTAGAACTCCGCGAGTTCACCTTCGTCTTTGAACTCGTCAGGCTTCTTGGCCATCATCGTCGACCACTCACGGTCGAAGTCGATCAGATTCTGTGCGATCTCGTGGCGCTCAGCAGAATACGTGTCCAGCAGTGCAGGCTGGCCCAGCCCAGTTAGAACGTAGGCGAGCTTCCAACCTAGGTTGAACGTGTCCTGCATGGACACATTCATGCCTTGTCCCGCCTTCGCGCTGTGAGTATGGCAGGCATCTCCCGCGATGAAGACGCGGGGCATTTCGTCAGAGCCCTCGGGAACGTTGTCGAACTTGTCGGTGACTCGGTGGCCGACTTCGTACACAGATGACCATGCGACGTGCTTAACGTCCAACTTGTAGGGGTAGAGGATCTCGTTTGCCTTGCGAATTGCTTCCTCCACCGTGGTGGACCGGATGCGGCCTCCATCGTCCTCGGGAACCTCACCCAGATCGACGTAGAAGCGATCCAAGTAGCCGCCCTCGCGGGGGATGAGGAGAATAGAGCCCGCCTTGGAGTGAATGGTGCACTTGGTGCGGATGTCCGGAAAATCCGAGTTGTAGAGGACATCCATTACCGCCCAGGCGTGGTTTGATGTGGTGCCTTGGAGGGTGCGACCGATCTTCTTGCGGACCAGGGAGTGGGCGCCGTCGGTACCCACAACGTACTTGCAGTGGAGCGTTCTCTGCTCGTCTCTATTGAAATCCGCGGTGCCTTTGACGGTCACCTTCACCGGATACTCTCCAGACTCCTCCACGACTAGATCTGTCATCTCCCATCCCCAGTCGGGGACGAAACGACTAGGAGAATTCTCTGCAAAGTCGGCAAAGTAATCGAGGATGCGCGCCTGGTTCACAATCATGTGAGGGAACTCGCTGATCCCGGCTTCATCGTCCAGCGTGATGTCGCTGCGCACGATCTGCTCTGGATTCTCCGGGTCGGGGGACCAGATGTTCATTTGGGTGAGCTGGTAGGCCTCCTGAATTAGGGCCTCAGCAAAATCGAAGGCTTGAAACGTCTCGACTGAGCGAGCCTGTACTCCGTCGGCATGGCCGAGAACCAGGCGCGATGGGCGTCTTTCGATCAACCTCGTTGTGATGGACGGAAACATGGAGAGCTGAGCAGCCAGGATCATGCCGGCCGGCCCTGCCCCGACAATGAGCACGTCGATGTGCTCAGGCAGTTCCTCCGGCCACTCGTGGCCTTCCTCGGTGGGTTTGGTTCGCGGGTCTTTGGAAACGTATCCGTGATGGTGGAACAGCATGTCAACTCCTCTTTAAGTTGATTCCATCCAAAGCAAAATAGCCACTTCAGCGGGTCTATCGAGACTGATCGTATATGATCGGTTCGCGCGTGGCAATAGGACACCGATGCGTATGAGGTGGCGCTTCAACGCACGGCGTGGTTTTGGGATTCGAATCCTGGATCCGTGGAGGCTGACGTCCTGACGGCGGAACCCTAGGCGCGCCTCTCAATGGCGGAGGCGCTCTCGGAGAGGGTCGCGGCGAGCGCCTGCACGTCCTTGTCGTCACCCGTGTAAAGAAGGGCGAGCGCGCAGGGACGTTCACCTGGCACCTGGAGCGGCACCGCGATGGAGGACACCCCTGGGAGGACTTCGTCCCGACTTGCGGCGTATCCATTCCTCCAGACGCGGTCAATCTCCTTGGCCAGCGCCTCGGTTGCCCCGTCGCCCTCGTCTGTGCGCAGTGCGGGCAGATCGGGCCAGTTAGAGCGGGGAATAACCGACAGAATGGCTTTGCCGGGCGCACCCGAGTTGATCGAGTGGCGGCTGCCGGGTGCCTGGGCGACTGCCGTGGCGAACTCGGAAGGAATCACGCTGAGAAGCGTCACGCATTCGTCCTCGTCCTGCATTGCCACGAAAGCCGTTAGACCAGTGTCGTCGGCCAGCTCTCGGAGTGCGGGCGCGACGAGCTGTCGGAAGCTCCTTTGCGTGGCGGCGGCAAGGGTCGCGAGGCCGGGGCCGGCTTGGTAGCGGCCGTCCTCTGTGGCGATTACCAGGTCGTGGTACTCGAGCGTGCGCAGGAGGCGGTATGTGGTGGCCTTGCTCAACCCTGCCTGTTCGGCTATCCAGGCAGCTGTTCTGGGGTGCGGGCAGGCTGTCACGATTTTCAAGACTTCGATTCCCCGGCTCAGGGCCTGCGCCAGATTCTCGGTTTTCGCGCTGTCTGCCATCTGGGTCTGTTACTCCTTAGAACCGCGGGTGGGGCTCCGATGCGTTGATCCGGGCGAACGGATCGTATACGATAACGCTCGGATGTCGCTCCGATAAGTATAGGTAGGGCGCTGGTGCCCGGCAGCTGCGGAGGACGAGTCCAAGACAGTGACGTAGATCCTCCCGGAAGGGGATAGTGCACATGAAGACTGAAAGCGAACTACTGGCCGGGATAAACGGTGGGCTGTTTGTGGGCGGGGAGTGGATCGACGCCTCTGATGGGGCGACTCTAACCGTCTACGATCCGGCCACAGCGCAGCCGCTAAAGACCATTGCCAGCGCCACGACTTCGGATGGGAAAGCGGCGGTGGAAGCAGCCGCGGCGGCCTTCCCGGACTGGGCGGCCACGCCGCCGCGGTTTCGAGCCGACATTCTCCGCCGTGCGTTCGATCTGGTCCAGGAGCGAAAGGACGATTTTGCCCTGCTCATGACCATAGAAATGGGTAAACCGCTTGAGGAGGCGCGTGCGGAGGTCGCCTACGGCGCTGAGTTCTTACGCTGGTTCAGTGAGGAAGCGGTTCGCGTGCATGGGCGCTACGGGCCGAACCCCGAAGGCACGGGACGCATGATCGTGACGAAGCATCCCGTCGGCCCGGCTTTCTTGATCACTCCGTGGAACTTCCCGCTTGCCATGGCGACCCGCAAAATCGGCCCCGCTTTGGCTGCGGGCTGCACCGTGGTCGTCAAGCCTGCGGCTCTCACACCCCTCACGACGCTGTACTTGGCGCAAGTCTTCGAGGAGGTAGGCCTACCTGCGGGCGTCTTGAACGTCATCACGACCTCACACTCCGTAGACGTGTCGGCTGAGATTATCGAGCATCCCGAGCTGCGGAAGGTCTCTTTCACGGGATCCACTCCGGTCGGCCAGGCGTTGCTCAAGCAAGCTGCGAACGGCGTTCTGAGAACCTCCATGGAGCTGGGCGGAAACGCTCCGTTCCTGGTGTTCGAAGACGCTGACCTGGACGCTGCTGTCGAGGGCGCGATTGCTGCCAAGTTCCGGAACATCGGCCAGGCGTGCACCGCGGCAAACCGATTTATCGTCGCGCGTCCGCTCGTGGATGAGTTCGTCGAAAAAGTGACTGAGCGCGTAGAGAACATGAAGGTCGGGCGAGGCACGGAGGATGGCGTGTCGATTGGTCCGCTGATCGACCGAAGGGCGGTGGAAAAGACTCTGGCGCTGGTGGCGGATGCAAAGGCGCGCGGCGCTGAACTGCGGGTTGGTGGCGTCGCGATCCCAGGCCCGGGATCATTCATTGAGCCGACCGTGATCTCCGATGTGGCTCCCGGAAGCGACATCTTGAAGGAAGAGATCTTTGGTCCGGTTCTAGCAGTGGTGCCGTTTGATTCTGAAGAAGACGCTGTCGCGCTGGCGAACTCGACTGAGTACGGGCTTGTCTCGTACGCGTACACGAAGGATCTGGCGCGCGCTCAACGTTTGATCGAGTCTTTGCACACCGGAATGATGGGGCTCAACGTTGGGGTAGTGTCCAACGCCGCGGCGCCTTTTGGCGGTTGGAAAATGTCGGGGCTGGGCCGGGAAGGGGGACCGGAGGGAATCGAGGAGTACTTGCAGACAAAGTACACGATGACTCCGAACCCGTTCAGCGCGTAGCGACAGCGTGGAGCCGGAGGGGGACAGCGACGGGGCTGTCCCCTCCTGTCTGTCCGCGTGCCTCGCTAGTCTGCCGACTGCTCATGCGTCCCGGGCTGGGCAATCCAACACCGACAGTTCGCCTCTCGCCGGCTACGCCCGCACAGGCGCGCCTTCTGATCGCTGATGCTGAATGAAAGTGCCCCAAGCCTTCCGAGGGCTTGGGGCACTTCCGGTTTGGTTCGTTGGTCAGTTCTTATTCCAGACGAGGGCGCCTCTTTCCTGTTCCGCCTCGTAGTCGGGGCCCAGCGGGATGCGGTCGCGGTTGCGCAGCGCCAAAGTTGCGAGGAAGCCGACTAGTGTCATTCCGGCCAGGTACCAGACAATCGCATGCCAGGATCCGGTTGCCTGCTGGAGAGCTTGCGCGATGAGCGGGGAGAACGCCCCACCGAGAACCGCACCCAAAGCGTAGGAGATAGAGACTCCGGAGAATCGAATCGACGCCGGGAACAGCTCCGCGTACAGGGCTGCCTGCGGCCCGTACGTGAACCCGAGTCCCACGGATAGAAGCGCCAGGCCCAGGAACAGCCACCACGCCGACCCCTGGTTGATCAGCGGGAAGAGGGCGAGGACTCCACCCAGCTGCAGGAACCAACCTATGAAGTAGGTGCTGCGCCGCCCGATGAAGTCGGACAGCCAGCCGGCGACGAGGGTGAAGAACAACCAGACTGCGGCTCCGCCTGCCACGGCCCACAGGATCGCTGGGCGGTCGAGGGCGAGGGGGCCGTCCGGATTCGCTGCGTACGACTGGATGAACCCGCCGGTAGTCATGTAGCCGACGGCACCGTTGCCAGCAAACACCAGTGCGGCGATCAGCACCAGAGGGGCGAATCCGGCCAGGAGCTTCTTCAGGGGCGTCTTGGTCGCTTCCTGCCTCTGCTCGATCTCTTTGAAAACCGGACTCTCTTCAACAGAGCGTCTCACCCAGTAGCCAACGGCGACCAGAACGATCGACAGAAGGAAGGGGACTCGCCAACCCCACACGAGGAATGCATCTCCAGGGGCCAGCCACGCGACGATGGCCATGACACCTGAGGACAGAAGGAGTCCCGTTGGAACGCCGATCTGCGGAGGAGCGCCAAGGAGGCCGCGTCGTCCCGGCGCGGCGTGTTCTACCGCCATCAAGACGGCGCCACCCCATTCCCCGCCAGCGGAGATGCCTTGCAGGATGCGCAGCAGTATAAGAATGATCGGAGCGGCGATGCCGATTGTCTCGAAGGTAGGCAAAACACCGATCAGAGCAGTGGCGATGCCCATGGTCCACAGAGTGAGAGCCAAAACCAATCGGCGCCCATAACGGTCCCCTAGGTGTCCTGCGATAACGGCCCCAAGCGGACGGAAAAGGAAGGAAACACCGACGGTCGCAAAGGACAGCAGCATCGCCGCGCTCGGCCCGGCTGGTTCGAAGAAGAGTTGGCCGAAGACCAGACCTGCGGCCGAAGCGTATATGAAAAAGTCGTACCATTCGAGCGAGGTGCCGACGACGGTTGCGAACACGACGCGCCCTTGGTCGGGATTCTCTTTGAACACGGAACGTAGGCTTGGCGGCTTTATCGTGGGCTTCCCTTGCCCAACTACGTAGTCAGTTGAACTCATAACTCGTAACTCCCTTGTCGAGTCGTGATGAGAGCAAACATCCTTAGGCTTGCCCTTCGTGAACACATCGTATATCATTTTAGATATGGCGCAAGGTCCTACTTCGACGAGTTTTCGAGTGGTCGCGTCACCCGCTAGATTCCAACGGAGGAAGAACAGTGAGCATGGAGACTGAGCATCTGAGAGCGGTGTTCTCGCTTCTACCTGTGGTTCCCACAAAGGTGATTGCGGTACACCTTTCTTACGAGTCGCGGGCTCAGCAGCGCGGTCGGAAGCCCAAGTCTCCGTCCTACTTTTTCAAACCTCTCAGTTCGCTGGCGCCGTCCGGCTCCGCGATCTCGCGGCCGCCGGGCGCAGAGCTTTTGGCCTTTGAAGGTGAAATCGCGTTGGTGATAGGAACTCCAGCGCGTTGGGTGACGAAGGAAGAGGCCTGGAGCCACGTTGGGTGGATCACCGCGGCTAATGACTTCGGCATCTATGACATGAGGAAGGCAGACAAGGGGTCGAATGTTCGCTCCAAGGGGGGAGACGGGTACACACCCGTTGGACCGCGTCTGATTGCGGCCAAGAATCTTGACCCCGGGAAAATCCAGCTCACCACATGGGTCAACGGAGAGAAGGTACAGGACGACTCCAGCGCGGGAATGTTCTTCACTCTTCCGCAGCTCGTCGCGGACCTGTCCCAGCACTTCACCCTCAATCCCGGCGACATCATCTTGACCGGCACGCCGGCTGGCTCAAGCGTCGTTGTCCCCGGTGACACCGTGGAGGTGGAGGTGCGCGCCGGTGGGGAGGCATCGGGCAAGCTCGTAACCGTCGTGGCGCAGGGGGAAGGTGAATTTGACCCGACGATAGGAGACGTTCCTTCCACAGATGCGTTACAGGTCGCAGAAGCGTGGGGGCGCGAACCGGAACCGCTTCTGTCTGAACACATGCGTTCGCGCCTCGAATCTCTTCCCACGGCAGCACTCAGCGCCTCTTTGCGTAGGCTCGGCTTGAACAATGTCTCTATTGACGGCGTCGCCGCCATGCATCCGGAGCAGAAGCTGGTTGGGGTTGCGAAGACACTCCGTTTCCTTCCCAACCGCGAAGATCTGTTCAAGCGCTACGGCGGCGGACACAACGCCCAAAAGCGCGCGTTCGACTCTTTGAAGCCGGATGAGGTCATCGTGATCGAGGCCCGGGGAGAGGGTGGATCCGGAACCCTAGGCGACATTCTCGCACTGCGGGCAAAAGCCCTCGGAGCTGCTGGAATCGTCACGGACGGGGGAGTGCGCGACTACGCGGCCGTGGCCGCCGTGGACATCCCCGTGTACTCGAAAGGTGCGCACCCCGCCGTGCTAGGACGGAAGCACTTTCCTTGGGAAGTCGGTGGGAGCATCGCTTGCGGTGGGACCACGGTGGAGGCGGGCGACATCATCGTGGGTGACCGCGACGGCGTTATCGTTATTCCGCAAGACCTCGTCGAAGACGTGGTAGAGGGGGCGGAGAAGGCGGAGCTATCGGACGCCTGGGTGGCGGAGCGAATCGCGGAAGGCAACCCGATCGACGGTCTCTTCCCCATGAACGTGGAGTGGAAGGGACGGTATCAGCAATGGCTGCAGCAACAGTAGACAGCGAACAGGCGCCAGCAACTTCAAAGGCGGACGCTGCGTATGAGTGGTTGAAGGAGCGGATCCTCGATCGCCACTATGGACCAGGGTACCGGCTGGTGTTGGCATCCATCGCAAGCGAGCTGGATATGAGTGTCGTCCCGGTCCGGGAGGCGGTCCGACGCCTGGAGGCTGAGGGCTTGGTGACCTATGAGCGGAACATAGGTGCCTGCGTGAAAATGATTGACGACAATCAGTACGCCCAGTCCATGGAGACTCTAGCCATTGTTGAGGGTGCAGCAACAGCGCTGAGCGCACCCAGGTTGACCAGTGAACAGTTGGATCGCGCTGCGCGCATCAATGAGTTGATGAAAGAGACGCTTGAGGAGTTCAACCCTCGCGTCTTCACCGTCTTGAACCAGGAGTTCCATGCAGCCCTGTTGGAGGCCTGCCCCAATGAGAGGTTGAACGATCTGGTTCAGGCGGAATGGGCCGTGCTCGGCAACCTCCGGGAGTCGACTTTCTCTTTCGTGCCCGCCAGGGCGAGGGAGTCTGTGCGGGAGCACGTCGCCATCTTGGAACTCATTGAAGACGGGGCTCCGGCCCGCGAAATCGAAGACGCCGTCCGTGCGCACCGCACGGCGACCATGAATGCCTATCTAATCCGTAACGACGTTGGTGCGTCGATGACGCACTGATCCATAAAAAAGGAGGCCAAGTGTCTGAGAACTCGACTGTGGCTGCCGTGCCCGCGGCGCCGGAGGGTCTGCCCGATCAGATCCTGCACTACATCGACGGAGAGTTTGTGCCGTCGCTTGGCGGGGAGACCTTCGAGGTGCTGAACCCTGTCACGAACGAGCCCTATATTGAGGCTGCGTCCGGCCAGAAGGCGGACGTGGAACGCGCCGTTGCTGCCGCGAAAAAAGCCTTTGACCAGGGTTCTTGGCCGAAGATGCTCCCTCGGGACCGCTCGCGGATCTTGCACAAGGTTGCGGACCTCATTGAGGCTGAGGATGAGCGCTTGGCCTCGTTCGAGTCATACGACTCTGGACTTCCCATAACGCAGGCTCTGGGGCAGGCGCGCCGCGCTGCCGAGAACTTCCGATTCTTTGCGGACCTGATTGTCGCCCAGACCGATGACGCCTACAAGGTGCCGGGCCGTCAGATGAACTACGTGAACCGCAAGCCCATCGGCGTTGCTGGCCTGATTACACCCTGGAATACTCCCTTCATGCTGGAGTCTTGGAAGCTTGCACCAGCCTTGGCCACCGGCAACTGTGTCGTGCTGAAGCCTGCCGAGTTCACTCCGTTGTCGGCTTCGTTATGGGGCAACATTTTCAAAGAAGCCGGCGTTCCCGACGGCGTTTTCAACCTGGTTAATGGGTTTGGGGAGAGCGCGGGTGACTCCCTCGTGAAGCATCCGGACGTGCCCCTGATCTCTTTCACGGGTGAGTCCTCCACCGGAAGCCTGATCTTCGCCAACTCCGCGCCTTTCCTGAAGGGGCTGTCGATGGAACTCGGTGGAAAGTCCCCTGCTGTCGTGTTCGCGGATGCCGATCTGGACACGGCTGTTGACGCGACGATCTTCGGGGTGTTCTCGCTGAACGGCGAGCGTTGCACCGCTGGCAGCCGCATTCTGGTTCAGCGTGACATCTACGACGAGTTCGTAGAGCGCTACGCCAGCCAGGCTTCGCGCGTGAAAGTCGGGTTGCCATCTGATCCCACCACCGAGGTTGGCGCACTGGTGCACCCGGAGCACTACGCGAAGGTGATGAGTTACGTTGAGCTGGGGAAAGAAGAAGGGCGCCTGGTAGCCGGCGGCGGTCGCCCCGAAGGGTTCCCGGAGGGAAACTTCGTGCAGCCAACCGTTTTCGCTGACGTGCCGCCCACAGCGCGGATCTTCCAGGAGGAGATCTTCGGTCCCGTGGTTGCCATCACCCCCTTCGACGATGACGCGGAAGCCCTGGAGCTTGCCAACGACACCAAGTACGGGTTGGCCGCATACATCTGGACCAATGACCTGAAGCGGGCTCACAACTTCGCCCAGAATGTGGAGGCGGGCATGGTGTGGCTCAACTCCAACAACGTGCGCGACCTGCGCACCCCGTTTGGAGGCGTGAAGGCGTCCGGACTCGGGCACGAGGGCGGCTACCGGTCCATCGACTTCTACACGGATCAGCAATCCGTCCACATCAACCTCGGCAAGGTTCACAATCCGACCTTCGGTAAGCAGTAAACCCGTTCGGGAGGGGGGCGCGATGTCGTGCGCCTCCCCGCCATGCCCATAGCCGCGTCACCAGCGTCGGTGCGCGGCCCCACAACACCAGCAGTTCAAACGCATAGGAAGCAAAGGTGCACCCATGAGTGAAGAGAAGAAAGAACGGCCCGACTACCTGGACGCCTCCGTCATTTTGGGTTCAGAACCCATCCCAACGCCAACCTCGCCTGCGCCTGACATCCTGCGGGCCGCATACATGGACATGGTTGTTTCTGACCTGGAGGAATCCCGCAAGTTCTACGCGGACGTTCTGGGCCTGGTCGTCACGGAGGAGAACGAGAACGAGGTCTACCTGCGTTCGCTGGAGGAGTTCATCCATCACAACCTAATCATCCGTGAGGGCGACACTCCTGCCATTCGAGCTTTCGGTTACCGTGTGCGCACGCCGGAGGACTTGGACAAGGCCGAGAAGTTCTACGAAGAGATGGGATGCCGGGTCGAGCGTGTCCCTGCCGGAACCGTTCCTGGCATGGGAGAGATCGTGCGTGTGGAGGACCCACTGGGATTCCCATATGAGTTCTTCTACGACGTGGACCACCAGGAGCGACTGGCGTGGCGGTACGACCTGTACACGCCGGGCGCCCTCGTACGCCTGGACCACTTCAACCAGGTGACGCCGAACGTTCCGCGCGCCATCGGATACATGGAGGATCTCGGGTTCGGAGTCACCGAAGAGATCGCGGACGAGGACGGAACTGTCTACGCCGCGTGGGTTCGCCGTAAGCCCACCGTCCACGACACCGCCATGACTGGTGGCGATGGTCCGCGGATGCACCACATCGCTTTCTCCACCCACGAGAAGCACAACATTTTGTCGATCTGCGACAAACTGGGTGCTCTGCGCCAGTCCGACCGGATTGAGCGCGGGCCGGGTCGCCACGGTGTTTCCAACGCCTTCTACCTGTATCTGCGCGACCCCGACGGTCACCGCGTGGAGATATACACGCAGGACTACTACACCGGAGATCCAGATAACCCTAAGGTCACCTGGGACGTTCACGATAATCAGCGACGTGACTGGTGGGGCACCCCGGTTGTCCCGTCGTGGTACCGCGACGCCTCTCCTGTTCTCGATCTCGACGGCAATGTGCAACCGCTCGTAGCGCGCACGGATGAAAGCGAATTGGAGACGACGATCGGGGCCGATGGCTTCTCCTACACCCGCAAAGACGACGAAGAGTCGATGCCGGAGTGGAAGCTGGGAGAGTTCAAGATGGGTAACCAGCTGTAACCAACTCCTGGAAGCGGGGGAGCGGCGCGCGAGGTGGCGCTCCCCCGTGGCCACAACTGAAAGGACATGCCAGTGCTGAACGAGGAGCAGCTGGAACAGATCGCCTACGAGCTGGCCGAGGCCGAGGCCAGCAGGGGGATGATTCCTCTACTGACCACCCGCTATCCCGACATGCAGGTGGAGGACTCCTACCGCGTGCAGGCCAAATGGGTCGAGCGAGGCCTTCGCAATGGGCGCCGGCTCGTCGGTCGAAAGATCGGCTTGACCAGCAAAGTGATGCAGGCCGCCACCGGCATAACCGAGCCGGATTACGGAGCTATCTTCGACGACATGGTCTACGAAAACGGCGATGAGATACCTTTCGATCGATTCTCGAATGTGCGCATCGAAGTGGAGCTCGCTTTCGTTTTGAAGTCAGAGCTTCAGGGGCCGAGCGTGAGTGTGTTCGATGCCCTGCGGGCCACAGAGTATGTGGTTCCCGCGCTGGAGATCCTGTCCTCACGCATCGAGATGGAAGGGCGCACCATCGTAGATACCATTAGCGACAACGCCGCCATGGGGGCCATGGTCTACGGTGGTAGGCCGATTGCCCCTGACGCCGTTGACCTGCGCTGGGTGTCTGCCCTGCTCTACCGCAACCAGACGATTGAAGAATCGGGCGTCGCAGCCGCAGTTCTCAATCATCCGGCCACCGGGGTTGCCTGGCTGGCCAACAAACTGGCTCAGCATGGTGACGTGCTGAAAGCGGGGGACATCGTCCTCGCCGGATCGTTCACCCGGCCAATGTGGGTCGAACGGGGGGACACCGTACTGGCAGACTACGGTCCGTTGGGGACCATAGCGAACCGATTCGTCTGAACCTCGACCAGCCAAAGGAGACACCCGTGGTTACCCTTCGTCCCACGTTACGTGACCGACTGATTTCGGGCGAGGGCGGCCGCCCTCTTGCTGGGATCTGGCTGTGCTCCGCATCCCCGGTGATGGCAGAAGTTGCGGCCGGGGCTGGACTGGACTGGCTGCTGATCGACGCAGAGCACTCTCCGCAGTCGCTGCTGGACATTCAGCTTCAGCTGCAGGCTGTCGCGGCCTATCCGGTGACCGCTGCGGTGCGTCTGCCCTCGGCCGATGCGGTGACGGTGAAACAAGTCCTGGATCTGGGAGCGCAGAACCTGGTGGTGCCGATGATCTCCACGGCGGCGCAGGCGGAAGATGTCGTCCGCTCGGCTTCCTATCCGCCCCGGGGAGTGAGGGGAGTGGGAAGCGCCCTAGCCCGGTCGGCTCGCTGGGGGAGGGTCCAGGGGTATCTGGAGAGAGCCAGTGAGTATGTAAGCGTGTTCGTCCAGATCGAAACGCTCGAAGGAGTGGAAAACTCGGCGGAGATACTGGCCGTTGAAGGTGTAGATGGAGTCTTCGTAGGCCCTTCCGATCTGGCAGCGTCCATGGGGCTCATCGGGAAGCAGACTCATCCCGAAGTCGTGTCCGCCGTCGGAAGGGTATTTGCGGCGGCGAAGGCAGCGGATAAGCCGGTGGGTGTGAACGCCTTCGACCCGCTGTACGCGCATCGCTACTTGGAAGAAGGGGCGGACTTCGTCCTGGTCTCCTCGGACGTGACGCTAGTAGCACGAGGGGCGGAAAAGCTGGCTTCAGAGTTTGCCGGCTAATCCGCCCACCCGCTGCTGCTAGTCGTTAGTTGATTTTCGGTGCCTTCACGCCCTTGGCAGCCACGGCCTCGTCGGGTGCCG